>QHTD01000209.1 GCA_003220675.1 Candidatus Rokuibacteriota bacterium | reverse complement strand
CCGAAGGCAAGCCGAGCCCCAGCGGCGTTTCGAGCCAAATCGAAGCACTACCTCGTGCGACCGGGTCTCGTCGTGGAGGAAGGAGTTGCAGGTGTCCCAGGAGTCCTCGCGCATTGATCCCGATCGCTGTTCGGAGAGGCTGAGCCCTCGCTTTCGCAACGACGCGTTCTTGCGACGGGCTTCTTCGCAGCGCAGTTGTTCTGCATCCATGAGAGCGTCTCCTCTGCGCGGCATTAGCCGATGCGAGATGGTGAGCACCGGGTATGCCCTTTTGACCCGCTTGCCAAGGGGCGCTGGCGCCGAGAGGATTGGTGAAACAGGCCCTTCTGCATTGCAATACCCTCCGGGCGCGCTAGACCGGCTGACGACGGCGCCGACGGCACGTTAACGTCGCGCAGGACCGACGCCCATAGGACCTTGGTCCCATCCGCGGCCCCATCCGCGCCGCCGTTCTCGGCGCAGGCCTGCGACTGCATGGGATTGAGGTCTCATGGTGGCGCTCGCCGCCCGCCGGCAGCGTTGTCCCAGTCTTCAGGTTCAGGACGGGCGCGCGACAATTCATGGGTACCCGACGACCGTCGGGCAGCCGGCTGGCGTCCGACGGGCCGGCGCCGGTGCCAAAGGGCGAGGGTCCGCGTGCGGTGGCGGGTGAACCGTGGTCGCCGGCCTCCATTGGCGCAGCGTCAAGGAGGCATGCCCATGGACGAGTGAGCGGCACGGTCCTGGACGGGTGGCTGATCGTCTGCGGGGTCGCGGCGGCCGGCGGCGCCCGATCGACGACATCGCGGAGTTCGCTTACCTGACCGACTGGCGGAAGAGCGAGATTCTCGGCCTTCGCTGGGCCTGGGTCGACCGCCATACTCGTGTGATACGGCTGCCCGATTCCAAGAACGCCGACGGCCGCGTCTTGCCGCTCGTCGACGAACTCTGGGATCTGATCGAGAGGCGCTGGGCGGCACGGGAGTACCGCGCGGCCGACAGGACCGTGGGGATCGCCGAGTACGTTTTTCACCGCTGCGGACGGCCGCTCAAGGACATCGCCTGGGCGTGGCGGTCGGCCCGCCGCGAGGCGGGGTTGCCGGAAAAGCTCTTTCACGACTTCCGCCGCACGGCTGCCCGGGATCTCGTCGACGCCGGCATGGACTACCGCTCGGCCATGAGTGTCACCGGCCACAAGACGCAAGCCGTGTTCGAGCGCTACCGGAGCGTGGACGCCCGGCGGACGGCCGAGGCGCTTGAGGCAACGCAAACCCATCGGCGGCGGATGCGCGCGGTCACTGACGCGGCTGGGCGGTCGAAGAACACGGACAAAACACGGACAGCCCGCCCTCTTCCGGCGCCGGCGCCGACACGGATTGTCAAGCGGGACGCGCGGTTAGACGACTAGTCGCTAAAACCTCGCTTGACCTCCTTGGTGACGGCCTGGGAGCTTCGGCTGCTGGACCACCCGGGGATGTAGACCGAAAAGGCGCCGGCACGGCCTCCGGCGGCGACGACGAGAATGTCATCGGGCGAGGCGACGAGGGGGCGCAGCCTCGTCTCGTCGCCGGGCTGGATCGCCCCGGCCATGCGCTGGGTGCGTTTCAGGTGCGCGTGAGAGTTCTGCGTGTGCTCGAAGACGAATTGCCGGATCTCCTTCTTGCCCCAGCCGTCGCCGGAGATCGTCCGCATATGCTCGCCGGCGAGCACGATCGCGTAGTGCGGCTGTCCCATCACGTTGCCCGAGATTCTCATGTCGTCGCAGAGCGTGGTGAGGATCCCCTCGGCGGTGTTCGAGAGCTGGTTGTAGAACTGGTGGGGCGCCTCCGCCGCCATCACCGTCACGGTGGACTGGTCCGGGCGGAAGCCGTGCTCGACATGGAGTGGCGTCCACGGGCTCTCCGCCTCGTTCTCGGCGATGACGTACGAGAGTTTGCCCGGGTGGCCGAGCGTTCCACGGTCGAGCGTCCCGGGGATCGAGCCGCAGACGTTGCGCATCACGAGGCGCACCGCGCGGCCGATGGTCAGGTTCGCGCGCCAGCCGGGGCCGAAGAGGTTGTCGCCCGAGTTGATGTCGAGCGCGCGGGCGATCGGCCCGTTGACGATCATGAGCACGCCCGCGCCCGCCGTGGACGTTCCCGGGCCGTGGTAGCTCCAGCGAGGGTCGGCGATGCCCTCGATCGCGGCGACGACCACGGGCATGTACTCGGGCTTGCAGCCCGCCATCACCGCGTTGATGGCGACCTTCTCGGCGGTGACGGAGACCGAGCGGTGGGCGATGAACCCGACCTCCTGCTTGCCGTCGAGCCGGGCGGCCTCGAGCATCGCGCCGACCCGGTCTTCGGTCGGCGGGATGACCGGAAGACCATCCGTCCATCCCTGCGCGAAGCAGAACTCGATGGCGTCGCCGACGTCGGCGACCCTGTGGCGCTTGGACGTGAGCGTGACGGACATGCGCGCCTCCTTGACGGGGCACACGCTACCACCCGGTGCCGCGGGAGCGCAAGCTCCCGTCGGGCGCCTGTCACTCCTCGATGCGCACGGTGACCGAGCGCGTCGCGCCGAACGTCGGGATGATCGCGGAGTGCTTGCCGGGGCCGCCCGCGACGATGACCATCAGGTCGTCCGGGCTGGCGCAGAGGGCCACCTCGTCCGCGAGCAGCCGATCCCCGAAGCGCGCGGGGTCGATCACGGCGAAGCGCTCACGGTTCTCAGGGCTGAAGCGGTCGAGCCTGACGCGGGCACGCTCCCAGATCGCCCGCTTGACGTCCGCCTTGGACCAGCCTCCCGTCGCAAAGGTCTGAGCGTGCTCGGGCCCGAGGACGACGAGCGGCTCGCCGCCCAGATAGATATTGTTGCTCCCCGTCGTCGCCGCCGTGCCGGCGATCGCGAACAGGAGCGCCTCGGCGGTCGTCGAGCCGTGATCGTTGACGTTGTGGGGCGCCTCGGCGCCGCACACGGTGACGCAGCTCTCGGCCGCCCGGAAGCCGC
Source organism: Candidatus Rokuibacteriota bacterium (assembly GCA_003220675.1). Lineage (GTDB taxonomy): Bacteria > Methylomirabilota > Methylomirabilia > Rokubacteriales > CSP1-6 > 20CM-2-70-11. The sequence continues at coordinate 4,635 of QHTD01000209.1, read as the reverse complement.
GCTCGACATGGAGCGGCGCCCACGGCGACGCCGCCTCGTGCTCGGCGACGCAGTACGAGTACTTACCGGGGTGGCCGAGGGTCGCGCGGTCCTCGCGTCCCGGCCGCGCGCCACCGACATTCTGGAGGGTCAGGCGCACCGCGCGCCCGATCACGGCGTTGGCGCGGTGGCCCTGGCCGAGCGCGTTGGCGCCGGCGTTGATCCCGAGTCGCGCCGCGATCGGGCCGTTGACGATGAGGAGCGGTGTGCACGGATGCGTGGTCGTCTGGATCGCGTTGAGGTTGAAGCGCGGATCGGCGAGCGCACGGATTGCGGCGACGACGACTGGCAGATGCTCGGGCAAGGCGCCCGCGAGCGCCGCGTTAACGGCGATCGCCTCGAGGGTTGCCACTCCCTGGCGCGGTACGAGCGTCGCGATCACCTCGGTGCGGTCGCCGGCTAGGCGCCCGAGGATCCGTCCCACGCGCTCCTCGGTCGGCGGGAGCACTGGCAGCCCGTCCGACCAACCCTCGGCGACGGCGAAGTCCTGGAACGCGTCGAGATCGCCCGGCGCGGCCACCGCGCAGACGGTGGCCACGGATGCCGCCAACGGGGGCGAGGGATCCCGCGTCAGCGCCTCGAGGACGCGGTCAACGACGGTCTCGGCCTTGGCGCGAACGAGCTTCGGGTCGATGCCGCCGATCGGATGGGCGACGGCGGCGAGCTGCAGGTGCGGCATGCCGAGCGATGCGGCCGCGGCCTCCGCGAGCCCAGCGAAGGCGTCGGTGCCCAGCACCGCGACAGGAATGCCCCGCGCCTCGATCTCCGCCGCGTCGTGGAGACTCCACGACGTGCAGGACCCTCAGTCGGCTGATCCCGTCAGGACGACGTCGGAGCTGGCCACGACCTCGTCGATCACGGTCGCCGGGTGCGACGCCCCCGGCTTTCGCCAGAGCGCGATCGGGCCGGCGCCAGCCCGCTCCACGAGCAGCTCCGCCACCCGGCCGAGCAGCACCTCGGCGTTGGGCTTGGAGTTGTCGAGGATGCCGATCCGGAGGCCGCGCAGGCTCCCGCGGCGTCGGGCGAGCGGCTTGATCCCGCCCGCCGCGGTACCGAGCGGGCTCAGGACGCTGAGGCGGCTCATCGCCCGAGAGTATAAGGCGCCGCGCGCCCGACCGCGAGTCCGGCCACCGCCGCGACGGCGACCGCGAGAGCGGCGAGCGTGAACGCCTCGGCGAACGCGGGCTGAAAGCCGACGATCTCCCGGCGTCCGGCGAAGACGGCCGCGAGGATCGCGACGCCGGTGACGACGCCGAGCGTCCGCGCCAGGAATGTGAGCCCGCCGGCGGCCCCCTGGTGGTGCGCGGGGAACGCGGCCATCACGCTCACCATGTTCGGCACCTGAAAGACGCCGAGCCCGAAGCCGGCAGCGCAGAGGGCGAGAGCGACGAGGGCGAGCGGCGTCGCCGCCTCCACGCGGCTCATGACGCCGAGCCCGATCGCCTCCAGGACGAGCCCCGCGACCATCGGCGGGCGGGCGCCGACGCGATCGGCAAGCCGCCCGGCGAGCGGCGCCGCCGCCGCAGTGCCGAGCGGCGTCAGCATGAAGAGCACGCCGCCGCTCGCGGCCGGGAGGCCGCGGACGGTGACGAGGTAGAAGGGCGCAAGGAGCCAGATCGCGAAGATCGCGGCGTTGGCGACGAACGAGAGACCGCTCGCGAAGAGCACCGAGGCGCGCAGGATGTCACGCGCCGCGACGAGCCGGCGGGAGGCCGTGACGCGCTCACTCCTGCGCACGGCCAGAGCCCAGGCGAGCGCCACGAGTGCCGCCGGGACGCGTGCGTGGAAGATCGCGCGCCAGCCGAGCGCATCGATCAGGACGCCCGCGAGCAGAGGCCCGGACGCGAAGCCGCAGCCGATCGCCGCGTTGAGGAAGCCGAGCCGGCGACCGCGGAGGGGCGCGGCGGCGCCGAGCGTCACCAGCGCGGGCGCCGTGCCGTACACGAGCCCGCCTGCGATCCCCTGCACCGCGCGCCCGGCGACGAGGAGACCGAAGCTCGGTGCCCAGCCGCAGAGCGCGAAGGCCGCGGCAGAGAGTCCCAACCCCGCGCGGAACACGGGGAGATGGCCGATGCGGTCCGCCGCCGCCCCGGCGACGAATGACGTCACGGCGTAGCTGCCGACGTAGCCGATGATGACCCAGCGCACTTGCTCTGGCGGGGCGCCGAAGGCCGCGGCCATCGCTGGGAAGGAGATGTTGACCATCGAGTCGAGCGAGACCACGAAGGCCCCCGCGGCCGCGACCCAGCGGACCATGTGCCGTGTATGATGACACGGCTCGCTTGCAGTCCCGGCGCGTTCCGGGGTAATAGTCTGCGTCATGGACCTCGAGCCCGGAGCCACTGCCGAAGTCACCACGACCGTCGGGCCCGACCGCACCGCGCACGCGATGGGAAACCACGGTGTCCACGTCTTGGCCACGCCCTTCCTCATCGGTCTCCTCGAGGATGCCGCGGGCGCGATCCTGAGACCTCGACTGCCAACAGGTGCGGGCACGGTCGGGACCATGGTGGAGATGAAACACCTCGCGGCGACGCCGGTGGGCATGAAGGTGCGCGCAAAGGCGACACTGCTCGAGACCGATGGCAAGCGCTTCCTCTTCGCCGTCGAGGCGTGGGACGAGAAGGACAAGATCGCCGAGGGGCGCCACGAGCGGTTCGTCGTCCCGGACCTCCAGAAGTTTCTCCAGCGCGCGATGAGCAAGACGACGCGCGCCTGATGCCGATCCAGGTCAACAGGGGCGTTGTCGGCCGGGAGTACCCGCCCTTCTCGGTCACACTAGAACGCGGGAAAATCAAAGAATTCGCGAGGGCAATCGGGGACCTGAACCCCTTCTATCTGGACGATGAAGTCGGAGCGGCGTCCGAGTGGGGAGACATCATCGCGCCGCCGACCTTCGCCGTCACCTTCCGCGACGAGCGGGCGGGCGCGGGCGCGCTGCTCCGCGATCTCGGCGTCGACATCGCGCGCGTCCTCCACGGCGAGCAGGAGGTCGAGATCGTGAGGCAGCTCACCCCCGGCGAGACGTACCTCTGCCGGACGAAGGTCGTGGACATCTACGAGAAGACGGGCAAGAGCGGCCCCATGGCGTTCGTGGTCCGCGAGACCGCGATCACCGACCGGACGAACGAGATCGTCGCCACCATGCGCCACATCACGGTCGTCCGTCTGTAGCGCGCCGATGAAGTACGCGAAAGTCTACTTCGAGGACGTCAAGGTCGGCGACGAGCTGCCACCGCTCGTCAAGGGTCCGATCGAGCAGATCCAGCTCACGCGCTACGCCGGCGCCTCCGGTGACTTCAACCCGATCCACCAGGACGACGAGTTCGCCCGGGCGGCTGGCATGGGTGGCGTTTTCGCCCACGGCATGCTCTCGATGGGCTTCGTCGCCCAGGCAACCACCGACTGGGCGGGCGCGGGCACAGTCCGGAAGCTCGGCGTCCGCTTCGCCGCGCTCGTGCGGCTCAAGGACGTCGTGACCTGCCGGGGTCGCGTCCTCGCCAAGTCGTCGAAGGACGACGTCAACCTCGTGGAGCTCGAGGTGTGGGCAGAGAACCAGCGCGGCGAGAAGGTCGTCACCGGCCGAGCGACCGTCGCTCTCGCCTCGCGGGCGTAATCGCCGGACGTTCCGCCCCCGTCCCACATCCTTCCTCAGACGACTCGGGTAAACCCCTCATGCTTGGCATCGCGGAAACGACGCGTGTGGCCCAACTCGAGAACCGGCAGGATGGCTGTAAACGGGGTGCAGGCCGGCACGGTCAAATAGGTGGAACGGGTCAGCTTGGATAACATTGACACTACGAAGTAACGGTCATGGTCAACCAACTCGAGGTGAGCATGTCTACGCGGGAAAATATGCGCGAAAACACGGCCAGTCGTTTACCGTCACAAGCGAGAAACAAGAAAATCACGCTCGTTGTTTCGATTGGTCTGGCGCTGGTTACTGGCGCCATCCTGTTTGGCAGTGCTGCCAGCCAGGGTAATGCTGCCAGCCAGCAACCGACTCCGCCAGCGCCGACCGGGTCGGTCATGCGGGTGGCTGCGGTTGGCGATATTCACGACGAGGAAGCTTCACCGGTCGCCGCCGCCACCGCGGCCGAGGCGGCCAGAGCCGATTTCATTCTGGGACTCGGCGACTATCAATACCCCGACGGCGCGATGTGGAAATACAACAGCTATTTCGACAAAGATTGGGGCCCGAACGTTCCGAAGATGTATCCGGTCTTGGCACCGCACCATGACCAGGACTGGACTGACGCCGATCCACTGAGGTACTTCAACGGTGGCGGTGTGCACGGCTACAAGAGTCCCGTAAGACTTCAGCCATACACTCCCTACTCATTCGACAAGGGCTCCTGGCACTTCATTGCGCTTCCAGATACCTGTGCCCGAACTCGCGGCTGCAGGATAGGGAACATCACGTCCTGGCTTCAGCAGGACCTCGACACCCACGCGAATCTATGCACGATCGCCTACTGGCACCAGCCGTACTTTACCAGCACGTCCAGCAGTCACGGCCAGGAGGCCAGTATCAAACCCTGGGTTGACCTCCTGGTTGCCAGGCACGTCGATATCATTCTGCAAGGCCACAATCAC
>QHTD01000208.1 GCA_003220675.1 Candidatus Rokuibacteriota bacterium | reverse complement strand
TCCTGTTGGTGGACCAGAACATCAAACGGGCGCTTGAGATCGCCGACTATGTTTACGTCATGCGGACCGGCACGGTGCTGTCGGAAGGCTCGCGGGAGGTCTTCGGCGACGATACCAAGGCGCTCGTCTCCCGCTGGCTATACAAGTCGTGATCCCGGCGCGTTGAGCCTCGTCGCCTTGACGGCGCGCGGCGGATCGGCGAGCATGCGTTGGTCCTATACAAGCCCAACACCCAGTTCGGGTCCTGCCGGGAGGGAAACGCGATGAAATTCGCCATGAGACAATTTGGGCTCGTGGCCCTTGCCGCGGGCTTCCTGACGCTGGGGCTGTCGAGCGATGCCTCGGCGCAACGCAAGCTCAGCTTCGCCTACGACCAGCCGGTGACGACGGCCTACGGCATCGCCGCCAACATATTCGACGAAAAGCTGAAGGCGTTGAGCGGCGGCAAGCTCAGCATCAATCAGTTCCCCGGCGCGCAATTGGGGACCGAGCCGCAGACGCTGCAGAAGCTGCGCGCGGGTGACATCGACTTCGTCATCACGGCAACCGCAAACGCAGCCAGCGTGGCGCCGCAAGCCGGCGTGTTCTCGCTGCACTTCATCTTCCGCGACGAGGACCATCTGGCCCGGGCGCTGGCCGACAAGGCCGTGTCCGACGCGTTCCGCGCCATGATCAAGGACTCGACGCAGGGCGCCCAGGTCCTCGGCCTGATCACCATGGGCTTCCGCAACATGTACAGCAAGAAAGAGATCAGCAAGGTCGACGACATCAAGGGCTTGAAGGTGCGCGTGCAGGCGACCAAGACCGAGGACACGCACTTCCCGGCCTATGGCGCGCAGACCGTGCACATGCCCTTCGGCGAGGTCTACACGTCGCTCCAGACCGGCGTGGTGAACGTGGCCGAGAACGGCGTCAACGTGTACGAGCAGAATAAGCACTACGAAGTGGCGCCGGTGCTGAACATGACCCAGCACGAAGCCAACAACAACTGCCTCTGGGTCAGCGACAAGGCCTGGAACAGCTTCAGCGCCGACGAGAAGAAGTGGGTCCAGGAGGCGGCCGACGAGGTGAGCCGGCGCGAGCCCGCCATGGCCTTCAAGCTCGAGGCCGATTCGGCCACGAAGCTTCAGAAGATCGGCGTGAAGATCAACTCCAATGTCGACAAGTCCGGCTTCATGAAGGCCGCCGCGCCCATCCAGGACGAGTTGGCCAAGGAGCTCGGGCCCCATGCGGTCAAGATCCTGGGTCTCGTCCGCGCGGTGAAGTAGTCCCACCGATGTGACGCGAGGCGGCGGCGCACGTGGCAGGCGTTACCGATTTTGCCGCAAATAGAGCGCCGATCCTCCAGCGCCACCGCCACCTGAAATGGAAACGACTGGACCCGCTGGAGGCCGGGTTGATGGTCCTGTGCGGGGTCTGCATCGGCGGCTTTACCCTGTGCGTCTTCCTCGACGTCGTGACGCGTACGATCGGCCATCCCTGGCTGTGGCTGCAACAGGCGACCACCGCATTCTTCGCCTGGGGGGTGTTCGTCGGCATCGCCGCGGCCACGCGGCGCAACGACCACATTTACCTGGCCGAGATCACCAAGCGCATGACCGGCACCAGGCGCTGGGCGATCGAGACCTTCAACCGGCTGGTCGTGCTGGTCGTCGCCGGATTCATGGTCTGGTTCGGCTACAAGAACGCGATGCTCGACCTCGGCAGCTTCCGCATGCCCTGGCTCATTCCCCTGACCGTCTATACCGGCGTCGTGCCCATCTCGGGCGCCCTGGTGATGCTCTTTTGCGTCGAGCAGATGGTCAATGGATGGCTGAACGGCTTCGAGGGTCCCGAGGACGATGAGTTCCTGCCGGAGCCCGTGGAATGAGCTCCGGCATGCTGCTGGTCGTGATGGGAGGCTTGTTCCTGCTGTTGGGGTACATGGGTGTGCCGGTGGCGTTCGCGATCATAGCGGGCGTGCTGGTGGCGACGGCGTTCACACCGGTCAGCTTCCAGTCGATGATCGGCCAGCTGTTCCACGGCATCGACTCAGAGACGATGCTGGCCATCCCCTTCTTCCTCCTCGTCGGCGAGCTGATGTCGTCGGCGAACGTGGTCTATCGCATGATCGCTCTCGCGCAGACTCTGGTGGGGCACCTGCGCGGGGGGCTGGCCCAGGTCGTCACCCTGTTCAGCATGTTCTTCGCCGGCATTTCGGGCTCCTCGGCCGCCGACGTCGCGGTGCTGACCCGCACCGTGGCGCCCGAGATGGACAAGGAGCGCTACGACCGCGCCTTCACCGCGGCGCTGATCGCCTCGGCCTCGACCATGGCCAACCTGATCCCGCCGTCGATCATGGCGGTGGTCTACGGCGCCACCGGCAACGTGTCGATCGGCGGATTGTTCCTGGCCGGCGTAGTGCCGGGGGTGATGATCGGCATCGGGCTGATGATCTACAGCTACTTTTTCGGCCCCGTCGGCACCATGAAGAAGCGCGCGGGCCTCGTGGACGTCTTCGTGGCGGCGCGCGGCTCGGCCCTGCCGATGGTGATCCCGGTCATCATCATGGGCGGCATCCTGACGGGCTGGTTCACGCCGACCGAGGCCGGCATGGCCGCGGCCGCCTACATCCTGCTCGTGCTCATCCCGGTGCTGAATCCGCGCCACATCCGCCGCCTGCCGGGCGACTTCATGTACACCGGCCTGCTGTACTCGCTGCCGCTGGCGGCGGTGGCCGCCGCCTCGGCCTTCGGCTGGATGCTCGCCTACCTGCGCGGCCCCGACACGGTGGCCGAATACATCAGCTACTACGCGGGCACCGACCCGAAGATGATCATGCTCTTCCTGGTCGTGCTGTTCGTGATCCTCGGCGACTTCATCGACGCGATCCCGGCCATCATCATCTTCATGCCCATCATCAATAAACTGACGCAGGTGGGTCACATCAATCCGGTGCACATGGGCGTGGTCATCATCACTACGCTGGTGTTCGGATTGATCACGCCGCCCTACGGGCTGTCGTTGCTGATCGCGTCGAAATTCGTCGGCGTGCCGTTCTCTCGCGCGATACTCCGGTCGCTCCCTCTCTACATCGTGTTCTTTTTCACCATCGCCTTCACCGCGCTGTTTCCCGATGTGGTGCTGTGGCTGCCGAAGCAGCTGCTGCCGCAATCGGTCGGCTGTTTCCCCAACCCCAGCGGAGCCGGCTGGATCTGCCCAAGATAGCGGGGGCTACTTCGACACGTCGTCTCGGGTGATCTCGCCGATCTCCTTGAACCGCTCGCCCTCCACCACGTTCAAGAAGATCACCGCGGCCCTGTTGTCGCCCTTGGTGTCCCATTCGACCGGCCGGGCGTACGCGATACCTTGGAACCGAAGGCCGCGCATCGCGGCCGCGACGTCGGCCCGACTCGGCGTTCCGTGCGCCGCCTTCGCGGCCTGCTCAATGGCGCGTAGCAGGAGCCGGGCTGAGTCGTAGGAATTGGCCGCGTAGTTTGCGATCGGCCCGTACGCCTTCGTGTACCGCTCCGCAAACTCCGCGGAGCCCGGCACCCGCCCGACGGCCGGCGCAGCCGAGAGCACGAGGACTCCTTGCCCCTGGGTCGCGGCGCCCGCTGCTGGCTGGATGAACCCCTTGACGTTCCAGCACCCATCGCCACAGGCAAAGAGCTGGCTCAGGCCGAACTCTCGCATCTGTTTGAGCACATAGGCCGCCTCCGCGATCCCCCCGAAGAAGAGGACGTCGAAGTCCTTGGGCAACTCCCGGAGGAGGGCCCGGAAGTCGCGGTCCCCGACCTTCACAGTGGGGCGCGCGACGACGGTGCCGCCAAGGGCGGCAAAGGCGCTCGCGAACAGGTCCGCCAGCCCCTTGCCATATGCGGTCTGATCGTCAACGACGACGGCCCGATGCTTGCCGACCTTGCGGTAGAGGTACGCCGCCAAGCCCGGTCCCTTGTGATCATCCCGGTTCGTCAGCCGGAAGACATTCGGCAGCCCGCGGTCCGTGACCCCTGGATGCGACGACATCGGCGTGATCATGAGGAGGCCGCAGGCCTGATAGGCCGTCGACGCGCTGATGCTGACATTGCTATTCACGTGCCCCACGACGCCCAGGATGCGCGGGTCCTCGCAGAACCCGCGTGCCACCGCCAGGCCCTTCGCGTCGTTTGCTTCGTCATCAGCCACCCGTGCTTCGACCCGCCCACCCAGGAGGCCGCCACCGGCGTTCTGCTCTGCGAGGGCGAGTTCGACGGCCTGCTTCATCTCCACCCCGAACGTCGCCGCTCCCCCGGTCAGCGGCGCGCCAATGGCGATGCGGATCGTCTGCCCCTGGAGCTGCGCGCTGGCCGGCACGGCCAACGCCTCGGCGAGCCCTATCATCGCGATCGCGATCGTGCTTGCCCGGACGCTCATCCACCATCCCCCCGCGTGATAACCTCCGATTCGATTAACGACGGTTACGAGCCACAATCCTCGATGTGCTGTAGTTTGTCAAACGCGACGCATCAGAAAGGAGATAGCGAGGTGCCGCCAGGAGCCCAGCGGTGGACGTTCCACCTTTCGGGCGGACGGCTGTGCCTGGACCTTGCCAATACGGTGAGCTGGCGCCGGAGCGCCGAACCGATCGAGCGGCTCCGTGACTACGGCGACGTCCTCGAGTGGGCTCAGCAAGCCCGGGTGATCACCCCGCGGGAGGCTCGAGCCCTTGCACATGCTGCCGCTCGCCACCCGAGACAGGCAACGGCAGTCCTCGGCAGGGTGCGCGCCCTGCGTGAGGCGATCTATCGGGTTTTCGCTGCCCTGGCGCGTGGCCAGTCCCCGAGTCCTGCCGATCTCGCGCTGCTCGATGCCGAGTTCCGCGGTGCGTTGCGTCACCTGGGTCTTGTGCGTGGCCCCGAGGGCTTCGCGGTGACGTGGACTGCTCGGGCCGACGCACTCACGCGCCCGCTCTGGCCCGTGGTTCGCTCAGTTGCGGAGCTCCTCACGTCGGGTGAGCTCCGACGGCTCAGGACGTGCCCGTCAGCCAACTGCGGCTGGATCTTCCTCGACACCACCCGTAATGGCACCCGCCGCTGGTGCGACATGCGGGTCTGTGGTAACCGCGCGAAGGCGCGCCGCTATCAGGTCC
>QHTD01000435.1 GCA_003220675.1 Candidatus Rokuibacteriota bacterium | reverse complement strand
CCGCCAGCCCTCGCTCCAGATGGTGAAGAGTCGAGGTCGGGGGAACGCCCAACTGCCTCGACGTCGCCGACGCCAGGGGGTGAGGCCGTGGCGCAATCGCCCGCACAGACGAGCGAGCGGCTGAAGCAGGTGGAGGAGCGCCGTGAGCAACGTTACTCGGACGCCACGGGATCGCGGCGCAGCGGCGGACGCTCGGGCCGCGCTCGTGAGCGCCTGCACCACAGGTGCGGCGACCGCCAGCGTCAGGAGGGGCATAGCCCAGAATAACGGCGTCCACAGCATTCCCAGCCCTGAAAGGCCTCCCAGGGCAACAATCAGGAGGTACCACTCCGGCATCAGCGAGAGGCCGCCGAGCAGACCGACCGCCGGCTGATAGAGCGATTGGAACGGGGCTCTTCCCCACGTACCGTGGTAGATGCGCCCTCGCCGCCAGGTCAGGCCCGACCGTATCCCTGCTGCTGTTTCCAGTAAGCGACCACCGAGTTGCGGCGGTGGTGCCAGACGACCGCTGCCGGGCTGAACCCGAGCGTCCGGCCCTTCTTCTGGATCTGCCAGCAGACATCGACGTCGTCGCCGGCCACCCGGAACTGTGGATCGAAGCCTCCGATCGCCTCCAGCGTCGCCCTTCGAAAGGCCATGTTGCAACCGGGTAGGTGCTCAGCTTCGCCGTCGGAAAGGAGAACGTGAACCGGGCCGCCGGGGGCATTGGCCACACATTCAGCGACGACGCCATCGCCGGGCGGCGCGAGGTTCGGACCACCGACGCCGACGTGCGTCGTGTTCCTGAACGTGGCCGCGAGGTAGGTGAGCCAATGCGGGTCGGGATACGCATCGTCATCGATGTAGGCAACGATCTCACCGGTCGCAGCGGCGAGGCCGGTGTTGCGGGCGCTGGCGAGCCCGCGATTCTCTGTGCTGATCACCCGGAAGCCGTACGCCCGAGCGAGGGCGGCCGTTCGATCATGCGAGCCGTCGTCGACGACGATCACCTCGAAGTTTGGGTACTCCAGGCGCAGGAGACCTTCGAAGCAGTCGCTGATGGTGCGGGCTCCGTTGTAGCTACAGACGACGATGGAGATCCGAGGCCAGGGCCCGACTTTGGGAAACGGGACCTCTGCGTAGGCCCGGCGCACGGCCGCGAGCGCGGGCTTGGGGCTACCGTCGCGGGCCCTCAGGCCGAAATCCCAGTTCTCGATGTCATGGCCGCCGCGATGCCATTCGTCGGTCCACGCGAACACGAACGCCCCGGCGCAGCCGGCCGCGAAGGTCGCTCGAATCTGCCAGTCGAGGATCCGCGCCTGGGCCTCCTCCCCGTGCCGGCGACTGTCGAGCCCGACCTCCGCCATGATCACAGGTCGGTCGCCGGCGAGGTTGTGGAGGCGGGCCAGGTAGGCTTCCAGTCGCTCTTGAGACTCGAGATAGATGTTGAAGCAGACGAGCTCCAGGAAGGGAAGCCGCAGGTACTCTGTGGTCGGGTAGTTCACGTACGCGAAAAGACCGCCGGGATC
>QHTD01000167.1 GCA_003220675.1 Candidatus Rokuibacteriota bacterium | reverse complement strand
CGTAGAACTCGTCCTGCTTCGTCCTCATCTTCTTCACGAGCTCCTGGTAGGACGAGGTCAGGATGATCTTGTTGAACTGAGCGCGGTAGTTCGCAACCAGGCTGACGCCCTCGATGATGATGTCGTAGACGAGCCACTTGTCGCCGCGCTTGAGCATCCGGTAGTCCACCGGGATGTCGGTGCCTTCCTTGGTGGTGAGCTTGGTGCGCACGGTCGCCTGGTCGCCGTCGATCGTCTCCCCCACATAGGCGATCTTCTCGCCGCCGTAGGCCTCGATCCTGGAGATGTAGGACCGCTCGAGAAGGTCGGCGAAGAGCTGGACGAACTCCTCGCGCTCCGCCGCCGTCCGCGGGGTCCAGTGGCGCGCCAGCGAGCGCCGCGCGGTCTCGCCGAAGTCGAAGATGTCGTTCGCGACCTTGCGGATCGCGGCGCGCCGCTCCTTCGCCTTGTTCGCCTTCTTCAGCTCCGGGTCCTCGAGGACCTTGATGACCCGGTCGATCTGGGCGCGGAGCTGGTCCGTGGGCTCGCCCGCCCGCGCGGGAAGGGCGACGAGGAGCAGCGCCAGGACGGTGGCGCACGCACAACGGCCGCGACGCGACGTCAACGACGTCCTCCTAGACCTTGCCGAAGATGTATTTCGACAGCAGCTCCTCGAAGTCGACGGGCGCCTCGACCTCTCGGATCCGGCCACCGGGCGGGATGATCTTCTCGGACCCGCCCGGGCTGATGCGCACGTACTTCTCCCCGATCAGCCCCTTCGTCTTGATCGACGCGATCGCGTCCTCCTGCAGCTTGACCCCTCCACTGATCCGGAGGGTCACGAGCGCCTCGTAGTCCTTCAGGCCGATGTTCTCGACGCGCCCGACCTCGACGCCCGCGATCTCCACCGACGAGCCGGTCTTCAACCCGCCGACCGACGGGAACTGGGCGAAGACAGGATAGCCACCGCCGCCGAGGAACGAAACGCGTCCGAGTTTAACGGAAAGATACCCCAATGCCAAGAGGCCGAGCAGCAGGAACAGTCCCACGGCGATGTTGACGCTCCTTCGCTCCATCAGGTTCCCTCCGCGCCTTCCGGCTCCCCACGGATGAACCGCCGGACAACCGGGTTCGTCGAGGCCTGGATGACCGCCGGCGGCCCGACCTCCGCGATCCGTCCCTCGTGCAGCATGGCGACAGTGTCGGCGATCTCGAAAATCTCGGGGATCTCGTGACTCACCATGACAGCGGTGAAGTGGAGCTTCCGGTGGAGATTGAGGATCAGGTGGTGGATGGTGTTGACGAGAATCGGATCGAGGCCCGTCGTCGGCTCGTCGAAGAAGACGATCTGGGGCTCGGTGATGAGCGCGCGCGCGATCGCGACGCGCTTGCGCATGCCGCCCGAGACCTCGGCCGGGTACTTGGCCCCCATGCCCTCGAGCCCCACCTGGGCGAGCCCCGCCTCGACCCGCTTCGCGACCTCCGTGCCGGGTAGATGCAGCTTCTCCCGGAGCGGGAACGCCACGTTGTCGGCGCATGTCATCGAGTCGAACAGCGCGCCGCCCTGGAAGACGACTCCGTAGCGCTTCCGGACCTCGTCGAGCGCGCGCCTGCGAAGGCGAGAGACCTCGACGCCGTCCACGAGCACCCGGCCGCCGTCGGGGCGCAGGAGGCCGATCAGGTGCCTGAGGAGGACCGTCTTGCCTCCGCCGCTCCGGCCGATGATGACCGTGATCGAGCCCGTGGCGACTTCCAGGTCGACCTCATGCAGCACCTGTTGCCCGTCGAACCACTTGACCAGCCGCTCGATCTTGATCACAGACTCGCCTCGCCTGCGGCTGCGGCTCGCCCTGCCACGATCATGGGAGCACCGAGCCCATGAAGTAGTCCCAGACCAGGATGAGCACGGAGGACAGGACGACCGCGTCGGTGGTGGCCTTGGCCACGCCCTCGGCGCCGTGGCCCACGTTGAAGCCCTTGTAGGTGCAGACCCACGTGACGATCACGCCGAAGGAGACCGACTTCCAGAACCCCGTCATGATGTCACTCATGTCGACAAACGTCTGCATCTCGCCGAAATAGGTGCCCTGGGAGAGCCCGAGGAGCTCCACGCCGACGAGGTAGCCTCCGAAAATGCCGACCGTGTCGAAGATCGCGGTCATCGCTGGGAAGGTCACGAGGCCGGCCAGGAGGGACGGCGCGACGATGTAGCGGACGGGGTTCAGCGCCATCACCGTGAGCGCGTCGATCTGCTCCGTGATGCGCATGATGCCGATCTCAGCCGTCAGCGCCGAGCCGGCGCGTCCGGTCACCATGAGCGCCGCCAGGACCGGACCGAGCTCCCGGATGAGCGAGAGCGCGACGGCGGGGCCGAGGAACGCCTCGGAGCCGAAGCGCACGAGCGTGAGGTACACCTGCAATCCGAGCACCATCCCGGTGAACCCGCCCGTCAGCAGGATGATCAGCAGCGAGCGAAAGCCGATGTAGTTGATCCGGTCGATGAAGGCCCAGAACTTGAACGGCGGTGTCAGGATCACCACGAGGGCCCCGGCCAGGAACGTGCCGAAGCGGCCCAGCGCCTCGACGACCGCGATCGCCCACCGGCCGATCGCGTCGAGCAGGCGCAGCGGCAGCGGGAGCGGTCGCGCAGTCATGCCTGGGCGCGGCGGTAGATCCCCAGCGCCCAGAGGGGAAAGTACTTCGCGTAGAGGTGGTACTTGAGGTAGAAGACGCGCGGGAAGCCCGTCCCGTTCCAGAGCCGGTCGTCCCACGAGCCGTCGCTCCGTTGCGTTCGCAGGAGGTACTCGATTCCGCGCTCGACCGTGCGACCGCTCGTGCGCCCGGCGGCGAAGAGACCGAGGAGCGCCCAGGCCGTTTGACTGGGCGTCGACTCGCCGACGCCCGCGAACTCGGGATCATCGTAGCTCTCGCACGTCTCGCCCCAGCCGCCGTCGCGGTTCTGCCGCCGCTCGAGCCAGCGTACGGCCCGCTGGACGTACTCATGGCGCAGGTCCTCGCCGATCGCGCGGAGCCCACGGAGGACGGACCAGGTGCCGTAGATGTAGTTCACACCCCAGCGTCCGTACCATGGCCCGTCGTGCCGCTGCGTGTGGCGGAGGAAGTGGAGCGCGCGCTGCGCCGGCTCGAACTCTCGGTGGTAGCCGAGCGTGCCGAGGAGCTCGAGGCAGCGTCCCGTCAGGTCCTCCGTCGAGGGATCGAGCAGCGCGCCGTGGTCGGCGAACGGGATGTTGTTGAGGTAGAGGCGCTTGTTGTCCGCATCGAACGACGCCCAGCCTCCGTCCTCCCCCTGCATGCCGAGGAGCCAGCCGAGGCCGCGCTCCTTCGCGAGCCGCGCCGCATCGGTGTCGAGCCCGTGCACCTTCTCGAGCGCCATGAGCACCATCGCGGTGTCGTCGAGGTCCGGATAGAAGTCGTTGTGGTACTGGAACGCCCAGCCGCCCGGCCGGACGTGCGGCCGTTTCACCTGCCAGTCACCCGGGACGAGGATCTGGCGGTCGATGAGCCACTCCGCCGCGCGGCGAAGCGCCGCGTGCGTGGGCGGGAGGTCGCTCTCGATCAGCGCGTTGATCGCGAGCGCGGTGTCCCACACGGGGGACGGGCAGGGCTGGTAGTGGAGCTCTTCGTGCGTCTCGACCGCGAGCGCCTCGATCTCCTTGATCTGCCCGAGCACCAGCGGGTGGTCGTCGGCGTAGCCGAGCACGCGCATCGCGAGGATCGAGTTCGCCATCGCCGGGTAGATCCCGCCGAGGCCGCCGGGCACGGCGAGCCGCTCCTCGAGCCACACGCGCGCGGCCTCGACCGCGCGCTTGCGGAGCGGGCGCGTGGTGAAGCGCTCCCAGATCTTGAGGCCGTCGTCGACGGCGATGAAGAAGTTCTTCCAGAAGAGCGTCCGCCAGCTGAACGGCTTGGGCACGCGCGGGAAGCGGAGGCTCGTCTTCTCCCGCGGCTCGGGCCAGAGCTCGTCCAGCGCGAGGTGGGGCGGCAGCCACTTCACCGGCTTCCGGTCCATGATGATCAGGAGCGGGACGATCACGGTCCGCGACCAGTAGGAGACCTCGTAGATGTTGAAGAGGAAGAACGGCCGTGGCAGCAGCATGATCTCGACGGGCATCGCCGGCACGCCGTTCCAGTCGTACTCGCCGAAGAGCGCCAGGAGGATCTTGGTGAAGACGTCGGCCCTCACGGGCCCGCCCATCTCACGGATGCGCTCGCGGGCGGCGGCCAACGCGGGATCGTCGACGCTCACGCCGGCCATTCTCATCGCGAAGTACGCCTTGATCGTGGCCGACAGATTCGCGGGGCCGCCCTCGAAGAGGCTCCACCCGCCGTCGGAGAGCTGCGCGCGGCGGAGATACCGGACGGCCTTGGCCTCCTTCGGGCGGTCGACCCGGTCGATCAGGTGGCACAGCAAGAGGTACTCGGAGGTGATGGTGGTGTTGGCCTCGAGCTCGCCGACCCAGTGCCCCTCCGGGGCCTGGTGAGAAAGGAGATACGCCTGGGCGCGCGCGATGGGGTCGTTGAGGACCGTCACGACCGCAGATGGTAACATGCTGACTCGGCTGCCGAAAGCGGCTCGTATGGATCTCGTCACCGGCACGCTCGCGCTCCGGCCCTACGTCTTCGCGTTCCTCGTGCTCTTTCTCGTGGCCGGGAGCGCGGACCTCGGCTGGCGGCGGACGCTCGGCTTCGGGGCCTCCGTCTGGCCCGTGGCCTGGCTCGCGGAGTTCGCGTCCACCCGGATCGGCCTCCCGTTCGGCCTCTATCACTACACGGGGATCACGCGCGGCCGGGAGCTCTACATCGCGAACGTCCCCTTCATGGACTCGCTGTCGTTCACCTTCCTCGCCTACGCGTCGTTCTGCCTGGCGCGCGCCGCGCTCGCGGGCCGCCGCGTGCCCCGGTGGACGCAGGCGCTCGTCACCGGGGTGCTCATGACGGCCCTTGACATGGTCATCGACCCGCTCGCCGTGCGGGGCGACCGCTGGTTCCTCGGGCGGATCTTCTACTACCCCGACGGCGGAGCCTACTTCGGCGTCCCCCTGTCGAACTTCGCGGGATGGACGATCGTCGGCGCGGTCTCCGTCGGGATCTATTTGGTAGCGGGGGCCGCGCGCCCGCCGTCATCCGCGGGTGGCCTGCGAGAGGTGCCCGGGGCTGCGGTCGCGGTGTCACGCCTGGGGGCACGTGTCTGGCCCGGAGTCGCGCTATACTACGTCGTGCTCGGATTCAATTTGGCCATGACCGCGTGGATCCGCGAGTGGGTGCTGCTGGCGGTCGGCGGGGTACTCCACGCCGTGATCGTCGTGACGGTTCGATTGACGCGCCAGAAGCCCGGCAAGGTCCTGGGCCTCCCGCGTCGGGGAGTTGCGCAGGTATGAGCGTTCCTCTGTCGCAGATGTGGGCGGTGGCGAGCTACGTCGTCAAGCAGCGGCTCGCCGGCCGCGCGCGCTACCCGCTGGTCCTCATGCTCGAGCCCCTCTTCCGCTGCAATCTCGCGTGCGCGGGGTGCGGCAAGATCCAGTACCCGGCGCAGATCCTTCGCAAGGATCTCACGGTCGAGCAGTGCCTCAGGGCGGTGGAGGAGTGCGGCGCGCCGATCGTGTCGATCCCGGGCGGCGAGCCGCTGATGTATCCGGAGATCGGTCGGCTCGTGCAAGAGCTGGTCGCGCGGAAGAAGTACGTCTACCTCTGCACCAACGCGCTGCTCCTCAGGGAGAAGCTCGACGCGGACGTCTTCGCGCCCTCGAAGTACCTCTCGTTCAGCATCCATATGGACGGGCTCCGCGAGGAGCACGATGAGGCGGTCTGCCGCGACGGCGTCTACGACGAGGCGGTGGAGGCGATCCGGGCGGCGCTCCGGCGGGGCTTCCGGGTCACGACGAACACGACGCTCTTCGACGGCGCCAACCCGCTCCGGACGCGCGAGTTCTTCGACACCATGATGGACCTCGGCGTCGAGGGCATGATGATCTCGCCGGGCTACAGTTACGCGAAGGCTCCCGACCAGGAGCACTTCCTCCGCCGGCAGCGCGCTCACGAGCTGTTCTCGAGGATCCTGTCGAGCCCGAAGCGCCGCTGGAAGTTCAACCAGTCGCCGCTGTTCCTCCAGTTCCTCATGGGCAAGCGCGACTACGAGTGCACGCCGTGGGGGAACCCGACCTACAACGTGTTCGGCTGGCAGCGGCCCTGCTACCTCCTCCAGGAGGGTTACGCGGCGACGTTCCAGGAGCTGATCGAGACCACGAAGTGGGAGCACTACGGCCGCAAGAGCGGCAACGACAAGTGCCGGGACTGTATGGTCCACTGCGGGTACGAGCCCACGGCCGTGAACCATACCTTCAGCTCCTGGCGCGGCTTCCGCGACACCGTTGCCGCGACGCTGACCGGACGGTTCTGAGCGCGGAATGAAGGACACGGAGAGCCTCGAAGGCTGGGTGCCCGAGATCGGCGACCGTGTGACGCTCGAGGAGGTCATCGAGCGGGCCTTCGACTATCGCGGCAACGTCACGGTGGTCAGGGCCGACGGCGCGCGGCTCGAGGGCTA
This sequence comes from Candidatus Rokuibacteriota bacterium, assembly GCA_003220675.1. GTDB lineage: Bacteria > Methylomirabilota > Methylomirabilia > Rokubacteriales > CSP1-6 > 20CM-2-70-11. The sequence goes on along the minus strand of QHTD01000167.1, from coordinate 12,072 downwards.
CGTCTTCAACCGCAACCGCGACGTGCCGGTACCCTTCATCCAGGTGTTCGACCGCGCCGGCGCCGGTCCCTACGACATCCTTTACTCCGACATCCGCACGATCCTGTTCACCGGCAAGGACACGGCCGCCGGCGGCTCGTACGCGGCCTGGCTCCGCGCCAAGGAAGGCTCGAAACAGCGCTCTGGCACCACGCCAGCCCCCGACGCGTGACACGCGTCGCCGTCTTCACCGCGGTCGACCTCGAGGCTCGGAGCCTCGCTCACTGGCTCGGGCTGGCGCGCGTCCCCGGAAGCGACTGGCCGCACTACCGAGCGGGAGCGCTCGAGCTCGTGTGCGTGGGTCTCCGCGCCTGCGAGCTCGAGCCGCGCGCGTCGCGCGTCGCGGAGCCCGCGCTCGTAGTCTCGGCTGGCGCCTGCGGCGCGCTCTCGCCCGGCCTCGCCGAGGGCGACCTGGTCGTGCCCGAGACCGTCGTGAGCCCGACGGGCGCGCGGTACGCCACCGCGGAGGTCGGGAGCCTCAGGCGGGCCGGGACGCTCGTCACGGTGGATGAGGTCGTCGCGACGCCGGGCGCGAAGGCGCGGCTCTGGGTCGAGACCGCGGCGCTCGCCTGTGACATGGAGTCGGCGGCGATCCTCGAGTGGGCCCGCGCGCGTGGGATTCCCGCGGTGGTGATCCGCGCAGTCAGCGACACGGCCGTGCGCGGCGTGCCTGCCGACCTTGCTGCCGTGGTGGAGTCCGACGGGCGCGTGCGGACCATCCGTGCCGTTCGCGCGGTGCTCGCGCGTCCGCGTGCCTTCGTCGACGCGCTGACGCTGCGGAGCGGAACGAACGCGGCCCTGAAGGCCGTCGCGCGAGCTCTCGGAAAGGTCGCGCACTCGTGATCGACGCGCTCGTGACCGGTGGCACCGGGTTCGTCGGCGCCAACGTCGTCCGCGAGCTCCTCACCCAGGGCCGCGCGGTCCGGGTGCTCGCGCGCCCGGGCTCTGACCGTCGCGCGATCGCTGGGCTCGACGTCGAGATCGGCGAGGGAGACCTGCTCGATCCCGCCTCGTTGCGTCGCGCCGTGAAGGGCGTCAACAGCGTCTTCCACGTCGCAGCCGACTACCGTCTCTGGGCGCGCCACCCGGAGGAGCTCCACCGCGTCAACGTGGGTGGCACGCGCGCCGTCCTCGAGGCTGCGGGCGAGGCGGGCGTGAGCCGCGTGGTCTACACGTCCACGGTCGGCGCGCTCGGCATCCCGGGGGACGGCACGCCGGGGACGGAGGCGACGCCGGTCTCGCTCAGGGACATGGTCGGGCCCTACAAGGCGTCCAAGTTCCTGGCCGAGCAGGTGGCGCTCGGCTTCGCCCACCAGGGCCTTCCAGTCGTTGTCGTGAACCCGTCGGCGCCCGTCGGTCCCTGGGACGTCAAGCCGACACCGACCGGTCGAATGGTCGTGGACTTTCTCGAGGGGAAGATGGTCGCGACCCTCGACACCGGGCTCAATCTCGTTCACGTCCGCGACGTCGCCCGCGGCCACCTCCTCGCGGCCGAGCGGGGAAAGATCGGCGAGAAGTACATCCTCGGGAACCGGAACATCTCGCTCGCCGAGATCGGCGCCCTCCTCTCGGAGATCGCCGGGATCCGGCCGCCCCGCGTACGGATCCCGTACTGGGTGGCATGGTCTGCCGCCCTCTCTATGGAGGCGGTCGCGCGCGTCACCGGGGCGCCGCCGAGAGTGCCGCTGACGGCCGTGCGGATGGCGAAGAAGCGCATGTACTTCAGTCCCGCCAGGGCGGTGCGGGAGCTCGGCCTGCCGCAGACCGACGTCCGCGACGCGCTCCGTGACGCGGCCGAGTGGTTCCGCGCTCACGGCTACGTGAAGGCCCGATGATCACGGACCTCACCGCCCGGCTCACGCGAAAGAGCCGCTCGAATTTCTACTACGCTTTTCTCACGCTGCCGCGCCCCCGCCGCGAGGCGCTCTACGCGGTCTACGCGTTCTGCCGCACCGTGGACGACATCGCGGACCTCGGCGGCGAGCGTGCCGCAGACCCGTCGGCCCGGCGCCGGGAGCTCCAGCGCTGGCGGGAGGACGTGGCGCGCTGCTACGAGCCGGGCGCGACCCCCACCCATCCGATCGCCATGAGGCTCCAGGCCGCCGTGCGCGCCTACACGATCCCGCGCCCGGCGCTCGAGGCGATCATCGACGGCGTCGAGATGGACCTCGATCGGGTCGCCTACGAGACGGCGGACGACCTCTACCCGTACTGCTACCGCGTCGCCTCCGCGGTCGGGCTCGCGTGCATCGAGATCTTCGGCTACACCGACCCGCGGGCGCGCCAGTACGCGGTCAACCTGGGCCAGGCACTCCAGCTGACGAACATCATCCGTGACGTGGGCGCCGACGCCCGCGCGGGCCGCGTCTACATCCCGCAAGAGGACCTCCGGGCGTTCGACGTCAGCGTGGACGATCTGAGGGCGGCGCGCTACACGGAGCCGTTCATGCGCCTGATGGCCTATCAGGCGGCGCGCGCGCGGCAGTTCTACCGGCTCGCGTGGGAAAGCTTCCCGGCGGCCGACGCCCGCTCCCTCGTGGCCGCCGAGATCATGGGGCGGATCTACCTGGCGCTGCTCGAGGAGATCGAGGCGCGACGCTTCCGCGTATTCGACGCGCGCGTCACCGTGCCGGTAGGGAAGAAGCTCGCGATCGCGCTCGGCTGCTGGATCGCGGCCCGGTTCGGTCGCCCCGCCCAGAGGGTCGCCGCATGATCGCCGTGGCGGTGCGAGCCGCAGCCGCAGGCGAGGCGAGTTTATGAGAGCCGCGGTTTACCGCGTGGCGGTGCGAGCCGCAGCCGCAGGCGAGGCGAGTTTATGAGAGCCGCGGTTTACCGCGGAGACGGGAAGCTCGTCGCCGAGGAGTGGCCCCGCCCGGCGATCGGCGACGGCGAGGTGCTGCTGCGCCTCCTGGGCTGCGGCCTCTGCGGCTCGGACATCGCGAAGGTCATGGACCCGACGACCCCGGCGCCGCTCGTGCTGGGCCACGAGGTGGTCGGCGAGGTCGTCAGGCTCGGCGCGGGCGTGACGAGCTGCGGAATCGGCGACCGTGTCGTCGCCGCCCATCACGTGCCGTGCGGCGAGTGCCACTACTGCCGGCGCGGGAGCGCCTCGATGTGTCCCGCGTTCAAGGCGTCGAACCTCGATCCCGGGGGCTTCGCGGAGTGCGTGCGTGTGCCCGCGCCGAACGTCCGTCACGCCATGTTCCGGCTGCCCCGCCACGTGACCGACGAGGCCGCGTCGTTCGTCGAGCCGCTCGCGTGCTGTCTCAGGTCGGTGCAGCGCGCGCGCGTCGAGCCCGGTGACACGGTGGTCGTCGTCGGCCTCGGCTCGATCGGCTGCCTCTTCGTCCAGCTCCTCCGGCACGCGGGCGCTGCCGTCGTCGGATGCGACCCGATCGCCGAGCGGGCGGCGATCGCCCGGCGCCTGGGCGCGACCGCCGCGGGCCCGGCCCAGGTGGCGGCGGCCGCGCAGCGCGAGCTCTCGCAGGGGCGCGGCGCGGACCAGGTCATCATCACGGGCGGCGGTACGGACGTGCTGCCGTGGGCGGTGGGAAGCCTCCGCGACGGCGGGACGGTCCACTACTTCGCGGGCGGCGGCGACGCGCTCTCGCTCCGGCTCGAGACGCTCTACCACCGCGAGCTCACCCTCACCGCCACGTACTCTTCGTCGCCGTCCGACCTCGCCGAGGCGTTCCGGCTGATCGTCGCGGGCGAGGTTTCCGTGGACGGGCTCGTCACCCACCGCGTGTCGCTCGGGGACCTCGACCGCGGCGTGGACCTGATGCGGCGCCGCGAGGCGCTCAAGGTGTACGTGACGCCGTGAGGGCGATGGTGTTCCACGGGCCGGGCGACCTCCGTGCGGAGGAGCTGCCCGTGCCCGAGCCGGAGGCCGGCGAGCTGGTGCTCCGGATCGAGGCCGCGCTGACGTGCGGCACGGACGTGAAGACGCTCCGTCGCGGCCACCCGGTCATGATTCCGAAAGTCCCCACAGTGTTCGGCCACGAGTTCGCGGGCACCGTCGCGGCAGTCGGCGCCGGCGTCTCCGGCTTCCGCGAGGGCGACCGTGTCGTCGCGGCGAACTCGGCGCCGTGCGGTGCCTGCCGTTCGTGCCTCGCGGGACGCCCGAACCTCTGCGAGGACCTCCTGTTCGTCAACGGGGCGTACGGCGAGTTCATCGCGCTCCCGCCCCGCCTGGTGGCCAGGAACGTCGTGCCGCTCGGGCGCGCGCTCCCGACCGCGCGGGCGGCGTTCGCCGAGCCCCTGGCCTGCGCGCTCCACGGTATCGAGCGGGCGCGGGTGGAGTCGGGCCAAACGGTGGTCGTCTTCGGCTTGGGCCCGCTCGGCTGCCTCCTCGGAATGGCGGCGGCCGCGCGGAAGGCCCGGGTCATCCTGGTCGGGAAGTCCGGCTTGCGGTTCGAGCGGGTGCGAGGGCTCGGGATCGGCGAGTGCCTCGAGGCGACGCAGACGGAGGATGTCGTGGCCGCGATCCGTGCGGCCACCCGCGGCTCGGGCGCCGACGTCGCGATCGACGCGACGGGCCGCCCCGAGGTGTGGGAGCAGGCGATCGACGCGACGGGCCGCGGAGGCTGCGTGGTATTCTTCGGAGGCTGTGCGCCTGGAACCGCGATCCGCCTGGACACCCGTCGCGCGCATTACGAGGAGCTGACGCTCGTGGGCGCGTTCCACCACACGCCCGAGTTGATCCGGCGGGCCGTCGAGCTGATGGAGTCCGGCGTGCTCGCGCCGGACGGCCTCATCACGCATCGGATGCGCCTCGACGCGGTCCGGCAGGCGCTCAACCTGATGGCGAGCGGGGACGCGCTGAAGGTGTTGATCGAACCATGAGCGGACGATCGCGGCTGCTCGCCGGGACCGCGCTCCTCGTCGTGACGGCGCACGCGTCGCCCGCGTGGGCCTTCGACCCGGAGCAGACGTTCAAGAAGGGCGCGTACGTCCTCTCGGCCGAGGGCGGCTACGGCGCGCAGTTCAATCTGGAGCGCACGCGCCACCAGAGTGACCTCGAGTTCTTCAACCTGGGGTTGCGGGTCTCGATCCTTCCGTTCGGCACCTCGGGCGGTGGTCCCCTCTACGGCGCCTTCGAAGCCGGCCTCGAGCCCTTCTACCAGCACTACACCGACCCGAAGCCCGCGTTCTGGGCCGGCCTCGCGACGGTCTTCCGCTACCACTTCCTGACGCTCGGACGGGTCGTGCCCTACGCCGAGCTGGTCGGCGCCGCGGGCGGGACCGATCTCCGGGTGCGGGAGATCGCCTCGGATTTCTCGTTCCTGGTGTGGGCCGGCGTCGGCGCGTCCGTCTTCCTCACCGACACGACCGCGGTCTACGCCGGCTACCGCCTCGAGCACGACTCCAACGCCAACTCGTCCCGGCCGAACCGGGGGTGGGAAGCCCATGTCGGCGTGGTCGGAGTGTCGTACTATTTCAAGTGAGGCGAGGGCAGCGATGAGATCCGCCATCTCCGAGATCCTCCTGGCCGGGCCGCGCGGCTTCTGCGCGGGCGTCGAGCGGGCCATCGACATCGTCGAGCTGGCGCTGTCGGTCTGCCGGCCGCCGGTCTACGTGCGTCGCGAGATCGTCCACAACCGGCTCGTGGTGGAGACGCTTCGGAAGCAGGGCGCGATCTTCGTGGACGAGCTCGACGAGGTGCCTGACCACGCGACCGTGATCTTCAGCGCCCACGGGATCTCGCCCGAGGTGCGCCGGGAGGCGGCCGAGCGGGGCCTCCGGGTCATCGACGCGACGTGCCCGCTCGTGACCAAGGTGCACCTCGAGGCGATCCGCTACGCGCGCGAGAACTACTCGATCGTCCTGATCGGCCACCAGGACCACGACGAGGTGATCGGGACGCTCGGCGAGGCGCCCGACCGCATCTTCGTCATCGCGAGCGCGGAGGAGGCCGAGAGGCTCGAGGTGTCGAATCCGAGCAAGATCGCGTACCTGACCCAGACGACGCTCTCCGTGGACGACACCCGCGACGTCATCGATGCGCTCAGGCGCAAGTTCCCGAAGATCGTCGGGCCCTCGCGCGACGACATCTGCTACGCGACGCAGAACCGGCAGGCTGCGGTCAAGCGGCTCGCGAGCGACGTGGACGTGCTGCTCGTGATCGGCTCGGCCAACAGCTCGAACGCGATCCGGCTGGTGGAGGTCGCGCAGACGGCGGGCACGCGCGCCTACCTCATCAACGACGTCGGCGACATCCGTCCCGAGTGGCTCGAGGCGGTCCGGCGCGTCGGCGTCACCGCCGGCGCCTCGACGCCGGAGGTCCTGGTGACGGAGACCGTCGAGGCGCTCCGCAACCAGGGCGCCGCCGTGCGCGAGGTCCATGTGGTCGAGGAGGACGTGCGGTTCGCGCTGCCGCCGGAGCTCGACAAGATTGCGCGCGAGCGCGGGACCACGCTGCCGACGCGGACCGCGACGCGCCAGTCCCTCTAGCACTCGCGTGGCGTGCGATGCTCGGCAAGGCGGCCCCGGCGCCGCCTTTCGTCGTTTCGACGCCCGAGAGGGGAGGAGAGCGATGCCAGAGAACCGCACCCTGAGATGGGCGGCGGCCCTCGCCGCGGCGGTGCTTGGAGCCGCGGCGCTCGTCGCGGCCCGCGGCCACGACGCGAGGGCGCAGGACGTCGGTGAGACGCTCCTCCTCGACAACGACCGGGTGACGGTCTACGAGTTCCTCTTCCCGCCGGGGTTCCGGGGCGAGGAGCACGCCGCCGCCGCCAACGAGTTCGCGTACGTGCTGGACGGCGAGTTCGTCGTCGTGACCAAGGGGCAGGGCACACGGACCGTGAAGCGGGGCGAGGTCGAGTACGCGGCCAAGGGGACGATCCACGCCTCGCTCAACGAGACGAGCCGGCCCGCGCGCGTCCTCGTCGTGATGCTCAAGGGGCACTGACGCACGTCAGCCGAGCAAATCCTCGACGCTGACGATCAGAGCGGGGAAGGCCTCGGGCGCGACCCGTTGCCCGCGCTCGAGCCTCACGAGTTGCTGGTACCCGTCAGCCGTCGGCGCGCGGTAGACCTCCACCCGGTCCGCCGTCAAATCAAGGAGCCAGGCCTCATGGATCGCCGCGCGCGCGTAGAGCGGCATCCTCACCCGGCGGTCCACGGCGAGGGTGGAATCCGCCACCTCGATGAGGAGCAGGACGTCCGCCGCCACCGGGTGCGCCGCCGTGTAAAAGTCCGCGCGCGGACGCAGCAGCGTGACGTCTGGCTGGGGCTCGGAGTCTTCCTTCGGGAGCTCGATCGGGTTCTGGATCTGGACGACGGCGCGCTCGCCAAGCCGCGACGTCCAGAGACGGTTGAGGCGGTTCACCGTGCCGGCGTGCCGCGAGCCGATCGGCTCGCGCACGACGATCTCCCCGGCGATGAGTTCCACCGGCTCGTCCTCGGGGAGAATTCCCGCCTCGCCCATCCGGTGGTACTCGTCAACGGTGAACCGGCGCCGCGTGGGAAGTTCGCCCATCGTTGCCTCTGGTACGATTCTACTGTCGCAACTGCGACCGGTCACTGTCGATATTCCAATACACGGGTATCAGATCGGCCTCCTCGGGCTATACTCCTGCTCAAGACCCCGAGCCGCCGAACGCGATGAGTTTCGTCAGCCACGTCGAGTGCACGATCTGCGGCGACCGTCACGACCCGAAGCGGTTGCTGACCGTCTGCGCGAGGTGCGGGCAGATGCTCGTCGTGCGCTACGACCTCGAGCGCGTGAAGACGAGCGTCAGCAAGGATGCGCTCCGCCAACGCCCGCCCGGGATGTATCGCTTCCGCGAGCTGACGCCGCTGGATGACGGCGAGGAGCCCGTCACGCTCGGCGAGGGCGGCACGCCGCTGCTCCCGCTGTCGCGCCTGGGCGCCCATCTCGGGTTGCGTCGTCTCTTCGCCAAGGACGAGGGCCGGAACCCGACCGGCTCGTTCAAGGCGCGCGGGCTCGGCATGGCGATCACGCGCGCCAGGACGCTCGGGGCGCGAGGCTTCGTCATCCCGTCCGCGGGCAACGCGGGCGGCGCCGCGGCGGTGTACGCGGCGCGCGCGGGGCTGCCGTGCGCGGTCGTCGTCCCGCGCGGGACGCCGCCCGCGGCGATCGCCGAGGCGCAGATCGCGGGCGCCCACGTCTTCACCGTCGAAGGCTCGATCGCGAACGCCGGGAAAGTCGTCACGACGATCGCGCCCCAGCTCGGCTGGTTCGACCTCTCGACGCTCAAGGAGCCGTACCGCCTCGAGGGCAAGAAGACGATCGGTCTCGAGCTCGCCGCGGAGCTCGGCTGGCGGATGCCCGACGTCCTCCTCTATCCGACGGGCGGCGGCACGGGGCTCGTCGGGATCCCCAAGGCCTATGCAGAGCTCTTGGCGATGGGCTGGCTCGCGGGAGCGCTCCCGCGCTGCTTCGCGGTGCAGGCTGAAGGCTGCGCCCCCGTGGTGAGAGCCTTCCTGGACGGCGCCGAGACGACGACAGCCTGGGAGAGCCCGACGACCCACGCCGCGGGGCTCCGCGTGCCGTCGCCCTTTGCCGGACGCCAGATGCTGCGTGTGCTCCGCGAGACGGGCGGCGGCGCCGTCGCCGTGAGCGAGACGGCCATCCAGGGGGCGCAGCGGCTCGTCGCGCAGCTCGAGGGGATCTGGACGGCGCCCGAGGCCGCGGCTCTCGTCGCGGCGCTCACCGTGCTGAAGGAGCGCGGGGACGTGGCCCGCGACACCGAGGTCATGATGATCTTCACGGGCGTGGGCCTCAAGTACGAGCCTCCGCCGCTGGACGCGCCCGTGGAGCTGGCCGGGACGGACGCCGAGATTCTGGCGCAGGTGAAGCGCGTCATCCGCCCGTAAGGCCCTGTGGTAGGATTGCCGGCACCGCGGGAGGTCCTGTCGGGAGGAGGCCGGTCGATGACAATCGAGATCGGGAAGATCCGCAACGTCGGCGTGGTCGGGCACGGCGGTGTCGGCAAGACGTCCCTCGTCGAGGCTCTGCTCTTCACCGCCGGCGCGATGACTCGCCTCGGGAAGGTGGACGACGGCTCGACGACCACCGACTTCGATCCCGACGAGATCAAGCGCAAGATCTCGATCAACACCGCGGTCGCCTACTGCGACTGGAAGGGCCACCGGATCACCCTCGTGGACACGCCCGGGTACGGCGATTTCATCGCCGACGCGCGGGCGGCGCTACGGGTGGTCGAGGCGGCGATCGTCGTCGTGGACGCCGTCGCCGGCGTGCAGGTGCAAACCGAGAAGGTCTGGAAGTTCGCGACCGAGTACGCCCTGCCGCGCGCGGTCGTCGTCAACCGCCTCGACCGCGAGCGCGCCGATTTCTCCCGGACGCTCGAGTCGCTCGCGCGCCGCCTCAAGGGCCGCCTCGTCGCGCTCCAGATCCCCCTCGGCGAGGAGTCGAGCTTCCGCGGCTACGTCGATCTCGTGAGGATCAAGGCCGTCACGTACGCGAACGGCAAGGCGAGCGAGGGCGAGGTGCCCGGCGACCTCTCGGACCGGGTCAAGGAGTACCGCGAGAGGCTCGTCGAAGCCGCTGCCGAGACGGACGACGAGCTGCTCAGCAAGTACCTCGAGGAAGGCTCGCTCGGCGAGCCCGAGATGCTCCGAGCCCTCCGCGCCGGCATCGCCGGTGGCAAGCTCGTGCCAGTCCTCTGCGCCTCCGCCGCGCGCAACCTGGGATCGGCCGCGCTGCTCGACCTCGTCGTCGACTCGCTGCCCTCGCCCGCCGACCGCGGCGAGGTGGCGGGGACCGACCTCAAGGCGAAGCAGCCGGGGACGCGCTCGCCCGAACCCAAGGCGCCCGTGGCCGCACTGGTGTTCAAGACGCTCTCCGACCCCCACATCGGCAAGCTCTCGCTCTTCCGCGTCTACAGCGGCACGCTCAGGGCCGACGCGACGCTCGTCAACGCCTCGCGCTCCGTCAGGGAGCGCATGGGGCACGTCTCGTGGCTCATGGGCAAGACGCAGAAGAACGTCGAGGCGCTCGGTCCCGGCGAGATCGGCGTCGCCCAGAAGCTCAAGGAGACGCTCACGGGCGACACGCTGTGCGACGAGGCCCAGCCGTTCGAGCTCCCGCGGATCACGTTCCCCGAGGCGAGCATCTCGTTCGCGATCCAGCCCAAGACGCGCAAGCGCAAGTACAACGTGGACGTGAACCTGCTACCGCCGCGCATCCCGTATAAGGAGACGGTCAAGGGGCGCGCCGAGGGGCAAGGCAAGTACAAGAAGCAGACGGGCGGGCGCGGCCAGTATGGCGACGTCTGGCTCCGCGTCGAGCCCTTGCCGCGCGGGGGCGGCTTCGAGTTCGTGGACGACATCTTCGGCGGCGCCGTGCCGCGCAACTACATCCCGTCGGTGGAGAAGGGCGTCCGCGACTGCATGAAGAAGGGGATCCTGGCCGGCTACCCGATCGTCGATCTCAGGGTGATCCTCTACGACGGCACCTACCACGAGGTCGACTCCTCGGACATGGCGTTCCAGATCGCGGCCTCGCTGGGCCTCCAGAAGGTGTTCCTGGACGCCCACCCGATCCTGCTCGAGCCCATCATGAACGTCGAGGTGACCGCCCCCTCCGAGGTGGCGGGCGACATCATCGGCGACCTGAACTCACGGCGCGGTCGCATCGTGGGCATGGAGCCGGCGGGTGAGACGGCGGCGGTCCGCGCCACGGTGCCGATGGCGGAGATGCTGACGTACGAGTCGAGCCTCCGCTCGATGACCGGCGGGCGGGGCGCCTATTCGATGGAGTTCTCCCACTACGAGGAGGTCCCGGCGTTCCTGGCCGAGAAGGTCACCAAGGAGGCCAAGACCGAGAAGGAGAAGGCCGAGAAGCACTGAGGTCTTGGCATAGAATAAGGGCCGGGATGATCTTCCAGCAGATCCTGAACGAGGAGTCCGGGTGCCTCTCGTACCTGGTCGGCTGCGGCCAGGCCGGCCAGGCCGTCATCGTCGATCCGGGCCGCGACCGCGTCCACGAATATCTGAGATTGGCGCGGCGCAAGGGCCTGCAGATCACGCACGTCGTCGAGACGCACACCCACGCCGACCACATCTCGGGCAACCGCGACCTCGCCGCCGCGACGAACGCGGCGATCTTCGCTCACCGGGCCGCTGGCCTCGCCTTCGATCATGAGCGGCTCAGCGACGGCGACGAGCTCCGCGTCGGGAACATCCGACTGAAGGTCGCGCACACGCCGGGCCACACGCCCGACTCGGTCTGTCTTCTCGTCACGGACCTCGACCGGGGCCCCGAGCCGTGGTTCGTCCTCACCGGCGACACGCTCTTCGTCGGGTCCGTGGGGCGCCCGGACCTCGGCGGTACCCGCGCGGCCGAGGAGGCGTACGAGAGCCTGACGCGCGTGCTCTTGCCGCTCGACGACAGCCTCGAGATCTACCCGGCCCACGGCGCGGGCTCGGCGTGCGGGCGCGCGATGTCGGCGAAGACGGGCTCCACGATCGGCTTCGAGCGGCGCTTCAACGCGGCGTTGCAGCTCCGCGACCGCGCCGCGTTCGTGGATTTCATCATGCGTGACCTGCCGCCGAAGCCGCCCCAGTTCGACAAGATCGTCGGCAAGAACAAGGGGCTGATCCCGCTCCAGGCGGCGAAGCCGCGCCCGTACACGGCGCGCGAGGCGTGGGAGGCGGTCCAGGGCGGCGAGTGCGTGGTCGACCTGCGCGACCCCGGCACGTACGGCGAGAGCCACATCCCGGGCGCGCTCAACGTCTGGATCGACAGCCCGCAGTTCGCCGAGCGCGTCGCGTGGGCGGTTCCGGCCGGCGTGCCGCTGCTGCTCCTGGCGCAGGGGCCGTCGGACCTCGAGCGCGCGGTGCAGGCGCTCTCGCGCGTCGGTGTGGACGAGGTCGTTGGGTATTTGCACTGGGGAATGATCGAGTGGAAGAGCGGGGGATTTCCCGTGGAGTCCGTCCCGCAGATCACCGTGCACGACCTCGCGGAGTGGCTCGAGGAGGGGCGCGACCTCGCGGTGATCGACGTCCGCGAGCCCTTCGAGTGGCTCGACGGCCACATCGAGG
>QHTD01000207.1 GCA_003220675.1 Candidatus Rokuibacteriota bacterium | reverse complement strand
ACGGATGTGAACCACAAAGGAGCTTCTATGTTCAGACGCATTCTCGTGTTGCTGGACGCAGGCCTCGTCGGCCGTCGAATCGTGCCGTGGGTCCGTCGCCTGCTGGCCCCCGTCGGCGGCGACGTCCATCTGCTCGTCGTGCTAGCGCCGGGACGGACGGTCATCGCCGGATCACGGACGCTGAGCTACGCCAACCAGAGCGAGGACGCTGCGCGCGGTGCGGCGAGCCTTGAGCTGGCGGGAGTTGCCGCCCGCCTTCGCGATGACGGGTTCGCGGTGAGCTCGGAGGTTCGGTTCGGCGATCCAGGGGCCGTGGCGCTCGATACTGCGCAGGCGTGGGGCGCTGAGGCCATTGCGCTCGTCGACGTCCCCGCCCGCGGCGCCCGCCGATGGCTCACGCGGAATGTCGCCGATGACATCATCCAGAAGTCCACGATTCCGGTCCTTGTCGGACGCACATCGGGACAACGTTCAGCCTAGGGACAACGGTCAACCTAAGCCAAGGAGGCCACTATATGCGAATCAAGACGTTGATGCGGTGCTCCAGCGGAATCGTCGAAGCCCGGGAGAGCTTGGCTGCGGCCGCGATGCGGCTTGCCTCGGACCCGGGCGGCTGTCTGGTCGTGATGGATGGCGGTCGCCTCGCAGGGGTGCTGACGCCAGCCGACGCTCGTGCCGCTGGCCCGTCAACCGTGCCGTGCCTCGCGGTCCACGAGCTGCCGGCCTTCACATCCGGGCTGACGGTGGCCGACGCGATGCGCCGCGACCCGGTCATCGTGCCACCGGACGCGACATCGTCGGACGTCGCCCACGCGTTGAGGACGCGAGGACACCGCGCCGCCGTGGTGGCCGACAGCGTAGAAGTCATGGGAGTGGTGACCACCACCGACTTGCTCGGGGCGCTCGTCGAACGTCTCGAGCAGGAGACGCCGCCGCGCCTGTCGCGGCTGCTGGTGGCTGTCAGCCTGGCGGCCTCGCCGGGCCGGCGCCGCAGCATGCACACGGCGCTCGACGTCGCCCTCGACATCACGCGGCGACACGGCGCGATGCTGACACTGCTACACGTGATGCGCGGGCTGTCCCGGCGCGTCGCGGAGGGCTTACCCGCGGGCGTCGAGGCGGACGTGCAACGATGGCGCCTGGCGGAGGCGCGCGCCGCCCTCGCCCGCCTCGTGCCGCGTGAAGATCGCTCGACGACCCGTGTCGACGTGCGGGCCGGCGATGTCGTTGAAGGCGTCCTCAATAGCGCAGCGACCACGGGTGCGGAGCTCATCGTCATGGGAGGCCGGCCGGGTGCCGCGGTGGTACGCGAGACGATACGCCGCGCCCCCTGTCCGGTGCTCGCCACATGACGCGGGATGTCCGCTCGCTCCTGCGCCCGGTCCCGGCGGTAGAACCGACGGCGACGCTCGAGGACGCCGAGGCAGCGCTGCGGTCGAGCGGAGGTGGGGAGGCCGTCGCCGTGGTCCATCATGATCGGCTCGTCGGGTTGGTCACGGCCGACGATCTGGCTGCGGCACGGCCCTCTGCGGCGACGACCCTCTCGATCGGCGAAGTCAGGGGTGCCCTCGCGCGCATTCCGGTTGAGTCGATCATGCGGCGTGATGTCGCGACGATCGTGCCCGACACGCCGATCGCCGAAGCCGCTCGACTGATGAGGGACGGCCGCGGGCCCCTCGCAGTGCTCGCGGGTGATGACCTCGTGGGGCTCGTCGGCGCGGCCGAGCTCCTGTCCGAGGTGGAGCGGGAGGAGTCGCGCTAAAGGAGGCACGCAGATGCGCAAGTTCCTGCTGATCGTCGGCGCCCTGATCGTTCTCGCGCTCGGCGGCCTCGAGGTGATCGCGGCCCGCAGCCTGGCGGTCACCGAGAAGCTCTCGGCGCCTGGCGCCGGCCCCTGGAAACAACCTAGCGTCGGCGCGCCAGCACCGGACGGCGGCGAAGGAGGCTAGACGAATGCCACGGGATCGCCGACCCGCAGCACGCCGCCCTCGAGGACGTCGCAGTCGAGCGCCATGCGCCCGCCGAACTCACTGACGATGCGCTTCAGGACCGAGAGGTCCTGTACCTGCGTGTCGGGGTCATACGTCGTCATCACGCACCGGCCGCGGACCTTCTCGACGGCGATGAGCGCGTCGGCGATCCTGAGCCGGCGGCCGGGCCACCCGCGCTCGGCCCGGCCCTCGACGCCCTCGACGACGATGTTGGGCCGGAGCCGGCGCCCGTCCACGCCGAGCGCCGCGATCGCGCCGTCGGTCGCGACGAGCAGCGGGAGCACGTCGAACCGCTCGCGGCCGTCGTGGCGCGCGAGTCGCGCGTCGGGGCCGGCCGCCTCTCGTACGGCGACGGCCGACTCTTCCGCCGCCCAAGGCCGGCCGTCGAGCCGCGGCTCGCCGTCCGGGCCGAGCGTCGCGTGGAGCGCGAGCAGCCTCGGATGGGTGCGCGCGGTGATCACCCGGCCGCGCTCGTCACGCACGTGGACGACCCGATCGCCGACGATCCCGTTGACCGTGAGCTCCGCGCTCTCGAGACGCTCGCCGGCGAGCGACTTCACAGGATAGCGCCAGAGCTCGGCGACGCGCATCATCGTCTCCCGGACGTTGAGACGAGGCGCCGCCGCGCGGGGATTCAGTGGATCGGGGAGGGCCCTGCGGCCTACGGCAGCAGATCCGCGACGGCGACTTCCAGGGTGCTCATGGTCAGTACTCGGGCGGCGCGTAGACGGTGACGAAGAAGAGCGGCGTCGGGCCGGGATTGCGGACGTGGTGGCGCGTGCCCGCGGGGATCATGACGAGGGCTCCAGGCCCCGCCTTGTGCTCGTCGTCGCCGAGCGTCACGATCGCCTCGCCCTCGACGACGTAGACGATCTGATCGGCGTCGTGGACCTCGGGCGGCCCGGCGTCCGCCGCGGGCGCCACGGTCATCACGGCCGTCTGGCTCCGCTGCGTCTCCTGGAGGACGCGGAAGAACTCCCCGCGGTGGGCGAACACGTTCACGACGGACACGGCGTCGCGGCTACCGCCCCGTGGCGGCATCGCGTATCGCTCTGACCGCCGCCGCCGGATCGGCGGCGCCAAAGATCGCCGAGCCAGCGACGAGCGTGGAGGCGCCGTCGTCCGCGAGCGACTTCGCGAGGTCGGTCTTGACGCCGCCGTCCACGGAGACGTCCACGCTTCGGTCGCCGAGGCGCGCGCGGATTTCCCGGATCTTGCGGTGAGTGGTCGGGATGAACGCCTGGCCACCGAACCCGGGGTTGACCGACATCACGAGGACGAGGTCGAGGTCGTCGAGGACGTACTCGAGCACGGCCGGCGACGTCGAGGGGTTCAGCGCCACGCCGGCCCTGGCACCGAGCTCGCGGATCTGGGCGAGCGTGCGCTGGAGATGCGGGCACGCCTCCGCGTGGATCGTGATCATATCGGCGCCCGCGGCGACGAACTCGGAGATGTAGCGTTCGGGCTCCACGATCATCAGGTGCACGTCGAGGGGCAGCCGGGTGCGCTTACGGATCGCGGCGACGACGACCGGACCGATGGTGATGTTGGGCACGAACCGCCCGTCCATGACGTCCACGTGGAGCTGGTCGGCGCCGCCCGCCTCGACCCGCGCGATGTCGTGGCCGAGGGCGGCGAAGTCCGCCGAGAGGATCGAGGGCGCGATCTTGATCACGGTGCTGTTATACCCCGATCCGGAGACCGGCGGAAGCGGACGGCCGTGAACCCGTCGGTGCCGTGGCGGTGGGGCAGGCAGCGCAGCGTGCCGTCCGGATCGATCGGGAGCGGAAACTCGCCTGGCGGGTCGACGCGGATCTCGGGATGGGCGGCGAGGAACGCTTGCACGACCGCCTCGTTCTCCTCGGGCTCGAGCGAGCACGTCGCGTAGACGAGGCGGCCGCCCGGCTTCACCATCGTCGCCGCGGCGTCGAGGATCCGTCCCTGACGCTCCGCGTTCGTGGCGAGGTCGGCCGGCTGCCGTCGCCACTTCACGTCGGGGTTGCGCCTGAGGACGCCGAGGTTTGAGCACGGCGCGTCCACGAGCACGCCGTCGCAGGCGGCGCGGAAGGGGGAAGCGAGAGCCTCGACCGTGCCCTCGACGGGCTCGACGATGGTGATCCCGAGCCGCCCCGCCGCCTCGCGCACACGCTCGAGCCGCCCCGGCTGCGGGTCGAAGGCGAGCACGCGGCCGCGGTTCTGCATGAGCTCGGCGAGGTGAGTGGTCTTGGTGCCCGGCGCGGCACAGACATCAGCGATCGTCTCTCCGGGGCGCGGCTCGAGCAGCCGCGCGACGAGCATCGACGCCTCGTCCTGGACGACGAAGCTCCCGTCGGCGAAGGCTCCCCAGTTCCCCGGGGCCCCGCCAGGCCCGACCACCAGCCCCTCGGGCGCCCACTGCGTGGGCCGCCAGGCGAGGCCCTCTTCCGCGGTCAGGCGCGCGGCGAGCGCGTCGCGCGAGGTGCGCAACGTGTTCGCGCGGAGCGTGAGCGGCGGGCGCTCGTTCATGGCGCCCATCAGGGCTTCGGCGTCCGGCCGGCCGAATCGCAGCACCCAGCGCTCGGCGATCCAGGTGGGGAACGAACGGCGCGTCGCGAGCGCCTCGAGGGGATCACGGGGCGGCGCAGGCTCGCGCTCGCGGACCCCCCGCCGCGCAAACGAGCGGAGCACGGCGTTGACGAACGCCGTGACGCCGGGCGTGCGGGGCGCGAGCGCGACCGTGTCGTTCACGGCGGCGAACGACGGGACGCGCTCGAGGAACGCGATCTGATAGGCCGCCATCCGGAGCAGCACACGCACGCGGGCGTCCAGCGACTCGAGCCGGCGTCTCGAGTGCGGCGCGAGGATCCAGTCGAGGTAGCGCTGCCAGCGGAGCGTGCCGTAGACGAGCTCCGTCGTGAGCGCGACGTCGCGCTGCGAGAGCCGATGCGAACCGAGCGCGTGGTCGAGAAGCACGTCTGGATACGCGGCGTCGGCCTCGACACGCTCCAACACGTGCGCCGCGACTTCGCGCGCGGGTGAGGGGCGCGTCGGCGAGGGGCGGGAGGGGGTCCTCCGCATCACGGCGTCGTGAAGAGCGCGCCGGAAGTGAGGCGCGCGCCGCGCAGATAGTCGCCCCACGACATCGGACGGCGGTTCTCGGGCTGAACTTCGACTGGCAGGAGCGCGCGCTCGCCCGTGGCGATGACGGCGCCGGCCTCACCTGCGACGAGCGTGCCCGGCGGCGCACTAGACGGGGTGTCCACGGCCGTGGCGCGCCAGATCGTGAGTCGGCCCGTCGGTGCCTTGGCGACGGCGCCGGGCCAGGGATTGCCCCCCCGGACCAGATTCACGAGCTCACGCGCAGGCCGCGCGAACTCGAGATAGCCGTCGGTCTTCTTGAGCCGCGGCGCGAGCGTCGCCTCTTCCTGGCGCTGGGGCGTGGGCGTGAGTGTGTCGAGGCGCGCCAGCGTGTCCACAAGGAGCTCGGCGCCGAGCGTCGCGAGACGCGCCGCCAGCTCGCCAGCGGTCTCGTCGGCGCCGATCGGCGTCGGCGCCGCCATTAGAATGGGCCCCGTGTCCATG
>QHTD01000166.1 GCA_003220675.1 Candidatus Rokuibacteriota bacterium | reverse complement strand
GCCGCCCTCGTGTTTGCGATCCATCCCCTGCGCGTCGAATCCGTGGTGTGGGTCACCGAACGGCGCGATGTGCTCTCGGGACTCTTCTACTTGGTGACGATCCTGGTGTACCTGCGGGCCTGCGAGGGAGAGGAGCGCGGCCGAAGGTGGTACTCGCTGGCCGTGGCCACGTTCCTCTTGGCGCTTCTCTCTAAGTCGATGGTCGTGACTCTTCCGGTCGTCCTGCTGATCTTGGACGTCTATCCCCTCCGACGCCTCGGGGGGGCCATCGGCTGGTGGAGCGAGCCCGCGCGGAGGGTCTACGTCGAGAAGATCCCGTTCGTGCTGCTGGCGGCGGCGGCATCTGCCATTGCAGTCATGGCGCAGTCTTCTGTCCACGCCGCAGCCTCGCTGGCTCAACTGAGCCTCCCGGGCAGGCTGGTGGTCTCGGCGTACGGCTTGGGCTTCTACCTCTGGAAGATGGTCGTGCCCGTGAACCTCTCGCCGCTCTATGAATTGCCGCGCACGATGGATCCCGTGGCGCCGCCGTTCATCGTGAGCTATGCCCTGGTTCTCGCCATAACGGCGATCGTCCTGGCCCTCCGCCGTCCAGTGCCGGGCCTGCCGGCGGCGTGGGTGGCTTACGTGGTGGTCCTCTTGCCGGTACTCGGGATCCTTCAGAGCGGCCCGCAAATTGCCGCTGATCGCTATACCTACCTGGCAGGCCTCGGATGGGCGAGCTTGGCCGGCGCCGGCCTGCTTTCCACGTGGCGGCGATGGCCACCTTTCGTGCTTACCGGGCTCGCCGTCGTTCTTCTCTCTGGCTTGGGAACTCTCACCTGGAACCAGGTCGAGGTCTGGCACGACTCGGAGAAACTCTGGACCCATGCTCTGGCCATTGACCCCAAGACTTCCATGGCTCAGTTCGGCTTGGGCCGGGTGCTCGCTGATCAAGGCAAGCCGGCCGAGGCGATCGAGCACTACCGGCAGGCCCTCAACATCAAGCCGGACTACGGCGCCGCCCACTACAACTGGGGAGTGGTCCTCGGCCAACAGGGCAAGCCGGCCGAGGCGATCGAACACTACCGACTGGCCCTGCAAATGAGACCGAACTCCGCCGAAGCCCACAACAACTGGGGCCTGGCGCTTGCTGATCAGGGGAAGCTCGCCGAGGCGATGGAGCATTACCGGCAGGCCCTTGAGATCAAGCCAGACTCTGTCGAAGCCCACACGAACTGGGGCCTCGCGCTCGCTGATCAGGGGAAGCCGGCCGAGGCGATCGAGCACTACCGGCAGGCCCTCAACATCAAGCCGGACCACGGCGCCGCCCACTACAACTGGGGAGTGGTCCTCGGCCAACAGGGCAAGCCGGCCGAGGCGATCGAACACTACCGACTGGCCGTGCAAATGAGAGCGAACTCCGCCGACGCCCACAACAACTGGGGCGTCGTGCTCGGTCAGCAGGGCAGGCTGGCCGACGCCGTCGAACACTTCCAGCAGGCCCTGCGCCTCAAGCCTGACTTCGCCGAAGCTCACAACAACTGGGGCTTTGCCCTCGCCCAACAGGGCAAGCGGGCCGAGGCGATCGAGCACTACCGGCACGCCTTGCGCCTCGACCCTGACAATGCCTTAGCCCAGTCCAACCTATTGAATGCTATCCAGAGGCGCGACATGGGCAAGGAGGACTCGGCCCAGAGCCGCAAGGGCGAAAAAACGGAGTAGGTGGACCAGATCTTCCAGAACCTCCCACGCGACAGGCGATCGAGCGTGCCCGCGGGCTCGCCGAGGACTAGGCCGTGCGCGCCGGCGCCGACCCCGCGACGCTCACGGTCGTGGAGGTGGAGGACCTCCCGCTCGCCCACCTGCCCGGCGACCCGGCCTCATCGGGGGCCACCGGTCACCCGCGCCGCTCAGTCTCAGCGCCGCGCGGGCGAGCTCGGAGAGTGGCAGCACGTGATCGACGGCTCCGAGCGCGATCGCCTCGCGAGGCATACCGAACACGACGCAGGACGACTCGTCCTGGGCGAGCGTGCGGGCGCCGGCGCGCTTCATCGCCCACAGGCCTTGCGCGCCGTCCGCACCCATGCCGGTCAGGATCACGCCGACGGCGTTGGACCCGGCGGCGGCGGCGGCCGAGGCGAAGAGCACGTCGATCGACGGCCGGTGCCCGTTGACCGGCGGACCGTTCTCCAGCGCCACGCGGTAGCCCTTGCCGTCGCGACGGACGCGCAGGTGGAGATTGCCCGGTGCGATCAACGCATGACCTGGGCTGATGCGGTCGCTGTCCTTCGCCTCCCGGACCCGGACGGGACCGAGCTCGTTACAGCGCTCGGCGAAGGCCCGCGTGAACCGTTCGGGCATGTGCTGGACGATGACGAGCCCGGGAGCGTCCGCCGGCATCGCCATGAGAAACTGGCGGATGGCCTCGGTCCCACCGGTCGATGCCCCGACCGCGATCACGCGCTCCGCAGACGCCGCAGGCGCCGCCCGCTCGGCCGGGGGCGCCTGTGGCTCCGCCCGTGCCGACACGGTCTTGGGCCGCGGGCGCCCACGGGCGACGGCCTTCACGGTGTCGAGCATCTCCGAAACCACGTCCGGCATCCGTCTCACCAGCTCCCGCGAGGGCAGCCTCACGACGCCCACCGCGCCCAGGTTGAGGGCGAGCGCGGTCATCTCACGCGCCGTCTGCGTCGGTGGGGACACGAGGACGACCGGCGCCTGCGAGGTGCGCATGAACCGTTCCAGCGAGCCGAGAGCCCTTTTCGACAGGACGGCCACATCGAGGGTGACCACGTCGGGCTCGAGCCTCGCGACCGCCTCGCGCGCGGCGTGCAGGTCCGGCACCGCTCCCGCGA
Organism: Candidatus Rokuibacteriota bacterium; assembly: GCA_003220675.1. Taxonomy (GTDB): domain Bacteria; phylum Methylomirabilota; class Methylomirabilia; order Rokubacteriales; family CSP1-6; genus 20CM-2-70-11. The sequence continues at coordinate 14,288 of QHTD01000166.1, read as the reverse complement.
CTTCGAGCTCGCGATCCGCCGCCAGGATGGCGGTGAGAATGCGTCGTGTCACCGCCGAACCCTCGATGATGAGGACGCGGACCTTCCGTTTCATGGCTCGAAGAGCAGGACCTCTCCGACCCGTGGCGGCGCCTGCGCGAGCGCCCGCAGATGCGCCTGCTCCTCGGTCCGGAGCTGTCGGCGAGCCCAGTCCCGGAGTCGGCGGACGTAGACCTTGCCGGTGTCGGTGTGGAAGTAGAGCTGGCGGCCGAGCTCTCCACCGAGATCGCGACCGACGACGGGAATGTCCTCGCACCGTAAGAACTCGTCGACGAACGTGATGTTCCGCTGGGCGACGCTGTCGCCGTTTTGAGCGATCTCGAGCACGTGTGCGCCACCGAAGACCTTCGCCTTGACGCGCCGGCGGTCGCCGCCCGCCCTCTGCAGCGCGCCGATGAGGCAGTCCATCGCGTAGATGCCGAATCGGGTGTACTCGGACGCATCCTCCGGACCGGGGGCCGGCGCCGGGAGCATGAAGTGATTCATTCCCGCCACCCGCGTGCTCGGATCGATGAGGCAGACGGCGACGCACGAGCCGAGCAACGTCCGGATGATCGTGGGCTCGCGCGTCGCGTACACGCCGCCGACGTGAAGTGTGACCTCGGCCTTGCCGCCGCCGGTCCGCTCGCCGCTCACCGGTGTTCCCCGCCGCGGACCTTCGCATAGACGGTTTTGCCGAGGGACCGGAGCCCCGGGCCCATGCCGAGCAACGATTCCGAGTGGCCCAGAAACAGGTGGCCGCCGGGCTTCAGGTGTTCGGCGAGCCGTCTGACGACGCGCCGCTGCAGCGCATGGTCGAAGTAGATCAGGACGTTCCGGCAGAAGATCGCATCGAACGCCGCCCGGATCGGCCACGCCTCGTCTCGGAGGTTGATCCGCCGGAAGGTCACGAGCCGTGTCACCTCGGGCCGTACGCGAACGAGCCCCTCGCTCGGTCCGCGCCCCCGCAGGAGGTACCGCTCCCGGAGCGCGGCGGGGACGCCGGCCACGCGATTGGCCGCATAGACGCCCCGCGTCGCCAGGGCCAGCACGTTGGTGTCGATGTCCGACGCGAGGATTCTCACGTCCCAGTCCGCAGCGTCCTCCAACCCGTCGAGCACCGTGAACGCAATGCTGTACGCCTCCTCGCCGCTCGAGCACCCGGCGCTCCAGACTCTCAGCCGCCTCGGACCGTTCGCCGTCGCGCAGCGCTCGAGGATCTCGGTGCGCAACAGGGCGAAGTGATGAGCCTCGCGGAAGAACTCGGTCTTGTTGGTCGTCAGGGCGTTGACCATGTGAGCCAACTCTTCGCCCGTGGGGTCGCGCTCGGTGAGGTGGTCGTAATACTGTCGGAGCCGCACGTAGCCGTAGTGACGCAGACGCTTGCTCAGCCGAGAGCAAACGAGCGGCCGCTTGGTCTCATTCAGGGCGATCCCGGTCTGTCGATGGACGAACGCCGTGAACCGGCTGAACTCGTGGTCCGTGACGACGAAGTCGTCCACGACGACGGGCTCACCGGCGGCGGTCGTCTTCACGCGACGTCCGGTGGGCGGGTGCGAGCCCGCTCATCTGGGACCCCGCGGGCCAGACGTCGCATCCCCTTCGAGGAGATGCTCGACGTCCAGCAAGATGACCACCTTCTCTCCGGCCTTCGCCATCCCGCTGATCAGCCCGGCCTCGATCGGAGTGCCGAAGTCCGGCGCGGCCTGGACATTCGTCTTGGCGAGCGTGAGCACGTCGGTGACGCCGTCCGCCAGCAGTCCGACGACCTTGCTGGAGACCGCAACGACGATGACCACGGCGAATCGGTTGTACTCGGTCTCCGGCATGCCGAACTTCAGACGAAGGTCCACGACCGGGATGATGCGGCCCCGGAGGTTCATGACGCCCTTGACGGCGCGCGGCGTGTTCGGGACCGGCGTGATCGGCGAGTAGCTCTTGATCTCCTGGACCTTCAGGATCTCGACGCCATACTCTTCAGCGCCCAGGCGGAACGTCAGGTACTGCGGGCCGTCCGCCGCGGTGGCGGGCTGGCTCGAGAGGGCCCCGACGGGCTCCATGCTCAGAACTCCTCGAAGTCCTCGGTATCACGCGTCGGGGAGCCGTTGCCGGGCGACGTGCGCGCGAGCCGCGCCTCCACCGTGCCCGTGCGCGTGCGCGCCGCGGCGCCTCTCGCGGCCGTCGACGACGCCGGCGCCGTCTCGAGCCCCGCGTCCTGCCCCGTCTCGGCCGGCGTCGGATCCGGGACAGCCGCGGCCAGCTTGAATCGCCACACCAGCGCGCGCACCTGCTTGGCGTGGACGGCCAGGGCGAGCGCCGTGGAGGAGAGCTCTTCGGTCTGGGTAGCGCTCGACTGAACCAGCCGGTCCATCTGGACGATCGCCTTGTTGACCTGCTCGATGCCCTGCGACTGCTCCTGACTGGCGCCGGCAATTTCCGCGATGATCTCGGTCACGCGCTTCACGGAGGCCATGATCTCCTGGAACGTCTGGCCGGACTGGTTCACGAGCGACGCGCCGGCCTTCACCTTCTGCACCGAATCATGGATCAGCACCTTGATCTCTTTGGCGGCGGCAGCCGATCGCTGCGCGAGACTCCGGACCTCCGCGGCGACCACGGCGAACCCGCGGCCCTGATCCCCGGCGCGCGCCGCCTCGACCGCGGCGTTCAGGGCCAGGAGGTTGGTCTGGAACGCGATCTCGTCGATGACCGTGATGATCTCCGCAATTCGCTCCGACGACCGAGTGATCTCCTCCATCGAGGCGACCGCGGAGCCCACGACCCGCCCGCCCCGCTCGGCCGTGTCCCGCGACTCCATCGCGAGCTGACTGGCCTGGCGCGCGCTGTCGGCGTTCTGCTTGACGGTTCCGGTCAGCTCCTCCATGCTCGCCGCCGTCTCCTCAAGCGAGGCCGCCTGTTCCTGGGCGGCGGCGGAGATCTGCTCCGCCCCCGTCGAGAGCTGCTGGGCGGCGAGGGTCGCGCGCTCGGCCGACTCCCGCGTCTGACCGACGATGACGCGTAGCTTGTCGATGAAGGTGTTGAACCAGCGGGCCAGCTCGCCGAGCTCGTCCTGGCTTCGGACCTCGAGCCGTCGGGTCAGGTCGCCTTCCCCCTCGGCGATGTCCCGGAGCAGCCCCACGGTCTGGCCCAGGGGGCGCGCGATGGCGTGGGCGAGGACGAAGCTGAGGACCAACGCCAAGGCCATGGCGCCGAGCACGGCACTCACGACCCACCACAGCATGGCGGCCGCGCGCGCCTCCTCCGTCTTGGCGTGGCTCTCCGCCTGCTCGATCCGCATCGCCGTGAGCTCGCTCAGGATCTTGCGCGCGTTCTCAAACTTCACGGCGCCCTGGCTCATCGAGAGGTCGATGGCATCACGGCGGGACGACGGGGTCTCCTCGGACAGGATCCTCACCGTATCGCGCGACACCTGCACCCAGTCGCGAACCGCCTCCCCAAGGGCGGGCCACAGTTTCTGCTCCGCCTCGCTGGCCGGGATGGCCGAGTACTCGCGCCAGCGCTCGAGCACCTGCGTGAGCTGGACGGCATGGACCTTGGTCTGTTCTTTCGCTTCGGGCGTCGCCATGCTCATGAACATCAGGCTGCGCTCGGCGACCATCGCCTGCTGCATCTCGCGGTCCGCTTGTAAGATGTGATTCACCGCCGGGAGGCTCTGCGTGGCGACCACCTGAAAGGCGGCGTTGACGCGTGAGAACGCCCAGATGCCGAGGCCTCCGGCGAACCCGGTGGTCAGCGCCAGCCCGACGCACGTCAAGATCACCTTGGCCCGAATCGAGAGCGCCTGCCGCTCCTTCATGGTGCCCTCCCGCGATGTCGGCGTGGTCACTTCTGCGCCCGCTTCTCGAGCTGCGCCAGGCCGACCCCGACCACCAGCGCGCCGGCCGGTCGACCGTCCACGAGCACCGGCACCGAGATCTGGATCTGGTAGGTCTGCGCCGACTCATCGAACTCCGGACGGCCCTGCCACGCGCTGCGCGTCGTGAACGGGACGTCGAACTTGGGCATACCCTTGTGGATGTACCAGGTCGTCTTTTCCGCGAACGCCACCTTCTCGCCCTCCGTCGCGCTCAGGAACGCCTCGGTGATGAGCCCGCCGCTGGCCTCCATCTTGGCCCGCAGGAATTTGCCGGCCGGGTTCGACTGGAAGGCGCGGACGACAGGATCGCTTCGCCGAAGGGCCTTCCACGTGGCGTTGTCCACTCCGGGCAACGGTCCCTTGACGTTCTGGTCCGCGACGGCCTTGACGATCACGGGGTCGGCCGCCCAGCCGGCGATGACCTTCTTCTGCCGGTCGAGCTCGGCTTGGATGGCCGACGTGATCTCGAACGTCGCATGGGCGGCCGTGGCCGCCACCACGATCGAGACCCCGGCGACGAAGCCGACGCGCAAATCGACGCTCGTCATCGTCCTCCTCCGTTGCCCGACCGTGCACGGCTCAATGCGACCAACCCGGGCACGTCCAGGATCAGCGCGACGCCACCGTCGCTCAGAATCGTGGCTCCGGCCACTCCGGCGACCTTCTGAAAGTTGGCTTCGAGACCCTTGATCACGACCGGCTGCTGGCCGAGCAGCTCATCGACGAGCAGCGCCACGTCGCGTCCCTCGTGCTCGACCAGAACCACGATTCCCTGCGCGGGATCCTCGACCGCCGGCACGATGTCGAACAGGTGGTGGAGCCGGATCATGGGAAGCGCCCGGCCGCGGATGACCACCACCTCCCCGTCGGTGAGGGCGCCAGGGACCTGCTCGGGCCGAGGCCGCACCGACTCGACGATCGCGGTGAGCGGCAGGACGTAGGTCTGAGACCCCACGCGGAGCGACTGGCCGTCGAGAATGGCCAGCGTGAGCGGCAGCCTGATATGGAACGTGGTGCCGCGCGCGGGTTCGGTGTGGACCGTGACGGAGCCGCCGAGCGTCTCGATGTTACGGCGGACGACGTCCAGGCCGACCCCGCGGCCCGAGACCTGGCTGACCGTCTCGGCGGTTGAGAAGCCCGGCCGGAAGATAAGACCAAAAATCTCGTCGTCGGTCGCGCGCGCGTCCGCCGTCAGGAGCCCGACCTGCACAGCCTTCCGCGCGATCCGCTCTCGGTCGAGCCCCCGACCGTCGTCGGCAACCTCGAGGTGGATGTTGCCACCCTCTTGATACGCCCGCAGGCGCAGAGAGCCGACCTCGGGCTTGCCCGCGAGGCGGCGCGCTTCCGGCGTCTCGATGCCATGATCGATGGCGTTGCGAAGCAGGTGGGTCAGGGGATCGGCGATCTGTTCGATCACTCCCTTGTCCACCTCCGTGTCTTCGCCCGAGGTTTCGAGCACCACCTGCTTGCCCTGCGCGTGCGCCAGATCGCGCACGAGGCGCTGACACCGGCTGAACACCGTGCGGATCGGCAGCATGCGCACGGCCATCACCCGCTCGTGCAGCTCCCGGGCGTGGCGATCCATCTGCGCAACGGCCTGCTCGAGCTGTGCGACGCGGTCCGGCGCGAGGTCAGCGACGAGCCGGTCGATCATGGACTGAGTGATGACGATCTCGCCGACCAGGTTGACCAGGCTGTCGACCTTCTCGATCGAGACGCGGACCGTCGTCGCTTCGGCCGAACGGTCGGGATCCTGCCCCTCGCCCTCGTCCGGCGTCGGGCCGAAGAGTCCCGCGCCACCGGCCGGGATCGTCACGGATCCGTTCCCGCCGACGTGCGCCGCCGCGCCCACGGTGAGCGCGCGCAACGTCGTCAGCGTCGCCTCCAGGTCCTCGGGTTCCCCGGCGCTTCCCTGCCGCGCACGCTCGAGGAGCCGTCGAAGGACGTCGACGGACGCGAGCAGCGTATCGACGAGGAGCGGCGTGATCGCCTGCTCGCCCTTCCGCATGCGCACCAGGACGTCCTCGAGGGCGTGGGCAACCCCGGCGAGGCGGTCGAACCCCAGCATGGCGCTCGATCCCTTCAGCGTGTGGACGTTTCGAAAGATGCGGTTGACGAGGCCCGGATCCGGCTCGCTCGAGGCCTGCTCGAGGCGCAGGAGCGCCGCCTCACAGTCGCGCACGAGATCAGCCGCTTCCTCGAAGAACATCTCGAGGGTCGCGTCGTGGCTCATCGCTCGGTACGCCTCGCGAGGACGTGCGCGACGACCTGACACAACCTGTCCGGATCAAAAGGCTTGCCGATCCAGCCCGTCGCGCCGGCGGCCCGCGCGCTGGCCTTCACCTCGTCGTCGGTGCTGGTCGTCAGGATCAGCACCGGCGTGCGGCCCAGCGCGGGGTGCTTGCGGATCTCGCGCAGCAGGGTGATCCCGTCCATCTCGGGCATGTTGATGTCGGTGATCACCAGGTCCGGCGAGATCGAGTGGAGCGCGTCGAGCGCCTGGCGGCCATCGGCGCTCTCGCGGACCTCGTACCCGCCGCTCTCGAGCACATCACGCACGAGGCTTCGCATCGTGCGCGAGTCCTCGACGACGAAGACGGTTGACTTCACAGGGCGAGCCTCATCCGTGCGGAAATTGCAAGAGTCGAACCACGGACCTAAATATGCCCAGTCGTGGCGCAAACTCCTTGAATTGCGGGGCTATCGACGGCACCGGCCGGCCGCCGTCTCTACGGGTGGTCAGGTTCTCGGCAGCCGGGTGCCAGGGAGTGTCCAGGCATTGCCAGCCGGGCGCTCCCCGGGGTCCGAAAGACCCCCTCGGCCTCGACGGATCGGAGTGGCTATTCGACCCCGGCGACTGCGACTACGCGGCGCATGCGCTCGACGGCGATGTCGGGGTCGCGCAGGAGCCCCGCCCGGTCCATCAGGACGAACTGCTCGGCGAGGTGCACGACCGAGCGTGCGCTCTCGAGCCCGCCGACCATTCGGAAGTGCGACTGGTGGCCGTTGAGGTACGCGGCGAACACAACCCCGGTCTTGTAGAAGCGGGTGGGCGCGCCGAAGACATGGCGCGAGAGCGGGAGGGTCGGCGCCAGGATCGCGCCGTAGCGGGCGACATCGCCGGCGTCCAGGGCGCGAAGCGCGGCGGACGCGACCGGGGCGATCACGTCGAAGATCCCGAGGAGCGCGTCGCTGTACCGCTCGCCGTCGCCCCGAATCGTCGTCGGGTAGTCGAAGTCGTCGCCGGTGTACATCCGGACGCCGTTGGGGAAGCGGCGCCGCATCGCGATCTCGCGCGCCTGATCGAGGAGCGAGATCTTGACGCCGTCGATCTTCGGCGCGTAGTCGCGCACGATCGCGAGCAGCGTCTCGGTCGCCCGGTCCGTGTCGCCCGAGCCCCAGTAGCCGGCGAGCGCGGGATCGAACATGTCGCCGAGCCAATGGATGATCACGGGCTCCTTCACCTGGGCCAGGAGGCGGCCGTAGACCTTCGCGTAGTCGTCCGGGCTCTTCGCGCACGCGGCGAGCGCGCGGCTCGCCATCAGGATGATCCGGCCCCCCACCGACTCGATGAACGCGCACTGCTCCTCGTACGCCGCCTCGACGTCGGCGAGCGCCACGCGAGGCCCGGGCTCGAGGTGGTCGGTGCCCGCGCCGCTCGCGATCACGGCGCCGGGGAGGCTCCGTGCCTCCGCGACGGCGCGCCGGATCAGCTCCTTCGCCGTGGGCCAGTCGAATCCCATCCCGCGCTGCGAGGTGTCCATCGCCTCGGCGACGGCGAGGCCCAGCGACCAGATGTAGCGCCGATAGGCGAGCGTCGCCTCCCAGTCGAGGACCGCTTCCAGCGTGGGGTTGATGTCGGCCAGGGGATCGGCGACGACGTGCACCGCCGCATACGCGATGCGGCTTCTGATCGGCCCGCCCGGTGCCTGCACCGGAGCCTGGCCGGTCAGACGGTACGGCGTCAGGGTCCCGTCGGCGCGCGGCAGGCGTAGCGTTCGGGCCATGGCATCCGCTCCTGCGGCAAGAGTCTAACAGACTCGTGTATTGACAGGGCCAATCCCCCTTGCGTATCGTTAGCGCACTTTCCCAGGGGTCCCGCCTGATCGAGATCCGAAGGAGGCCGATGATGGCAACCAAGTCCAGCCACGAGAGCCAGACGAAGTTCGTCCTCGACGAGAAGGACATTCCGACCAAGTGGTACAACATCCAGGCCGACTTCAAGACCCCGCTGCCGCCGCCCCTCCATCCGGGGACCGGCCAGCCGATCGGGCCCCAGGACCTCGCCCCACTCTTCCCGATGGAGCTCATCAAGCAGGAGGTGAGCCAGGAGCGGTGGATCGAGATCCCCGACGAGGTCCGCGACATCTATCGGCTGTGGCGGCCGACGCCGCTCTACCGCGCCCGGCGCCTCGAGAAGGCGCTCGATACGCCCGCGCGCATCTACTACAAGTACGAGGGCGTGAGCCCGGCAGGCAGCCACAAGCCGAACACGGCGACCGCCCAGGCGTACTACAACAAGAAGGAGAAGGTGGCGCGGCTCACGACGGAGACGGGTGCCGGCCAGTGGGGCTCGGCGCTCGCGATCGCGTGCAACTTCTTCGGCCTGCAGTGCAAGGTGTACATGGTCAAGGTCTCGTATCAGCAGAAACCATACCGGCGCGTGCTGATGGAGACGTACGGTGCGCAGGTCGTCCCGAGCCCGAGCCCCGACACGCAGGCGGGCAAGAAAATGCTCCAGCAGGACCCGAACTCGCCCGGCAGCCTCGGGATCGCGATCAGCGAGGCGGTCGAGGACGCGGCGACGCGCGACGACACGAAGTACGCGCTCGGCAGCGTGCTCAACCACGTCCTCATGCACCAGACCGTCGTCGGCCTCGAGGTGAAGAAGCAGCTCGAGAAGGCGGACGCGGAGGCCGACATCCTCGTCGGCTGCATCGGCGGCGGCTCGAACTTCGCGGGCTTCTCCTTCCCGTTCGTCGCCGACAAGCTCACCGGCAAGAACAAGAAGCTCCGCGTCGTCGCCGTCGAGCCCAGCGCCTGTCCGAGCCTCACGAAGGGTAAGTACGTCTACGACTTCGGCGACACGGTCGGCCTCACGCCGCTCGTCAAGATGTACACCCTCGGCCACACCTTCATTCCGCCCTCGCTCCACGCGGGGGGCCTCCGCTACCACGGCATGGCGCCCGCGATCTGCAAGCTCTTCGACGAGAAGGTCCTCGAGGCGATCGCCGTGCCCCAGGTGGGCACCTTCCAGGCCGCCGTGCAGTTCGCTCGGACGGAGGGCATCCTGCCGGCGCCCGAGGCGGCCCACGCCGTGCGCGGTGTCATCGACGAGGCGCTCCGGTGCCGGAAGGAAGGCAAGCGGAAGACGATCGTCTTCAACCTGTGCGGCCACGGCTACCTCGACCTCTCCGCCTACGAGGCGTTCCTTGCCGGCAAGCTCCAGGACTACGAGTACCCGGCGGAGAAGGTCGAAGAGGCGCTCAGGCAGCTGCCGAAGGTCAAGGCGTAGTGGAGAGCCGCGAGTGACGGTCGGACGTCGCGAGCTTCTCAGAGCCGGCGCGGCCGCGGCGGCGGCGGCCGCGCTGAGTCGCCCCGCGCGGCTGCGGGCCCAGGGAAAGGGCAAGGTCCGCCTCGCCTACCTCCAGCTCGGCTGGGCGGCGACGGAGATCATCCACAAGGAGGACCTGCTCGGCAAGCGCGGCTGGCAGGCCGAGTACTCGATCGTGCCGGGCGCGCCCGGGCCGCTCCTCAACCAGCTCGCGTCGAAGAACGTGGACGCGATCGACATGAGCTTCGCCCTCGCCGCCAAGGCGTTCGAGGACGGCGTGCCGCTCAGGGTCACGGGCGTGGCGACCGCGGTGCTCGGCGCCATCGTCGCGCGCAAGGATGCCGGACTCGCCAAGGTCGAGGACCTCAAAGGGCGGAAGATCGCCGCGATCGTCGGCACCTCGACCTTCTTCGACATCCGAGCGCTCACGCTCAAGGGCTACGGCTTCGATCTGCAGAAGGACACGCAAATAATCACGGCGACGGCGCCGCCCGACATGGTGACGCTGTTGGGCAAGAAGGATGTGGACGCGATCATCGCGTGGCAGCCCATCACCGACTCGGTCGTCTTCCGCGGCGAGGGCGTGTACCTCGCCAAGCAGATCGACCTCTGGCGGAAGGCCACGGGCCGGCCGACAGGGTTCCCGGTGCACGTCTGCTACCTCGTGCACCACGAGTTCCTCCAGAAGAACCCGGCGATCGCTCGGGACCTCAACGACGCGCAGCGGGACGCGGTGGACATCTGGTACAAGCGGCCCGCGCGCGCGATCGAGATCGTCCAGGAGGTCACCAAGCTGCCGACGGACGTGATCCAGGTCGCCCACAAGGAGACCGTCCGGATGCTCTACGGCCTGCCCGAGGAGCAGGTGGACACGCTCATCGCGCAGCTCAAGATCAACAAGGAGTTCGGCTTCCTCAAGTCGGACCTCTGGGACAGCCCGGACCGGATCCGCCGCGAGTTCTTCCACCGGGTGTAGCCTCGGAGGGGGCGAGACCGCGTGAGCGCGAGCCGCTGGCCTGCCCGCCTCCACCTCCCGACGTTCGGTGCGCTGCTGGCCGTCGTCGCCGTCTGGTCGCTCCTCTCCTGGCGCTACGGCGCGTACCTGCTCCCCTCACCGCTCTCGGTGGTCCGCGGGTTCGCCGACATCGTCGGCTCGGGCGAGGTGTGGACACACACCGGCGCCTCGCTCGCCCGCATCCTCGTCGGCTTCGGCGGCGCCGTGCTCGTCGCGGTTCTCACGGGGCTTGCCGCGTTCCTCTCGCGGCTCGCGCGCGGCGTGGTCCACGACGCCCTCGCGGTCCTCAACTCGACCTCGGTCTTCGTCTGGATCGTCATCTCGATCATCTGGTTCGGCCTCTCGAACTGGGCACCGATCTTCACGACCTTCATGATCACGCTCCCCGTCGTCGCCTCGAACATCGTCGAGGGCGTGGAGCAGGTGGACCGCCGGCTCCTCGAGATGGGCGACGTCTACCGCCTCTCGGGTGGCGAGAAGTTCCGGGCGGTCGTGATCCCCTCGACGCTCCCCTACCTCATGGCCGGCATGAAGGTCGGCTTCGGCCTCGCGCTGAAGGTGTCGGTCGTGGCGGAGATCTTCGGCGTCACCTCGGGGATCGGCTACATCATGAACTACAGCCGCGAGATCCTCGCGACGCAGATGGTCTTCGTGTGGGCCCTCGTGATGATCCTCGTGATGATGCTCACCGACAAGCTCGTGTTCGACGCGGTGTCGAGACGGCTCGCGCGATGGCGCTGAAGCTTCAGGTCGCGGGTGTCGGCAAGGACTACCTGATCCCGGTCATCGACTCCGTCGCGTTCGGCGTCGAGGCGGGAGAGTTCGTGTGCGTCCTCGGCCCGAACGGCTGCGGGAAGACGACCCTGCTCAGGATCATCGGCGGCCTCGAGCCCGCGACGCGCGGCGAGGTGCTCCTCGACGGCAAGCCCGTCGTCGCCGGCGATGCGCACGACCGGAAGGTGGGCGTGGTGTTCCAGGAAGATCGGTTGCTGCCGTGGATGACGCTCGCGGAGAATGTCGCGCTCGTCCTCAAGCCGCTGGGCCTCTCGCCGGCCGAGCGCCGCGCAGTGGCCAGGCGCCAGCTGGCCCTCGCCGGTCTCGCCGGGTTCGAAACGTACTACCCGGGCCGCGTGTCGGGGGGCATGCGCCAGCGCGCCGCCATCGCCCGCGCGCTCGCGATCGAGCCGGACGTGCTGCTGATGGACGAGCCCTTCGGCGCGCTCGACGCTCAGAACCGCCGTATCATGCAGAACGAGGTGCGTCGGATCTGGAAGGAGACGGGGCGCACGATCCTCTTCGTGACCCACTCCATCGAGGAGGCGGTCGCCATCGGCACCACGCTCGTGATGATGTCGGCCCGCCCGGCGCGCATCCGTGAGCTGATCACGAACGACGGCGCGATCCCGCGTGGAGAGCTCATCGAGCGTTTGAATACGATGATCATGGAGGAGGTCGAGCGCCAGCAGGGAGGGGCGCCGCTCGGCTGATGGCCACCATGCAGATCCGTCGCCTGCGGCTGGGGGCGGCGTTCGTGCTCCTCGCCTATCTCATCCTTCACTTCAGCAACCACGCCCTCGGGCTCCACTCCCTCGACGCCATGGAGGCCGGGCGCCGCTGGTTCCTCCTGATCTGGCGCAGCCCGCTCGGAACGCTGGCGCTGTACGGGGCGATCGTGGTCCACGGGGGGCTCGGGCTGTGGCTCTTCTACCAGCGTCGGACGCTCCGCATGCCGGGGTGGGAAGCCGCGCAGTACGCCCTCGGCCTCGTGCTGCCGGCGTTGCTCGCCTCCCACGTCGTCGGCACGCGAGTCGCGTGGTGGCACACCGGCTCCGACGACCGCTACGCGCGGTTGCTGCTCTTCTTCTGGGTGCAGGCACCCGAGCGCGGCGCCTGGCAGGCGGTGGCGCTCGCGGCCGCGTGGACGCACGCCTGCATCGGCGTGCACTACTGGCTTCGCTTCCGGCCCTGGTACCCGCGCGTGGCCGGCGCGCTCTTCACCGTCGCGCTGCTGCTGCCCACGCTCGCCCTGGCGGGGTTCGTCGCCGGCGGCCGCGAGGTCACCGCCCTGGCACGCACGCCCGGCTGGACCGAAGCGCTGATGCGCGCGACCCACCCGCCCGGTGCCGCCGAGGCCGCGGCGCTCGGCCGCATCAGGAGCGGCTTCCTCGACGCCTACCTCGTCGCGCTGGGGGCCGTGCTCGCGGCGCGGGGCGTCCGCACACTCTGGCAGCGGCGCCGCTCGATCCGCATCCTCTACCCGGCCGGACGCGTCGTCACGGTGCCGGTCGGCTTCAGCGTGCTCGAGGCGAGTCGCGTCGCCGGCATCCCCCACGCCTCGGTCTGCGGCGGCCGTGGCCGCTGCTCCACCTGCCGCGTGCGTGTCGTCCGCGGCCTCGCAGACCTGCCGCCGGCGAGCGAGGCCGAGCAACGGCTGCTCGCGCGCGTCGGCGCCGCGCCCGACGTGCGGCTGGCCTGCCAGGCCCGCCCGGTCCGCGACGTCGCCGTCGTCCCGCTGCTGGCGCCGTCGATCGCCGCCGCCGACGCCTTCGGCTCGGACGTGCGGCAGGGCCGCGAGCAGGAGATCGCGGTCCTCTTCGCCGACCTCCGCGGCTTCACGCGCGTCGCGGAGCACAAGCTGCCCTACGACGTCGTGTTCATCCTGAACCGGTACTTCGAGGCCGTCGGCGGCGCGATCCAGCGAGCCGGGGGCATCCCGAACCAGTTCACGGGCGACGGCGTGATGGCGCTCTTCGGCATCGAGACCCGGGCCGAGCTCGGCTGCCGCCAAGCCGTCGCCGCCGCCCGCGAGATCGTGCAGGGCCTCGCCGCGCTCAACCGCGAGCTCGGCGAGGAGCTGCAGGTACCGCTCCAGATCGGGATCGGCATCCACGCGGGCCCCGCGATCGTCGGACGGATGGGCTACGGCGAGGGCGTCTATCTCACGGCGGTGGGCGACACGGTCCACGTCGCGAGCCGCCTCGAGCAGCTCACGAAGGAGTACGGTTGCCTGCTCGTCCTCTCCGAGCAGGTCGCGTCCCGTGCGGCGATCGACGTCTCGGCGTTCCCGCGCCACGAGGTGACGGTCCGGAACCGCGGTGGGCTAGTGGCGGTGCGAGTGATCGACGACCTCGGACGCCTGGAGAGCGCGTGACGAACTCGGCACCAGGAGAGACGAGCCGCGTGAACCCGTCGAGACAAGGAGCGCGCATGATCAAGCCCTACACCGCCGTCGGTCTGATCCCTACCGTCCGGGGGATCCGCAAGCGCAAGGACATCAAGATCAACCTCGACCACCTCTCCCACCTCGTGAAGGCCGCCTCCTGGCTCTCGAGCCTCGACCTGCCCGTGCGCCTCATCGCTTTCCCGGAGGGTGCCCTGCAGGCGTTCAACGACGAGGTGCTCGACCTCGACCACGCGACCTTCGCGCGCGAGTGCGCGATCGACATCCCGGGCGAGGAGACCGAGGCGCTCGGCAAGATCGCGAAGGAGTACGACGCGTTCGTCATGGCGCAGGCGAAGGCCAAGCACCCCGACCTGAAAGACCGCTTCTTCAACGTCGGATTCGTCGTCGACCCGCGCGGCCGAGTCATCCTCAAACACTACAAGGTCTCGCCGCTCTTCCCGGTCGAGCACTCGGTCTGCCCCCACGACGTCTACGACTGGTGGATCGAGAAGTACGGCCGGACCCTCGACGCCTTCTGGCCCGTGGCGGAGACGGAGATCGGCCGGCTCGGCATCATGATGGCGAACGAGGGCTCCTATCCCGAGAACGCGCGGGCGCTCGCGCTGAACGGCGCCGAGGTCGTCTACCGCGCCTCCTACCC
>QHTD01000206.1 GCA_003220675.1 Candidatus Rokuibacteriota bacterium | reverse complement strand
CTCGAGGCGCTCCGTGGCGTCCCGCCCGAGGAGCGGACGGCGCGCTTCCGCTGCGTGGTCGCCGTCGTGGACGCCACCGGCCGGGAGCACACGGCCGAGGGCGTCGCCGAAGGCGTGATCACCGACGCGCCGCGTGGGCACCACGGCTTCGGCTACGATCCGCTCTTCTTCTACCCACCGCTCCGTCGTACCTTCGCCGAGCTCGCACCCGAGGAGAAAGCGCGCGTGGACCACCGCGGCCGGGCGGTCCGGGCGGCTCGGCGCTTCCTGACCGGGTGATATACTTCTGGCTCCGGCGCATCGGCGCGTGGATCCGGCGGGGTGTGGCGCAGCCCGGTAGCGCACCTGCTTTGGGAGCAGGGGGTCGGAGGTTCAAATCCTCTCACCCCGACCATATTTCCACCGCTCGCCGCGCCGCCGTTGTGCGGGTTCTGTGCGGGAACAGTCTTCTCACGCGCGCCTGAGTCCGCGCAAGAGGTAATTTCAAATCGGCTCGGCCCGCTGACCTCCTGACGGGCGACACTGCCACATCGGGGCCGTTCCAGGAAGCGCCAAGGGGCTTGAATCGGTCCTGTCCGTTCAAGGGAAGAGGAGGCTAAGGAGGGCAGTCAATGACGACTTGGGGTCGTCTCGAAATTCTCCCAGATCTTCTCGGCCTGCGTCATCGGTGGATCGCCGCCCGCATCCGTCGCCGCCAAGAGCGTGAATGGCGGATTCAGTGGGCTAGCCGGGATGCAATCTTCTTCGCGGCGATCGTCGCAGGCGCGTACGAGGCGTGGTTCCTCGTTGTCGTTGCAACGGTCGCAAGCGCCAGCACTTTCGTAGCAGGAATTGCTCTCTCCACTGACTTTGGCCGTTTCAGGATCCCACTGTTCGTGTTTGCAATTGTCTCGTCGCTCGCGAGTCTGGCGTATCTGTGGTGGGCTTTTCGCTGTCAACGGGAGTGGCGGGAGGCAGTAGCACGTCGCAGCGCTCGGGCGGCACGGCAGCCGATGGTGTAGGTTAAGCGAGCGTGACCTAGGAGGACAGGCGATGGCGCGACTCGCACGAAGGGCTTTGCTGATCGTCGCGTTCTATGTGCTCTGGCACCACAACGGCAAGGCTCAGTCTAGCAGACGGTGACCCATGAACTCCCAGGTCGCAGCACTCGTGATAACACTGGCGAGGCCGTACAATGCCTCGGCAACATGACGACGGTAGCACGAAGCGCAGCCTTCTTGACCGTCCTCGTCGTTCTGGCCCTCAGCAGTTCATCCATGACCAGAGCAACGGAAAAGGAAGAGGTTGGTGGCTCGGTTGTCTGGCGCCTCGCCGACTTCTCCCTCGGGACGACATCTATTGGCGGCAAAAAGCACGCAATGTACACAATGACCCTTAGTTTGAGGAGCGCCGCGGCTGGACCAGTGACGCTCACCCGCTATGAGGCCCGGGCGTCGTTGGCCGGTTTGGCCGAGACGGAATGGAGCGGCTCAGTCGAATGGTCACTACAACGCGCCAGTGAGTTCAAAGTGCCCTTCCAACTTGCTCTGCCGTGCAGTGTCGGTTCGGGTCCCTGTGTGCCTCCAATGGGACCGACGTGGACCATTCTGCTGCTCGGATCAGATCGGAGGGGACGGCCGATTCGAGAAGTCATCGCACTTACACTTCCCCCCGCACCTGGGAAGCCCGTCACACCGCCAACAAAAATCTCCCGCGCTTCGACCCCAGCTACAGGGTTCCCCGGGAGCGCCATAGCGATCCGCATCAGCAACAATCTCATTTGGGTCCCAGCGGTCGTGAATGGTTCCGCCGTCTCGCTTGTGCTCGACACCGGAGCACAGTTCACGGTGCTCAGCCCCGACGTCGCCACACGCCTTGGCATTGTGGTGCGACCTGACGCGCCTACGCTTCCCATCGCGGGGATAGGGGCAAGCGACGCTCCAATCGTGATCGTTTCGTCTCTTCAGGTCGGAGACTATATCGTCGAGAACCTTCCTATAGCAGTTGCCACGATGCATGTGATGTCGCAATTCCAGGTCGATGGCTTGCTGGGTGGGAATTTCCTTGCATTCTTCAGGATGACGCTTGATCGGCGAGCGAAAGAACTGCGATTGGAACCGAGCCAATAGCTCTCCGGGCCACGACATGCGGCACAACAGCGGCGTGTTAGACTCGGCGCGACGTGGGGGAAAGCCCCAAGAGCGCTTTGGGGGCAGGGGGTCGGAGGGTTGAATTTCCACAGGAGAAGAAACGCATGAGCAAGCTCGCCAGCGTGGTGCTCCTCACCCTTGCGGTCGTGGTGCCGTCGTGGGCGTTCAACTGTCCCGTCGTCATCAAGCAGGCGGAGGACCTCGTAAGGAAGGCCGAGGCGGGCAAGCTGAGCCCGGACACGCGGCCGCTGCTCGACGAGGCGAAGAAGCAGCTCGCCGAAGCCAAGGCTCACCACGAGAACGCGAAGACGAAGCGCGATCATGGCGACGCCGTGCGGAAGGCCAAGATCGCCGCGGCGTTCGCCGAGGAAGCGATCGTCCTGCAGACCCCGTAGCGTGTCGGGGCGGTTCGCCGGGCAGGTCGTCTTCATCACGGGGGCGTCGTCGGGGATCGGCGCCGCGCTCGCCCGGGAGTTCGCGCGGGCGGGCGCCGACGTGGCGCTCGCCGCCCGGCGCGTCGAGCGGCTCGAGCGGCTCGCGGCCGAGCTCGTGGCCGCCGGGCGCCGGGCCCTCGTGGTGCGGTGCGACGTCACGGTGGACGGCGACCTCGAGCGGGCGGCGGCCCGCACCCGCGAGACGCTCGGGCGCATCGACGTGGTCGTGGCGAACGCGGGCTTCGGCGTGACCGGCCCGCTCGAGGCGCTGACGCTCGACGACTACCGCAGCCAGTTCGAGACCAATGTCTTCGGCGTGCTGCGGACGGTGTACGCGACGCTCGAGGACCTCAAGAAGACGCGCGGGCGCCTGGTCATCCTGGGCAGCGTGAACGGCCACATCGGCGTGCCCGGCGCGAGCGCGTACGCGATGAGCAAGTTCGCCGTGCGCGGGCTCGCCGAGTCGCTCGGCCACGAGCTCGCACCCTACGGCGTCGCGGTGACGCTCGTCAGTCCGGGCTTCGTCGCGAGCGAGATCCGCCAGGTGGACAACCGCGGCGTGTGGCATCCGGAGCCGCGCGCGCCGCTGCCCAAGGCCCTCGTCATGCCGGCGGCCGCGGCGGCCCGGCAGATCGTCCGCGCCGTCGCCCGGCGCCGCCGGGAGACGGTCGTCACCGGCCACGGCAAGGTCGCCGTCTTCCTCCAGCGCCACGCGCCCTGGCTCGTCGCCTGGGGGATCCGGCGCTTCGGGATCCGGGGACGCGGCGAGCCGCGCCCGGCGCCCGCCGCGAAATGACGCGCCGGGCGCCCGTCGCCCGCGCATCGCGCAGACGGAGGCGGCATGGAGCGGAGTGAAGGGCGCATTCTCGTCACGCACGTCGGGAGCTTTCCGCGGCCCCCTCGACTGAGAGAGCTGCTGGTCAGGCAAGAGCGCGCTGAGCCTGTCGACGAGGCCGAGCTCGGGCGAGAGGTCGACGCCGCCGTCGGGGCGGTCGTCGGCAAGCAGTTGGACGCGGGCATCGATATCGGCAACGATGGTGAGCAACCGCGCGTGGGATTCTCCACCTACGTGGCGCGGCGCCTGCGCGGCTTCGGGGGAGAGAGTCGGAGGCCGCTGGCCCGCGACCTGGTGGACTTTCCCGATTACGCCGCCCTCTTGGAGTCTCGTCGGCGCTCGGCCGCGAAGATCTCAAACGCGCCGCAGGCCGTTGCGGAGGTCGAGTATGTCGACCTCGGCGAAGCCGCCAAGGAGTGCGACCTGTTCTTGCGGGCCACGGCGGCCCGGCCCCGGAAATTCGTCGAGCGCTTCATGACCGCCGCCTCCCCGGGCATCATCGCCACGACCCTGCTCAACGCCCACTACGATTCCCACGAACGATACGTGTTCGCGCTCGCGCGGGAGATGCAGAAGGAATACGAGCTGATTCACGCGCGCGGCCTTCTGCTCCAGCTCGACTGCCCCGATCTCGCCATGGAGCGCACGCGGCTGTTTCAGCACGACTCGCTCGACCGCTTCCTCCAGGTGGTCGAGACGCACATCGAGGCCATCAATCGCGCGACGGCGAAGATTCCCGCGGACCGCATTCGCTTGCATGTCTGCTGGGGCAACTACGACGGCCCGCACACCTCCGATGTCCCGCTGGAGGCGATCCTGCCGTTGCTCTATCGGGCCAGAGTCGGGGCGCTGTCACTCGAGCTGGCGAATCCTCGTCACCAGCACGAGTACAAGGTGATCCGGCGACACCCCGTGCCCGACGCGATGCTGCTCCTGCCCGGGGTCATCGACTCGACCACGAACTTCGTCGAGCACCCCGAGGTCGTCGCCGACCGGATCTCCCAGGCCGTCGACGCGGTGGGCGAGCCGACCCGAGTGATCGCGTCCGTGGATTGCGGGTTCGGGACCTTCGCGTGCTCCGAGCTCGTCGCGGAGAGCGTGGTCTGGGAAAAGCTGCGCGCGCTCAAGGCCGGCGCCGCGATCGCGAGCGCCAGACTGTGGGGCTCCTAGGACCACGAGCGCCGAGGGTGGCTCGACGCCCGTGGGTTCTATCGCCGGGACGTCGGCGGGGTGCTACTCGAGGCCTACCACCGGAAGGGTCATGATCTCCATTGTTCCTCGCGCGCCCAGCTCGACCGAGATCTTGGCGATCGTCCTGTGGTTCGGTGCTTGCAGGACGTTGACGAAGTCGTAGGGGCCGAGAACGGCGTACTGGGCAAGGACCTTGCCCCCCATTGCCTCGACCTCCTTGTTCACCTCCTGGGTACGTTTCGGGTTGTTCTTCAACGTCTTGCGCCCCTCGTCAGTGAGCTTGGTCAGCATGATGTAGGTCTCCATCGCGGTCACTCCTTTCTCCTCGTCGATCTGGTGAGTCGCCGTCCGTTCCCGTGTTTGTCTTCACGAGCTATAGGCAGTCAGGGATCATCCTGATTCCAGGGAGCCTTGTCAAGGCGCTGAAAGCACCAGGAGCTCAGAGGGGGCTCTTAGCTTGACGCACAGGTGGTGTATCGTAACTCCCTGATGCGCCTGTAGCTCAGTTGGATAGAGCATCGGACTT
>QHTD01000205.1 GCA_003220675.1 Candidatus Rokuibacteriota bacterium | reverse complement strand
CTTGTCTTGAAGAACCAGCGGGATGTCGAACGGGCCGACGTCATTGGTGACTCCTTGGCTGGTGAACTTGTTGCTGGGCAACATCAGGCCCGTTGCTTCGTTCCCCGTGTCGAGGTCGTCAAAGACGAGGAAGAAGCCCGCCAGGCCTCGGTAAACGTTGGGGCCCGTGAAGTCGAAAAAGTGATCGTGGTACCACAAGGTCGAGGGTCTCTCGGTCGCGTCGGCCTCGTGCGTAGAGAAGCCGGGATCGAGCAGAGGATAGCAGTAGTCGTAGGACTGGCCGGGCTCGCTGACGAAGCGGTGAAAGCGCGACGTTTTATTGTCGTCAAAAAAGCTGTTGATGTTATCGGGGAAACCATCCGACCTGGATGGGTGATGGCCGCCGTGAAGGTGGGTCGTCATGCGATTCACCCCGAACCCCCTCAGAGGATCGGGGAACCCTGCGGGGTGGGCCGGCAGGTTATTCGTCATGCGGACCACTACGCCGCCCTCGTTCATCCTCACCTTGAAGGTGGGGCCGAGAACGAAGTTCCAGGCGCTGCTGGTGTTGGCGTCTCGATAACCCCAAATCGGCGTCGCTGGCAGGGCGGGATGAATCTGGACAGAGCGCTCTTCCTCGACGATCTGGAAGAACCTGGTCCCACTGCCTGTGAAGTCGCTGCAGTCGGTCGACGTGAAGCCTCCCACCACCTCTTTCGGCTCGGGCGGGACGGGAAGGGAGACTTGAAACGGCTGCAGCTGCGGGCTTGCCGGAAGCTCATCGTCCGCGAAGACCCGGCGCAGACCCGATCCCGAAGCGAGGACAGTGTAGCCACCACCTAGAAGCCCCAGCTTCACCAGCTCTCGTCTGGTCAGCATTGTGAAGCCTCCCTCACGCCCATTGGCACTGCCATCACGTCATCGCTCGGCCCCGATCAAGGGCGAGCGCCGCGAACCGGCTCAGCTCCTGCGCAAACGTCGTATCCTCTGAACCATACTGCCGGTCGGAGCCTGTCAGCCAGAAAGACATGGCGCCGAGTGTTTTCCCCCCGGCCACGAGGGGCACGATCACGCTCACGGGCGTGACTTCAGGCCGACCGACCCGCAGAACCTTGGCCGCGAGCTCCTCGGCCTCCGCGCTCCGTGGGTCGGCCGTAGATTCAGCCTGTGCGCCGTCTCGCCGCACCTCAGCGATGCGCCGGCGCAACCCGTCGTGGCTCAGCAGATCCACCACGCACGAATCCGCGAAGCGAGGAACGGCAAGGTTCGCGATGCTGGCCACTGTCTTCTCGGGGTCGCGCGATGACGTCAAGATCCTGGCCGCCTCGAGGAGCGCCAAGTAGCGCCCCTCAGTGGCTTCGGCCTTCGAACGGGCGACCTTCTCACGGATCAAAAGATCGACGTGTCGCTCTTCGGCGCGCGTGCGCGCCTCGTTGAGATAGCTGATACCGACCGCGACCACGGCGAAGAGCGTGAGACGTATAGATTCGTTTATGGTGTCGTCGACCGAGCTCACCGGCGGAATCAGGAAGTACCACCTGCCCAGGGTGGAGAGTGTCGTGGCGAGCAGACCGGGCCCCAAGCCACCGTACCACGCGCTCAGCATCACGCCAGCGAAGAAGATAGCAGACACCTCACGCTCGATTCGATCCGGCAGGGCGGCGGTCAGGATCAACGCAACCACGCTACACCCAACCGCCACACCGTAGCGCAACACGAGCGCTCGCGCGATGATCATGACCGCAAGACGCTCAAGGCATTCGTACGTCCGTCGCAAAGACTCATGCGCACAGTCCTACCCGCAGACGCGCGCGTCGTCAACGGCGAAGTTCGGGCGCTGCCCGAATGCGTTTGACGCGGAGCTTTTTCTGGACAATCCTCTCGCGGCATGGCTGGTCGTCACGGCCGCATCGAGCTCATTGCCGGAACCCTGGTGGCGCTCCTGGCGGGCGCCGCCCTTCCATCGTCGGCGCAGACGCCGGCGTCCTTCAACCCCGCCGTGAGCTTCCCGACCGGTGCCCTGCCGATTACCGTTGGCATCGCCGATGTGAACGGGGACGGGAAGCCCGACCTCGTCACCGTCAACACCGGCGCGAACACGGTCTCGGTCCTGTTGGGGAACGGGGCCGGGAGCTTCGGACCCAGGACTGATTTCGCGACCGGGGCCGTGCCCCACGGGCTTGCCATCGCCGACCTGGACGGAGACGGGAATCCCGATCTCATCGTGGCCAACACGGGCGCGAACACCGTGTCGGTTCTGCTCGGGACCGGGACAGGAACCTTCGCCCCCGCCATGGACTTCCCCACCGGCGCCGCACCGTTCTTCGTGGCCGTTGGCGATCTCAACCGGGATGGGATACCCGATCTCGTGGTCGTCAACGTCGGCGCCGACACGGTGTCCGTGCTGCTCGGTCTCGGGGACGGCACCTTCGGGCCGAAAACAGACTTCACCACGGGCGCAGGCGCGCGCTCCGTCGCCATCGGCGATCTAAACGGCGACGGGGTGCCCGACCTCGTCGTCGCCAACGTCTCCGCGAGCACGGTGTCCGTTCTTCTCGGGACGGGCACGGGAAGCTTCGGGCCAAAGACGGACTTCCAGACCGGAGCGGGCGCGCGCGACGTGGCCATCGCAGACGTGAATGGGGATGGGCGGCTCGACGTCGTCGTCGCCAACGCAGACGCTGGCACCGTTTCCGTGCTGCTCGGAGTCGGGGACGGAACCCTGGGGCTGAAGACTGACTTCCCCGTGGGAGCCGGGCCCCGGTCCGTGGCGATCGGCGACGTGAACGAGGACGGCATACTCGATCTCGTCGTGGCCAACTTCGGCTCCAACACGATCTCGGTCCTGCTGGGAACCGGGACCGGGAGCTTCGCGGCGAAGACCGACTTGGCGACTGGACCCGGAACCGGACCGTTCTCCGTCGCTATCGGAGATCTCAATGGAAACGGGCAGCGCGATCTCGCCGTCGCCAACGTCAACGCCAATACCGTTTCTGTCTTCCTGAACACCATCGCTTCGGTCATCGCCGTCACGCCGAGCTCCCAGGGATTTGGGAACGTCGCGGTGGGAAGCACTGCCGACCGAACCTTCACAGTGACGAACGCCGGAGGAGGGATGCTGACCGGAAGCGCCTCGACCTCCTTGCCGTTCAGCATCGTCAGCGGGGGGTCGTACAACCTCGGCGCCGGCGCCAGCCAGACCGTGATCGTGGGTTTTCAGCCAACGGCTGTCGCGATCGTCACCGGAAATGTCAATTTCACATACAGCGGTGGGACCGTGTCACGAGGGCTGACGGGCACCGGAACCAATCCCGTTCCTGTTCCTGTGCTCGGCGCACTCTCGCCGAACAGCGCGACGGCAGGGGGCGCAGCATTCACGCTGACGGTCAGCGGCACGAACTTCGTGGCCTCCTCGGTCGTCCGCTGGAACGGTTCGAATCGAACGACCACGTTCGTCAGCGGCACCGAGTTACGAGCGGCCATTCCTGCCAGTGATGTCGCTCTCGCGGGGTCTGCGCAGATCACCGTGTTCGACTTCTTGCCGATCGGCGAGACGTCCAACACCCTGACTTTCACCATCAACCAATCCGTTCCTGTCCTCGCCGCGCTCTCGCCGAGCAGCGCGACGGCAGGCGGCGCGGGGTTCACGCTGACAGTCAGCGGCGCCAATTTCGTGGCGCCGTCGGTGGTGCACTGGAACGGCTCGGAGCGAACGACCACGTTCGTGAGCAGCACCGAGCTGCGAGCGGCCATTTCCGCGAGTGACATCGCCATGGCGGGATCGGCCCAGATCACCGTATTCAATCCAATTCCGGGCGGAGGGACGTCCGGCGCCCTCACCTTCACCATCACCAGCCAGATGTTCACGCTGACCGTCACCGTCAGGGGCTCGGGCGTGGGAAGCGTCGTCAGCACTCCGGCCGGTATCAACTGCTCCTCGGTGTGCTCGGGCACGTTCACGGTCAACGCCGTCACGCTGACCGGGGCTCCCGCCGCCGACGCGAGCTTCAAGAGCTGGAACGGGAGCTGCGGCGGCGCGTCTCCGAGCTGCACGGTGGCGCTGGGCCCGACCGCTGTCACTGCGACGTTCTCAGCGGTGTTCACCGATGCCACGCTCACGGCACAGGAGACGGCGATAAAGGCCGTGCACATCACCGACCTTCGTTCGGCCATCGACACGCTCCGAACGCGAAACGGCCTCTCGGCCTTCGCCTATACCGACGCGACCCTCACCCCGGGCTCCACTGTCGTCAAGGGCATTCACCTGACCGAGTTGGGGACGGCGCTGAGGGAGATGGGGCCGTTCACCGACCCCGCGATCGTAGTCAGGCAAACGGTCATCACGGCGACTCACCTGAACGAGCTGAGGAAGGCGGTCCGGGACTTGGAGTAACCTCACCCTGGAGGGAGGGCCCCATGGGAATGAACGACAAGCTCACGGTCCTGAACCCGATCGGCTTCGCGCCGACGGTGACCCGCAAGGAGCTGGCGCCGCGTCTGGACACGCTCGACGGGAAGACCGTCTACCTCGTGGATTGCCGCTTCGACGACTCGGACGTCTTCCTCAAGCAGATGCAGGCGTGGTTCGCCGAGCACATGCCCGGCGTCCGAACGGTCTTCAAGCCGATCTCGAGCGTCTACCTCAAGGACGACCCGACCACCTGGGAGGAGATCCGAGCGAGGGGGCACGCCGCGGTCGTCGGCGTCGGGCACTGAAGCACCTGCGCGCCGGCGGTCGCCGCGCACGCGATGACGATCGAAGCCCAGTACGGCGTCCCGACCGTTGCCGTCCATACCGACAAGTTCGACCGGGTGGTGCGGTCGGTGGCGAGCGTGAACGGGATGCCCGGTCTCCAGCAGGTCTTCGTTCCCCAGCCCGTCATGGGAAAGTCCGCCCGCGAGCTTCGCGCCTACGTCGACGGCAACGACCCCCTCACCGGTCGCCTCGTGATGCAGGAGGTCATCGAGGGGCTCACGCGGCCGTTCGACGATGAGGACCTGAAGCCGGTCGAGTTCGACCGCTCCACGCCGAGGCTCTGCGCCCCCGACACCGAGGAGAACCTTCACCGCCTGTTCCTCGAGAACAACTGGACAGACACGCTGCCGATCGTGCTCCCGACCGAGGAGCGGGTGGCGGCGATGCTCGCCCACACCCACCGCAAGGCCGACGAGGTCGTCGGCCACATGCGGCCGACCTACTTCCGCGAGTACTGGGAGTACACGGTCGAGAAGGTCGCCGTGAACGCCGTGATGGCTGGCGCGCGGCCCGAGTACCTCCCGGTGATCCTGGCGCTGGCGGCGACGGGGGCCAGCGCCCGGGGCAGCACGACGTCCTCCATGGCGGCGATGGCCGTCGTCAACGGGCCGATCAGGCACGAGATCCAGATGAATTCTGGAACCGGCGCGATGGCGCCGTACAACCACGCGAACGCGACGATCGGCCGCGCCTACGGCCTGCTCTCGCAGAACCTCCAGGGCGGCTCGGTGCCCGGGCTCACGTACATGGGCTCTCAGGGTAACAACTATGCGTACAACAGCGTGACCTTCGCGGAGAACGAGGAGCGGAGCCCGTGGGAAGCCTTCCACGTGCAGCAGGGCTTCAAACCGACCGACAGCACGGTGAGCGTGTTCACCGGCTGCCGCTCGACCGCCTTCACGCTGGGGCTCCGCGAAAAGCACTGGCGCGAGCATGTCCGGAACATGCTCCGGGGAATGGACCCGCACATCCCGCCGACGCTCCTGCTGGACCCGATCACGGCGCGGCAGTTCATCGATCGAGGCGGGTTCCGCACGAAGGCTACGCTCATCGACTGGCTCTACGACAACGCGCGAATGCCCGCGAGCGAGTACTGGGACTACCAGCTCGTCCAGAACTACCTCTACCCGCGGGCGACGTTCGGCGAGGAGCCGTGGGCGTCGAAGCTCAAGGCCGCGCCCGACGAGCTGATCCGGATGTTCCGGCGCGAGGACATCCACGTCGTGGTCGTCGGCGGCGAGACGAACGGCTACTGGCGCATCATGGGTTGCACCTACCAGAAGACCGTCTCGGTCGACGAGTGGCGATAGGCAGGGTGCCGATGCGCATTGCTGCCATCGGGGTGAGCCACTGGCACTCCCTGTACGATTCAGCCTATCTCCGCCACCTCGCCGGGATGCCTGACGTCGAGCTCGTCGGTCTTCAAGATAACGTCGCCGAGATCGCCGCCAGGCGCGCCGCCGTTGTCGGCAATCCGCCGGTCTTCATCGACTATCGGGAGATGCTGGCTGCGACCCGACCGGACTTCGTGATCGCGCTGGGACGGCATAGCACGATGGCAGAGATCGCTCACCATCTGCTGGATCACGGCTATCCCTTCCTCATGGAAAAACCCATGGGCGTCAACGCCGAAGAGGTGCGCCGCGTCGCCGAGAAGGCGACGGCGAAGAACGCGTTCGTCGCAGTCCCGCTCGGCCAACGCTACCAGCCGTTCGTCGCTCGCGCCCGTCAGCTGCTTGCCGAGGGGCGATTCGGTCCCCTGTCCCATATCTACGCGCGCCAGAATCGGCCCACCTCGGCGCGCTATCCCGCCTGGGACGCGCCATGGATGCTCGATCCCGCGGCGGCCGGCGGCGGTTGCCTGCGGAACCTCGGCACCCATGGCCTCGACCTCTTCCTGTTCCTCACCGGCGAGGAGGCCCAGGTGACTGGCGCGCAGCTCAGCTGGCGTGCCCTGGGTCAGCCGGTCGAAGATTACGCGTCAGTCTTGGTGCGCTCAGCCAGCGGCGTGCTCGGAACCATCGAGGTTGGAAACACGTTCCCGCGCGATGGGACGGACGGCGAGTGGAAGATCGCGGGCCGCGACGCCATCCTGGTGCTCAAAGATAGCACCATGCGCCTCGTGACTGCCAGCGGCGAAGAAA
>QHTD01000142.1 GCA_003220675.1 Candidatus Rokuibacteriota bacterium | reverse complement strand
GCGGGACGTGACGATCCCCTTCCCGTCCGCGCTGCACTGGGGGCTCATCGTCTTCCTCGGTTTCGGCGAGTTTCCCCTCAACACCGTCGTGTTTCGCCTGTTCGGGGAGGCCGAGTTCCTGACGTACCTGATGGCGTCCACCCTCGCGCTCATCATCCCGGTCATCGGTCTGTTCATCGGCATCCACATGCGGCACGCGATTCCGCGCATGGCCGGCAACATCCTGATCGGGCTCCTGGCCCCTATCACGGTTGGCGGGGCCCTGTACGCGGTGAGCCTGTTGCGGAACACTTACATTTCCTCCCAGTTCTCCGCCGGAGCCCCGATGGCTTCCGACCAGGGAAGGCTGGCCTGGGCCCTGTTCGCGCTCAACAGCCTGGTCTTCTTCGGCGTCCTGGCCGCCTCATACTTCGCCCACGATCCAGACGAGAAGCTGGACCTGTTCCACAAGTCGCTCACATCGCTGGACCGGAAGCGGAGAGCCGTTCGCAAGAGGCTCTTCCGGATCGGTACCAGGATCAACGGAGAGATCCAGGCAGCCAAGAGCCATATCGAACAGATCAGGTCGCTGACCCGCGAGCGGGTCGCCATGTACCGGCAGACCAACATCCGCTTCCGCCGACTGTTGCCGCCGCCCTCCTTCAGGAGGGGTCCGGAGTTCCCCCAACTCGACTGGTGGCCGGAGGCCTCCATGAACAGCGAGAACGGGGCATCGGATGGTCGTTGAGTCCCTCGTCCGACATCGGCTGACGGCCTGGGTTCTCGTCCTGACGACGCAGGCGCTCGTCCTGATGACCGGCTGCGGGCGCTCCGCGCCGGCCGCGAGCCAGAGCGGAACCGCGGTCGTCATCTTCATCGACTTCTCCGCCAGCGTCACCGGCGAGGACCGGGCGTCGTTCCGGCGGGAGATCGAGGCCGAGATCCTCCCTTCGCTCTCAGCGGGAGACCGGCTCCTGATCGCCCCGATCCACGACAAGACCCTGACCGACTTTCGTCCTCTCGTCGACACCAGCCTGCCGGCCAGGCCCCACTTCAACGGGTTTCTCGACAACGTCTTGAAGTTCAATCGCAGCGCCAAGGAACTTGATGCGCAGATCCTCCTCCTCAAGGACAAGACGAGGACCGAAGTCGCTAACGTGTTCGCGAAACGCTTCGCGAGCAAATACACCGATATCTTCAGCTCGCTCCTCCTCGCCCAGAAGCTGTTCTACGACGAGACGCGACGGAAAGTGCTCATCCTGATGTCCGATATGATCGAGGACAGTCCGCCGTACAACTTCGAAAAGGTCTCCTGGAGCCCCGCCACGACTGAAAAGACGCTTTCCGAGCTGGACGCGAAAGGCCTCATCCCCAAGCTCGCGGGCGTGTGCATCTACGTCTCGGGGGCGTCCGCGGCGTCGGCCGAGCTCGCTGAGAACATCGGCCGGTTCTGGCAAGCGTACTTCCGGCGGGCCGGGGCGGACATGGAGCCGAGTCGGTATGCCCACGTCCTGCTTCACTGGCCGCCGTCCAATTCCTGTCATTCGACGACCTGACGACGGGCGTCCGCGGGACGTAACGCACGCCGCGGCCACCGCCAGCACGACGCAGTAACCCCAGCTCCGCCACGGCTCTCGGCTCCTCATCTCGCTCGGCCGCGATCCTCAGCGCGTCGCGCGGAGGTCCGACAGCGCCGTTGTTGACAAGTGGAATGTCTTGTAAAGTAGGCTTCCGCGATGCGCTCGACCCGCGGCTCAAGTAGTTCCGGCTCCGACTCGAACCAAAGGGAGACCTCGACCCATGGGGGACTGGGGATGAAGACAGCGGCAATTCTGGCTTTCGCTGGAGCTCTCGCGGCCCTCTTCGTGCTCGGCGTCGGCACGGGCTGGGCCGGCCATCGTCCGAACAACGAGGTGCTGGTCGGCGGCGCGATCTCCCAGACCGGGCAATACGCCGAGCCGGCCGGCCGTCAGGTCTACTCGATCAAGCTGTGGGTCGACGAGGTCAACGCCCGCGGCGGGCTCCTCGGCCACACGATCGTCTTGCGCCTGCTCGACGACAAGTCCGACATCCAGACGAGCATCAAGCTCTACGAGAAGCTGATCACCGAAGACAAGGTCGACCTGCTGCTGGCGCCGTACTCGAGCGGCATCACCGAGGCGGTCGCCAACGTGAACGAGCGCTACAAGATGCCCTTCCTCGCCTACGGCGCGTCGTCGACCCCGATCTGGGAGAAGGGGCGGCGCTACATCTTCAACATCGTGGCGGTCGCCGAGGACTACCAGAAGGGCGCCGTCCACCTCGCCAGGCAGATCGGCGTGACGAAGGCGGCCATCATTGGCCAGGACAGCCTCTTCCCCCGCCAGGCGGGCAAGGGGGCCAAGGACTGGTGCAAGAAGCTCGGCATCGACGTCGTCCTCGAGGAGAACTATCCGACGAAGCAGACCGACTTCACCGCGCTGCTCCAGAAGATCAAGGCCGCGGACGCCGAGGCGGTCTTCTCCAACAGCTACTTCGCCGACTCCGCCGCCCAGCTCCGGCAGATGCGCGAGCTGAACCTGAACTTCAAGCTGTACTCCAGCACGATCGGGCCGAGCCTGCCGAACTTTCCCGAGCAGCTCGGCGCCACCGCCGAGTACGTCCTGGGCTTCAGCCAGTGGGAGCCGCTCCCCAAGGTGCTCGGGCATCCGGGCATGCAGGAGTACATCGAGCGGTACGAGAAGCGCTTCGGCGAGAAGCCGAACTACCATGCCGGGGGCGCCTACGGCGCGCTCCAGGTGACCGAGGCCGCCCTCAAGAAGGTCGGCAGCTTCGACAACGAGAAGCTCCGCGACGCCCTGGCCACGATGGAGGTGCAGACGATCTACGGCCGCTACAAGGTCGACGCCAGAGGCATGAACTCCCACGAGGGGCTGACCTTCCAGGTTCTCCGGGGGCAGCGCCGCGTCGTGTGGCCCGAGAAGTGGGCGGAGACGAGGGCCGAGCTGCCGACGCCGGAGTGGAGCAAGCGGTAAGCCCCGGCTGAGGACGTGGAACGGAGCGACGTCCGCAGCCTCTACCTGCTCGCGGCATTCCTGGTCTGCGCGTACGCGATGCCCTTCCTCGTGGGCGCCTGGGCGGGCACCGTGCGCCTCGACGAGCGATGGCTCGGAAACCTGGCGACCGTCGTCGTCGGCGGCGTCATGCAGGGCGGCGTCTACGCGATGTTCGCGCTCGGCCTCACGCTGATCTTCGGCGTGATGCGCATCATCAACGCCGCCCACGGCGAGATGGTGATGATGGGCGCCTACCTCACGTGGGTCGCCTTCTTCTACCTGGGCGTCGATCCGCTGCTCTCCATCGTCTTGACGCTGCCCATCGCCTTCGTGTTCGGCGTGGTGGTGCAGAAGCTGTTGCTGGACGCCGCCGTCGGAGCGCCCGAGCTGACGGGGCTCCTGATCACCTTCGGCCTCGGCCTCGCGATGATCTACACCGCCGAGCTGATCTTCACCACGGACTTCCGGACGATCCCCTACGCCCCCGGAACGGTCCAGCTCACGAGCGCCATCGCGGTCGGTCAGAACAGGGTGATCAGCTTCGTGCTGGCGGTGGCGATCTCCACCGCCGTCTACCTGTTCTTGAAGCTCTCCCGCCTGGGCAAGGCCGTCCGCGCCACCGCGCTGAACGCCGAGGTGGCCATGGTGTGCGGGATCGACGTGCGGCGGATCTACCTGATCACGACCGGCCTCGCCGCGGCGCTTGCCGTGGCGGGCGGGGCGCTCGTGTCCATCCAGTTCGGGTTCAACCCCGAGACCGGCGTCCTCTACACCCTGCAGGCGTTCGCCATCATCGTCCTCGGCGGGCGCGGCCACTACGTGGGCGCGCTGATCGGTGGACTCATGCTGGCGGTGCTCGAGAACCTGGTCTCGCTCATGGTCCCCAACGGCACGGCCATGGTCGAGCTGGCCGCCTACGGCTTGATGATCTCCGTGCTCCTGATCCGGCCCGGCGGGCTCATGGGCGTGAAGGAAGGCTGAGCCGCTACCAGTGACGCGGGTCGAGCACCTCCGGAACCTGGCCCTCCTGGGCGCGTGCGCGGTCGCGCTCGCGATCCTTCCTCACGCCCTGACCGTCTACCTCCGCTCATTCGTGCTCTTTACGATGATGTACGTCGTCCTCGCTCTGAGCTGGAACATCATCAGCGGCTTCACCGGCTACACGTCGTTCGGCCACGTGGCGTTCTACGGGATCGGCGCCTACGCCTGCGCCATCCTGGTGGCCGATTACCGGTGGCACTGGCTTCCCACGCTCGGCGTCGGCGCCGTGCTGGCCGCGGTCGTCGGGGTGGGGATCGGCTATCCGGTGTTGCGCCTCAAGGGCCCCTACTTCGCCATCGCCATGCTCGGGGCGGCGGAGGGGACGCGCGTCGTCGCCACCGTGTGGGACGGCCTGACCCATGGCGGGCTGGGCATCAGCTTGCCCAGCGCCGAGACTTCCCTCGAGACCTACGACGCGATGCTGGTGTTGATGCTGCTGACGATCGTGGTCGCCTACGGGGTCGGGCACTCCCGGTTCGGGGTTCGCCTCAACGCCATCCGCGAGGACGAGGTGGCGGCCGAGGCGCTCGGGATCAACGCCACGCTCTACAAGCTGGCAGCCTTCGTGCTCTCGGCCGTGTTCCCCGCCGTGGCCGGCGGCATTCAGGCCTACAAGGTTCTCTACATCGACCCGCCGTCGGTGTTCTTCGTCCAGATCACCATCGCCATGGCGCTCATGTCGATGCTGGGCGGCAAGGGTACGGTCATCGGCCCCATCGTGGGAGCGATGCTGCTCTATACGGCCCAGGAGCTGACCTGGGTCAACTTCCCCACGGCGCACCTGATCGCGTATGGCCTCTTCATCGTCCTGGTCGCGCGCTTCATGCCGCGCGGCCTCATGGGGTTCGCCATCGACCGGGGCTGGGTCCGCAAGGGGATGATCCACTGATGAGCGCGCGCCCGGACGGGATCGCCCTGGAGGCGCGTGATCTCAGAAAGGCCTTCGGCGGGGTCCGGGCCGTGGACGGATGCAGCTTCGCCGTCCCCATGGGCAA
This sequence comes from Candidatus Rokuibacteriota bacterium, assembly GCA_003220675.1. GTDB lineage: Bacteria > Methylomirabilota > Methylomirabilia > Rokubacteriales > CSP1-6 > 20CM-2-70-11. The sequence continues at coordinate 433 of QHTD01000142.1, read as the reverse complement.
GATCTCCGGCCTCATCGGCCCCAACGGGTCGGGCAAGACGACGACCTTCAACCTGCTCACCGGGCTCGCGGCGCCCGACGGCGGCGAGGTGCTCTACCGGGGAGAGAGCCTCGCCGGCCTCAAGCCCTACCAGATCTTCCGCAGGGGCGTCACGCGGACGTTCCAGGTCACGCGCATCTTCCGGGAGATGACGGTCCTCGAGAATATGCTCTCGGTGACCGGGCTCGACGTGCCCGATCGGGTCGCGCGCGCGCGGGCCGAGGAGCTCATCGCGTTCGTCAACCTCACGCATCTGCGCGCCGAGTACGGCGGCCGCCTTTCCTACGGGCAGCAGAAGCTCCTGGAGTTCGCGCGGGCGCTCATGACCGACCCCGACCTGATCCTGCTCGACGAGCCGGCGGCCGGCGTGAACCGAACCCTGCTCCAGCACCTG
>QHTD01000141.1 GCA_003220675.1 Candidatus Rokuibacteriota bacterium | reverse complement strand
GTCGGCACGACCCCGCAGCTCGGCGCGTTCCCTCACGCTTTGGTTCGCGGCGGCCTATTTTTCGTCCCTAGATCCGTGCGATCCAAGAAATCAGAGAGCATAAAAACAAATCAATCCGACTGGCCTGATGTCCCGTCGAGCGGTGGACGGTCGAGATATCGCCTGCGATACTCCTTATGGAGTTCTCGCTCAAGCCTCAGTGCTGCCGCTCCATTCTCCACGACTACGTAGTCGAATCGAAGATTCGACCTTAGGCGTTCCCGCTGGGGTATAGCCAGCGGGAGACGAGCGCCTTGGTATCGTCGCCGAAGACCTCCCGCGAGCCTTCCGACAGCACCGTGCCGGTTCGCATGACGTAAACATAGTCGGCGATCTCAAGCGCCCGTTTGATGTTCTGGTCCACCAACAGGACCGCCTTGCCCTGCGCCGCCAGGCTTTTGATCGTCTCGTAGATGACGGCCGCGACGCGTGGCTCGACGCCAGCGGTGGGCTCGTCGATGAGCAGGACGGCGGGATCGTGCATCAGGCTGCGGGCGATCTCAAGCTGGCGCTGCTGTCCGCCGCTCAGCGTGCCAGCAGGTTGCCGGCGCCGGTCACGCAGCACCGGGAATTGTTCGCACGCTCGGCTGACCAGCTCGTCAACGCGTCGGCGCTCGCCGCGGTAGCGCCAGGCGCCCAGCCGCAAGTTCACCTCGACGCTGAGATACGGAAAGATGCTCGGGCGCTGCGGCAGATAGACGACGCGGTGCCGCCCCAGCTCGTGCACCCCGACGGACCGCAACGGTTGCCCGTCCAAACGGATCTCTCCGTCCCGCGGCGGCAGAAAGCCGAAGAGCACCTTCAGTAACGTCGATTTGCCGGTGCCATTGGGGCCGAGCACGCATCGCACCTGCCCGCGCGGCGCCTCGACCGAGACGCCCCGAGGAATATCGACGCCCCGCAGGTAGCCCGCCACCAGGCCTCGCGCGACGAGCCGGGAGGCCGTGGTGAGAGGCTCGCTCGTCATGTCAGAGCCCCGCATAGGCGGTCAGCACGGCCTGATCCGCCCGCACCGCGTCCGGCTCACCGTCGGCGATCTTGCTCCCGCGCGCCATGACGACGAGGCGGCCGCGGACCATGGCGCCGAACTGGTCAGCTGCGACCGTCGCGCCGCAGTCATTTACGAGCCCTACAGCGTTCGGACTCATCTCCCGTGAGTTCGCCTCTTCGCAGCGAGAGCGAAGGTCAAGGACAACCTCTCTTGCCTTGACTCGGTGTTCGACGTCACCTACACTCCGCTCGCATTTCGGGAGGATGACGTCGTGGATCGGGTCCCTACCATCTGAGCTGGAGGCTGGGTATGCGTATTGCTCGACGAGCCCTTGCAGCAGTGATCGTGGCCGCGGTTGTCGCATCGGCGGGTTTCAACGCCGCCTCCGCCCTCGAGCAGAAGCCTGCGTTGAGCGTCGAGGTGGCCGAGAAGGCGGCGATGGCGTGCGACAAGTACGCCAGAGCCAAGGGGTGGAAGATGAACATCGCGGTGCTCGACGACGGTGGGGGGCTGCTCTACTTCCGGCGCGACCCGGCCTCCTTCCGGGGGAGCGTCGATATCTCCATCAACAAGGCCTGGACCGCCACCCAATTCGGTTTCCCGACGCGGCTCTTTGGCGAGTCGATCGTCAAGGCCGCGGACGGGATCCAGTACACGCCCCGCCTGATCATTTTCCCCGGTGGGCTGCCCATCAAGGCCGGAGAAGTGCTCATCGGGGGGATCGGCGTCAGCGGAGCGACCGGAGATCAGGACGAGGAGTGCGCCAAGGTCGGGCTGGACGCCGTCAAAGAGATGTTGAAGTAAAGGGAAGGTGAGCCGCGCGGCGCGACTCACCTTCCATCGTCCTACGCCAGAGGCTACACGAGAGGCCCAGGCTTCCTGAGGTACCGGTCCTTGATCGCGCCCGCGGTCCAGTAGGCGAGCGCACCCACGGTTCCGGTGGGGTTGAACGACGAGATCTGCGGGAACGCGCTGGCACCCACGACGAAGACGTTGTGGGCATCCCAGGACTGGAGATATCGGTTGACGACGCTCTTGGTCGGGTCGCTCCCCGTCATGGCGCCGCCGACCTGGTGGATGATCCCGTACGGCACGCCCGCGTCGAAGTGCTCGCCGAGGCCATAGCTACCGTAGTGACTCGCCCCCATCGCACGGGCAACCTTCTCGCCGATGCCGGTCAAGTATTGGCTCAACTTCCGCTCGTTGGGTCCGAAGTCGTAGGTCAAGCGCAGCAGCGGATTGCCCCAGTAGTCCCGGTAGGTCGGGTCGAGCGACAGATAGTTGCCGCGGTAAGAGAGATGATCGTGGAGGCCGACGATCTGCGCCGACCTGTTGTAGTAGTAGGCAACCGACTTCTTCCAGGCCGAGCCCCACGTCGGCGTGCCCGGGGGCGTCGGCTGAAACGTGAGCGGTCCCCACCCCATCGCCAGGATCTGAATGATCGCGCCGCCCACGAACCCGAGGCCGGCGTGGTCGAAGTTGTCGCCCTGAAGGTCGGCGATCGACGTGCAGAGCGCGCCCGCGCCCATGAACGGGTTGGTGATCACTTCCTTGTCGAATTGCATCGGGACGTAGGGCAGCCCGGCATGCCAGGCGTAGTTTTTGCCGACGACCCCGGTGCCTTTCGCCGGATCGTAGGGCTTGCCAAGGCCCGACAGGAGGAGCAGGTGTGTGTTCGACCAGGTGAATGCGGTGAGCAGGATGATGTCGGCGGGCTGTTCGAACTCGCGTCCGTGGGCATCCACGTAGGTCACGCTCGTCGCGCGGTTGCCGCTGACGTTGATTCGTTGGACCGCCGCGTGGCTACGAAGCTCGTAGTTTCCCGTCTTGAACGCGGCCGGTAGTACGGCGGTTTGCGGGGTGGCCTTCGCGGCGACCTCGCACGGGTAGTTCATGCAGTAGCCGCAGTAGAGGCACGCGCCCATGGTGATGCCGTCCGGGTTGGTGTAGGGGCGACTCATCTGGGCCGCGGGAACCGGGAAGGGGTGATAGCCGAGATCGGTCGCGGCCTTCGTGAACAGCGTCTCGACGTAGCTTCGCGTCAGGGGCGGGTTGGGGAAGTCCCTCGTCCGGGCGCCCTCGAACGGGTTGCCGCCCGGCCTGATCGTGCCCTGGATGTTGCCAGCGGTTCCGGAGATGCCGCACGTGTACTCGAACTTGTCGTAGGACGGCTCGAGCTCCTCGTAGGTCATCGGCCAGTCCTGGATCGTGGCGTCAGCGGGAATGGCGTTCGCCCCATACCGCTCCGTCGTCATCTTCTTGGTCTTGAAGTCCCACGGGTGATGACGCCAGGTCCAGCCAGCCCAGTGGAAACCTGCGCCGCCGACCCCTTGACCCCAGGGAAAGGGGCCGTGCCGCCGCATGGGCCGGGCGACCTCGCGATAGTCGTTCCGGAACGTCAGCGTGGAGCGCGAGGTCTGCTCGAACAGCTCCAGCTGCCGGTCGTATTTGTACTGGTCGTGCGTCTGCGGCAGCGCGAAGTCTGCCTGGGTGCGGTTGTCGCCGCGTTCGAGCCCGACCACCTTGAGCCCTGCTTGAGCCAGCTCCTTCCCCAGGATGCTGCCCGCCCATCCGACGCCGACGGTCACGACATCTACTGGCTTCAGTCTCGTCGCCATGTGTTCTTCCCTCCTCACACGAAGAAGGTCGTCTTCGTGTGCGCGGCGTCCGCCGTTTGGCGGTCGCTCGGTGACGGGACGGGAGCCGTCGTTGGCCGGATGACGCCGGCCGCAGCGTTTTGATGGATCGGATGTCCGTGCTCGTCGACAGGAACCCGCGCCCGCAGCGCGCCGAGGTCCACGGGCGCGACGTCGTACGGCTCGTTCTTGCCGATGGTCGTGGCATAGTTGGCCGCGACACCCGGGAAGCCGACCAGCTTCCAGCCGATCATGTCCCGGTTTCCCCCGTACACGGGATCGGAGAAAAAGCCGTCTTTCGTGTCGGACAGGAGCTGACCGAAGAACGTGGCGCCCGGAACCTTCTCGAGGCCGATGCTCTGGAGAGCGTTCAGGACCTCGTCCTGCGCGCCTGCATCGAGCTGGGCGAAACGCTTCCCGTGCTTCTCCTCGCAGTACCGATTCGTCGCGGCGATGCCGGCGCGGTACACCTCCGGCGGCGTCAGGGGCAACTGATATCCCTGGTACCGGGTCGTGTCGCCGAACGGCCCCTGATTGTAGAAACGCGCTCCGGAGCCGTATTCGGACGTCATCAGCCGATCGATGAAGTACGAGACGTCGGCTTCGAGCGCGCCCTGGCCGAGATCGTCGTTCGGAATCAGGCGCGCGATGGCCGCCTCGATGAACTCGGCTTCGGTCGGATTGAAGAACGTGTACGCCTTCTGCAGGCTGCCCAGATCAGCGACGGGAAGGACGTCTCGTTGGGCGTGTGGGGAGCCTGCGATGGCCTCGCGCGTTCCGAGGGCCGCCACGGCGGTGGCCAGAACCGCGAGAAACTCGCGCCGATCAATCATGGCTGACCTCCTCTCCGGTCCCATGCATTGCTCAGTCGGGGCACCGACAACTGGCTTGTCGAGTGCGGGCTATGGAGGGTCTCTGCGTCGGGTCTGGTGGGGAACGACCTCGTGAGAGCCTAGGGATGGGCATCGGCCGCGGCCTCCAAGTACCTCGGCGAGTCGAGGTGCGCCGACTCTATGCTCCGCCGCTAGGGGTGTCAAGGAGCCGATCGGCCTGAGCCGATCGGCCTGAGTCCGGTAGTTCGGACCACCGACGATGCGTGCAGGTCGGTACGCGGAGCTTCAACTTCCCGTCATCGAAGCGCTTCATCGATACGAGATCGGACTTGCTGAGCTGCCGGCGCGCACGGTGCGCCGCTGCGGAACGGAGTGGACATTCGCCCGGATCGGAGAAGTCACCAGCGGCGCGGATCACATCTTCCTCAGCGTCGACATGGACGTCCTCGATCCTGCACACGCGCCTGGCGTCGGGTGGCACGAGCCCGACGGTCTGACGAGCGGTGAACTGCTCGATCTGCTCGTTGCGCTTGCGCCGCGCGTGGGCGGCTTTGCGTTGAACGAAGTCAATCCGCTGACCGATGCGGGACCGAAGACGACGATTCTCGCCGCGAACCTAGTTTTCCAGTTCGCGGTTGCCGCCGCAGTAAGAAATGAGGGATGACGAACGTAGTTTCTCACACGGGCTTCGATATCGCGTTAGGGTATGCGTGAAGTATTGCAAGCCTGCAGCTCAATCGCACCTTTGGTGCGAAGGTTGGTGTCGTCCCTGAAAACTGGTATGGAACCGTAGAACATATTCGTTCTACGTGGTCAACCTATGAGGTTGGGAGTCGAACCGCTCACGTGCCCTAGGGCGTGGACGGAAAGCGTTCGCGGAGGAGTCAACGAAAACAAGTTGGTGTCCCATCAGCGGGATTCGAACCCGCGTCTCGGTCTTGAGGGGGCGAGCCCATGGGTAGTGATTTCACTAACTTCG
>QHTD01000165.1 GCA_003220675.1 Candidatus Rokuibacteriota bacterium | reverse complement strand
ATCGCATGCTTAACCCGTATAGGTGACGCGCCCCTCTGACCCCAGATTCCGAGGCCAACAGATTCCTTTGGGGAAGCGACGAGACCACGCTATCGCTTGTTAATGGGCCCCGATCGACCTTGGGCGCTGTTGCTCGGCGCGCTCGGCGTGGTCGCGCTGCTGGCCGGCTGTGGGGCGTCACGCGAGGCACGAGCGTCGCTCGGCGCCGGCCGTCAGGCGATGGCCCAGGGCGCCTTTCGCGAGGCCCTCGAGCACTTGCGCACGGCGACGAGGCTGGCGCCCAACTTCGCACCGGCGCAGCTTGCTCTGGGTGAGGCGGCAGAGGTTCTCGGCGAGTTCGAGGAGGCACTCGGGGCCTATCGGCTCGCCGTGGGGCTGTCACCCTCGACGGCGACCCGGCTCCGCCTCGGCGAGATGGCCGACCGGATGGGGCAGATGGAGTTGGCGATCCAGTCGCTCGACGGAGCCTACGGCTCGTGGCGGAAGCACGCGTGGTACGGGCTCGAGGTCGGCCTCATGTCCTTCGTGGCCTGCGTGCCGAAGCACTGGCCGAGCGTCTCCGCTCTTTTGACCCAGTGCCTCCCCGAGTCCTTCCAAACTGGGCGTGCCTACTTCCGCGCCTCGCGTGAGAGCGTGCCGGAGTACATCTTCCGCATCCTGGTCGAGGCGGGACAGCGTGAGCGGGCGATCGGCCTGGCGAAGAGCCGCGGCTGGGTTCAGGACGGCGTGGAGTACTGTCAGGCCTCCGATCTACCGGTTTCGTCCGAGACCTCCGGCCTTCTCGCGATGTTGCTTCAACCGGACCGCGCTGACTGTCTCGTCCCGCTCGGCGCCCGGATCGCCGACGACGGGCTCGTGCGTCTCGGACGGCTGGTCCTGCTGGACCGTGTCGAGCACGGGGCGAGTCCCGAGGCCCGCGCGCAGGCGGCTTGGGTGTCGCGCTACCGCGTCCCGGCGCACGAGATCGCGAAACTTGCGGAGTCCCTCAACGTCACCGGGTGGCGGCTCGAGCACCGCCTGCACAAGCCGGCTGATGCGCTCGATGCCTACAAGAAGGCGATCGCCGTCGACCCCGGCTTCTCGTGGCCGTATCACAACATCGGTCGGCTCTACATGAGTCAGGACGACAACGAGCAGGCGCTCGTCTGGCTCACGAAGGCGCTCGAGGTGAACCCGAATCACCTGCGGGCCCAGTTCAACCTTGGCGTCGCCGCCCACCGGCTGCAGCGGTACGAGGAAGCGCTCGCCGCGTACAGCCGGGCCCTCGCGATGAACCCGGCGGACGCGGACACGCACGCGAATGTCGGCTGGATCCTCCTCAAGGTCGGCCGGGAAGCCGAGGGTCTGCGCGAGCTTCAGAGCGCGGTCCGACTCGACCCGAACCTCGAGCGAGAGCGTAGCTACCTGGACGCTCGGTTCGGCCGGGACGCCCGTCAAGGGCCCACCCCGTTCAGCGTCCGATGAGGGGCGACGCGATGAAAGCCGGGATGTGGGCGATCGCGCTGACGCTCCTCCTCGCCCCGGCCGCAGCGGCGCAGCAGCGGCCCGCCGTGGCGCCCCCGTCCGGGCATCTGGAGCGCGCCCAGGCGGAGTTCCAGGCGGGCCGGTACGCGGAGGCGCTCGAGGAGGCGCGGCGGGCGGCAGACTCGGCGCCCACGTCGGTGCGAGCGCTCACCGCTCGCGCGAGCATGGCCGAGTTCCTGGGTGAGTTCAACGAGGCGCGGACGTTCTACGACAGGGCCGTGGCGCTCGCTCCCGACGATCCCGGGGTCATCTACCACACGGCGTCGTTCGCCGTGCGCGTGGGTGAGTACGACCGGGCCCTCGGGCTGCTCGACCGCCTGCTCGCGCTTCACCCGCGACACGTCCGCTGGCTCTTCCAGTGGGCGCCGCGCGTCGCGCAGGCGTGGCTCCTGCGCGAGAACCCGTCGCTCGAGCACATCGTACAGATCAAGATCGACATTCTCACAGAGAAAGGCGACCTCGAGCAGGCTCGGACGCTGGCGCGCGCCTACGCCATCGTGAAGGCGGACCAGAACTACTGCGGCGAGGCGCAGGCGAAGCAGCAGGCGAGCGCCGGGCGCGATGAGATCTTCAAGGCGTTCCGCCTGGCCACGCTGGGCCAGCCGGACAGCGCCGATTGCATCTGGTGGTACGGGCAGTGGCTGTCGGACGAAGGCTACGTGCGCCTCGGGCGGCTGATGGTCCTCGAAGGGACGCGAGTCACGCCCTTGGCTGGCAACAAGGAATCCGGCACCCGCTACGTCCGGATCCGGCTCGGTGGCGACCGTGACGTTCCGAAGCGCGCGGAGCAGCTCTTCCTCATCGCGCGCCAGCGCTACCTCCGCGACGGCGACCTCGAGGGCGCCACCCGGCTGTTCGACGAGGTGATCCGCTTGGCGCCGGCGTTCGCGCGGCCCTACAACTATCGCGCGATGATCGCCTGGGACCTGGGAGATCGTGAGGGCGCCCTTGGGTGGCTTCAGCGCGGCATCCAGGCCGATCCCGACTCGTGGCGCACCCACCGCAATCTCGGCAAACTGCTCGACGCCGTCGAGCGCTATCCGGAGGCGGAGACGCATTTGAAGAAGGCGGTCGCGCTGTTCACCGACGACGCGGGCGGCAGGCTCGCGCTGGCGCGCGTGCTGTACGCGCAAGGCAAGTACGACGAGTTCGTGAAGGAGACGCGCGGGGCCGTCGGCTTCCTCGCCAACTGGAACGATCAGGTGCCCGAGGTGCGCGCCTTCCTCGAGAAGTTCGAGCGCTGGGGACCGGGCGCGGCGCTGCCACCGGCGCCCGATCCGCACGTCATCATCGGATGGAACTATGACTGAGCGGGTCTGGGTGGTCCTGGCGGTCGGCACGGCGCTCGCGGCCTTCCCGCACGTGAGCGCCGCAGAGGTCTATCGCTGGGTCGACGCGCATGGCGCGGTCACCTATTCCGACCGGCCGCAGCCCCCGAGCGAGGTTGTGGCCCCTGCGCCCGAGCCCGTGTCGGTGCGAAAAGCAACGCCAGCCGCCCCGCCCGTAGAGCCCGCGCGCACGGGCCCGGCGACGGTTGAGGAGTTGCTGGAGCTGTCCGGCCTCAAGGCTCAGCTCGCGGGGATCGCGAGTCGATTGGCGGGCCAGCTGCAACCCACCCAGGGGCAGATGAGCCTGAAGGACCAGACCGCCGTCGATCGGATCCTGGCGCGGGCGGTCAGTCACGACAAGATCTACGCGCTGGTCAGAGACGAGCTTCGCCGCGACGTCGATCGGGTCAGGCTCGAGGCGACGGTCGCGTGGCTCCGTTCCCCGGTGGCGCGCAAGATCGCCGCCCTCGAGGTCGCGTCCTCGGAGCCGGCGACAGAGCAGAAGATCGGCGTGTATGCCGCCGGCCTCAAAGCGAATCCGCCGCCGGCGCCGCGCGTCGAGCTGCTCCAGAAGCTCGATTGGATCTCGGGCGCCGCCGAGACCTCGGCTGACATCGTCGCCGCGGTCACCCGCAGCGTGTCGAAGGCGGTGTCTGCGACCTCGCCCCCTGCACAGAGTCTGCGACCGGGCCAGATCGAGAGCCGGGCTGAGGAGATCCGGACCCGGGTGAGCGAGTCCATTCGCCAGGCGCAGTTGGTGTCGATGCTCTACACGTACCAGTCGCTCGAGGACGCGGAGCTCGCCGAGTACGTTCGCTTCTCGGCGTCCGACGCCGGGCGCTGGTACAACGCCAGAATGCACAAGGCCCTGGTGAGCGCGGTCGGCGGGGTGGTCGAGCGGGCGACCGCTGAGCTGGTGCGAGCCGTGCCGCCGGAGCGCTGGACGCGCGCCCCGGAGTCGACCCCTTCGAAAGCGCAGTAATGGCCGACCTCTGTCCTCGATGCGGCGCTCCCGATGTCGAAGGCGACAAGTGCGCACGCTGCGGCGTGATCGCGTCGGTCTACAAGGCCTCCCTCGAGAAGATGCGACGCCCGCCGACGCTTCCCGCCGCTGCACCGACGGTCGACTACGGCGCAGCCCCCCCGCCGTCGAGCCCGGCGGCGACCGCGACCGCCGCTTGGCCACTTGGCGGTCCCAGCCGCGGCCGGAAGCTCACGTTTCACGGCTCGGCGGGAACGCTCTTCGGCATCCACACCGTGAACATCCTGCTGACGCTGGTGACGCTCGGCTTCTATCGGTTCTGGGGCAAGGTAAAAATCCGCCGCTACATCCTCAGCCAGACCGCGTTCGAGGGCGACCGCTTCGGTTATCACGGCACGGGCAAGGAGCTGCTGCTCGGCTTCGTCAAGGCCCTCCTCTTCGTCGGTCTCCCGATCGCTGCGCTGAGCTGGGCCGGCCAGCTGACCGAGGACACACTGATCCAGGTCGGCGCCCGGCTCCTCACGTCGTCCCTCGTCATGGTCTTCATTCCCATCGCGATCGTCGGCGCCCGGCGGTACCGCCTGAGCCGCACCTCGTGGCGCGGGATCCGCTTCTCGTTCCGCGGACGGACGCGGGCTTTTGTGAAGCTCTTCGTGAGGGGCTGGCTCCTGAGCGGACTGACGTTGAGCCTCTACTATCCGTTCTTCGAGACGAATCGCCACGGCTTCCTGGTCTCGCACTCCTACTTCGGGCAGCGGCGCCTCCGCTTCGACGGTCGAGGGCGCGACCTGTTCGGCCCCTACCTCCTGGCCCTGCTGCTCCTGTTGCCGACGCTGGGGTTCTACTGGTTCTGGTTCCAGGCGAAGAAGGCCCGCTACTACTGGGAGCACACCGCCTTCGAGACCGCGCGCTTTCGCTCCACGGTCACAGGCCGCCTGCTCATGAACCTGACGCTCTCGAACGTGCTGCTGCTCCTTGTCACGCTCGGCTTCGCCTGGCCCTGGGTGCTCGTGCGCAGCATGCGGTTCGCGTTCGCGTACGTCACGATCGACGGTCCGCTGGACCTCGACGGGATCGTCCAGGAGCCCCAGGCCGCGTCCGCCACCGGCGACGCGCTCTCGAACTTCTTCGGCGCCGACGTCGACCTCGGGTAGCGCCGGACCGCGATGCCGGGCGCGTTCGCCGGACACTACCTGGACGGCCGCAGTGCGGCGCGCCAGCCGGCGACGATCCGGCTGACGGCGACGGGGCTCGACATCGCACTCGAGAGCGGTGCGACGCTCTGGTGGCCGTTCGCCGAGGTTCGTCAGACACAGGGCTTCTACGCCGGGCAGCAGATCCGCCTCGAGCGCGGTGCCCCGCTCGCGGCGGTTCTTCTCGTCGACGATTTCGGGTTCCTCGCGGCGCTGCACACCGCGGCGCCCGTCCTCACGCGTCGCTTTCACGACCCGCGGCGCCGGCGGGCGCGCGTGCAGCTCACTGTCCTGGCCGCTCTCGCCGTCGTCGGCGTCGCGGCCGCGCTCTACGTGTGGGGGATCCCGGCCGCGGCCGGTGCAGTCGCCGCGCGCGTGCCCGCGTCGTGGGAGGAGCGCCTGGGCAACGCGATCGTCGCGGATCTCGCATCCTCCGGGCGCCAGTGCGTTGACCCCGAGCGCGAAGCGGTGATCGGCGGGATCGTTCGGCGCCTGTTGGCGCCGCTGCCGAGCGTACCGTACACGTTTCGCGTGACCGTCTTGGACGATGGGTCGGTGAACGCGTTGGCCGTGCCGGGCGGCCAGATCATCCTCCTCCGCGGTCTCCTCGAGCGCACCCGCACGCCGGAGGAGCTGGCGGGCGTGCTCGCCCACGAGATCCAGCACGTGCTCAGGCGCCACGCGACGCGGATGCTGCTTCAGCACACCTCCGCGGGGCTCATGCTCGCGGCGGTGTCAGGGGACATCAGCGGGGCCATGGCCTACGGGCTCGAGAGCGCACGCGTCCTCGGCGCTCTGCGCTACAGCCGGCAGTACGAGGCGGAGGCGGACGTCGAGGGCCTGCGCATGCTGCTCGCCGCGGGCGTGGACCCGGAAGGGATGATCGCGTTCTTCGAAACGCTGCGTGCCGAGGAGGGCCGGCGGCCGACTCCGCTGCGCTATCTCGCCTCGCATCCGCCCGCCGGGGATCGCATGGAGACCCTCAAGCGGCTGGCGGCGACCGCCCCTCACCGGTCCGCACCCTTGCTGCCGGACAGGGACTGGCGCGACGTGGCAACGCTGTGCGCGGGCGGAAGCCGCTGATGGGAAGCCAGCGAGTTCAGAGCGCTCCCGTCACCAGGTCGAGGTAGTGCTTGACGATCCGGGCTGTCGCGCCCCAGATGACTTCGCCTCCCCAGTCGTAGAAGTACACGGGACGCACGACGCCGTCGCGCTCCCAGTGCTCCACCCGGAAGTTGGCGCGCTCGACGAGCGAGGCGAATGGCACCTCGATCACCTCCTCGATCTCTTCGCCGTCCGGTCGCCAGACCACGGGCTCGCGGACGACGCCGACCCACGGCGTGATGACGAACTGAGTGGCGACGGTCTCCGTGTCGTCGAGCGCGCCGAGGGGCTCGACGGCCGCGCGCGGGAGGCCGACCTCCTCCTCCGACTCCCTCAGCGCGGCGTCCAGGGGTGAGGGGTCCGCCGGATCGATCGTGCCGCCCGGGAAGGAGATCTGGCCCCGGTGGGTGCCGACGCGATCGGTGCGCTTGGCGAAGATCACGTGCGGCCCGCCACGCTCGACGAGCGGGACGAGCACCGCGGCCCGGACGAGCGGCCCCGGCTCCACGACCCGTCGCAGGCGGGCCGCGAGCCGCTCCCGGGTCAGCGTCACGAGCTCGTCGAGCGTCATCGCCGCGCGATCCCGTCAGGACATGAAGAAGCCGCCGTCCACGTTGAGCGCCTGGCCCGTGATCCCGGCGGACTCGGGCAGGGCCAGGAACACGGCGGCGTGGGCGATCTCCTCGGCCTCGATCATGCGCCGCTGAGGCACCAGGCGCTTGTAGTAGCGCTCGAAGATCTCGACGCCCGACATCGGCCCCGCCTTCGTGGCCTGCATCGCGACGCCCATCCCCGCGCGCACGTAGCCCGGGCAGATCGCGTTGACCGTGATGCCGGGGAACCCCTGCGAGCCGAGCTCCGACGCAATGGCGCGCGTGAGGCCGACGACGCCGTGTTTGGAGGCGGCGTACGCGCTCACGAACCCGTAGCCGCCCATCTTGCCGAGGATCGACGCGATCGTGATGATCCGCCCGCGCCGCTGGGCCATCATCTGCGGGAGCGCCGCACGGATCGCGCGGTAGGTGCCGTTCAGGTTGACGTCGATGACGCGGGTCCACTCCCGTTCGTCCTGCTCGAGGAGCAGGCCGGCCCCGCCCAGGCCCGCGCACGTGACGAGCACGTGCAGGCCCCCGAACTCCTGCACCGACCGCGCGGCGAGAGCGCTCATGTCCGTCGAGTGGCTCACGTCCGCGCTCACGGCGACGGCGCGGCCCCCTGCCCGTCGGATCTCCTCCGCAACCGCACCGGCCTTGTCCGCGAGATCCGCGGCAATCACCGCCGCCCCGTCGGCCGCGAACGCGACCGCCGCAGCGCGGCCGATGCCGCCGCCCGCGCCGGTGATCACGACCGCATGGTCGTTGAGGCGCATCCCTGGGATCAGGCGAAGCGGACGGCGACGGATCCGAGTCGCGTGAACGTGGCGCGCACGGTATCGCCGGCTTTCGGGCGGAGCAGCGTCGAGACCGAGCCCGACATGACGAGGTCGCCGGCCTTGAGCGCGAGCCCCCGCGCCCCGAGGTGGTTGGCGACCCACGCGAGCGAGTTCAGCGGGTTGCCCATCACCTCGGCGCCGGCATTGGTCGCGACGACCGCGCCGTTCAACTCGTAGACGAGCCCTTCGACCGCGAGGTCGAGACGGGCCACGTCGGTGAGCGGGGCGCCCACGACGATCGCGCTGGCGAAGACGCCGTCGGCGACGACGTCGGACGCAACGGGCTTGCCGCTCATGCGGAAGTCCACGAGCTCGAGCGCCGGCACGGCGCCCTCGACTGCGACGAGCGCGCGCGCGGGAGTCACGCCCGGCCCGGCGAGGTCGTGCTTCAGCACGAACGCAACCTCCGCCTCGACGACGAGGCTCGCGAAGCGTGCGAACGGGACCTCGGCGCGGTTCGGGAAGACGCCCGAGGCGAGGAGGAAGCCGCACACCGGCTCCTCGCAGGCGTACGCCGCCTGGAGGGCTTTGTTGGTGAAGCCCGCCTTCCAGCCGATCACCCGCTCGCCGCGCGCCACAAGGGCCTCGCGCAGGCGGTCCTGAACGGCGTACGCCTCGGCGAGCGCGAGCCGCCGCTGCTCGCTCGGCGGCGCGATCGCGCGGTGGTGCTCGCGCGCGGCGAGCAGCTCCTCGATCACGGGGTCGGCCATCGGTCCATCCTCTCGAGCGCCGCAGGCGTGGGCCCAAGCCTACCACGTCCGAGCGCGCCGCAGCCAGACGACCGAGCCCACGAACACGCACCCGGACGCGGCGAGCAGCACCGCGTTCAGGCCCGCGCCCCCGACGGGGCCGACGAGCGCGGTCAGCACGGTGAAGAGCGTGTTGTTGATCACGTGGCACGCGATCGCGGGCAAGGCACTGCCGGCGACCTCGGTGATCCACCCGAGGTAGAGCCCCAGGACGAGGGCGAGCAGCGCATGGATCCACTCGAGGTGGAGCAACCCGAAAGCGACGGAAGTGACGAGGACTGCCACGGCGGGCGGCAGCCGCTGGCCGAGACGCGTCTGCATGTAGCCGCGGAAGAACAGCTCCTCGGCCGAGCCGGCGAGAACGCCGATGACGAGGACCGCCAGGAACAGCTCCGGCCCGACCGCGGCGGCGAGCGCGCTCCGGATCGCGGCCATCGTGCCCTTGTCGCCGAGCCCGGCGAGCGTCGCGAGCGAGTCCAGGGTCTGACCGAGGGCGAGCATGCCCACGATCATCACGGCGAGTGCCGGTCCCGTCTCCCATCCCGGCACGAGCCGCAGGAGCACGGGCTCGAGGGGGCGGTTGAAGAGCGCGACCGTGAGGACGAGCGCCGTCGAGGACGCGAGCCCACCGGCGATGAGGCCCACGACCCCGTCGAAGAGGGCGGGGTCGGGGACGTCCGGGTACATCGCGCGCAGGATGCCCGCGGCGATGAGCGACAGGGTCACGATCGAGATGAACGCCACGATGTAGGCGGCGAAGACCGGCCAGAGGCGCGGCGGGGTGAGGGGCCGCTCGTCCACGGCGGGCGGAATGATAGCATTGGCGCATGACTCGTGGCGCGGCTTCCGCGGCGCTGATCCTGCTCGCGATGCTGTCCGCGCGCGCCGAGGGGCAGCCCGCGTGCGCGCCGACGCGTCCCGACATGCTCGGCCCGTTTTACGAGCCGAACGCCCCGGAGCGTTCGGTCACCGGTGGCGGGCTGGTGATCACGGGCCGGGTCAGCTCGACCCAGGGCTGTACTCCCATGCCCGGAGCCCTGATCGAGTGGTGGTCGGCCAACCCGCGCGGCGACTACGACGCCGAGCACCGCGCCGCTCAGCGCGCGGACGGCGCCGGGCGCTACCGCTACGAGACAGACTTCCCAGGCCGCTACCCCGGCCGACCCCTCCATCTCCACGTCCGCGTGACCGCGCCCGGTCACAAACCGCTCGTCACCCAGCTCTACCCGCGCTCCGGCCAGGCGAGCATGGAGATGGACTTCGTGCTGATCGCGGATTGATCCGCACCACACCGCACCGTTGATGGTCGTGCGCGCCGCGAACATCGGACCGAAGGGCCGCCGACGTCGCGCCCTGATGGGCGTCCTGACGCTGGCGGTGGGCATCGCCGCCTTCGTCGTGATCCTCCTGAGCGGGGTCGGCCGTGGCTGGCGGGTGGCGCTCTTCGTGCCGTTCTGGGCGGGCGCGCTCGGCGTCTTCCAGGCGCGCGGTCACACCTGAGTGCGACTCGCGGCGCGCGGGCGGCGCGACCTCGACGGCGGCGAGGACCTCGTGGCGGACCCGTGGATGGTCACCCAGCTCAAGCGCCAGGCACGCGAGATCCACGTGGAGTCTGTGCTGCTGGGCGCGGGCCTGACGGGCCTCGCGCTGCTGATCCCAGGTTAGGAGCGGCGACGGAAGCTGTCGGCGGCGAGGAAGAACCGCTGGACCGCGTCGCGGATGTCCTTGACCGCGAGCGGCTTGCGGAGGACGGGCGTCCGGACCGTCGACAGGAGCTGCGCCGTCTCCGCCCCTACGGCGCCGCCGGTCATGAACATGACCCGGCACGCATGGTCGGGGTTGCTCCGCTCGAGCTCGCGGTAGAAGCTCGGGCCATCGAGCTCGGGCATTCGGATGTCGATCATGAGGAGGTCGAAGGCGTGGTTGGCGAGGAGCATGAGCGCCTCGACGCCGTTCGCGGCGGTCGTCACGCCGTAGCCCTCGCTCGTCAGGATCTCCTCCAGCAGCTTGGCGAACATCGGATCGTCGTCGACGACCAGGATCGACTTCACACGCTCCACGCTAATACCTGGCCGAGGGGACCGTCAACATTTACTCTCCGGCCGTGCGGGAATCCCCCTCCCCGTCGGCGCGATTCCGGAATCGGTCCGCGTCATGCGGTGGAGGGTGTCCTGGATGCGGCGCGCCGCCTCGAGCGCCTTGTCCACCCGCGCGGCGGGCTCGCCGTCGAGCCTGAGCAGGGCCAGGTTCGTCAGGACCGTGGTGAGCGGGCCGTTGATCTCATGGGCGGCCGCGGCGGCGAGGTCGGCGATCGTGCGGAGCCGCGTCGTCTGGCGCTCGGCCTCCTCGGCGCGCTCGCGGTCCGTAATGTCGATCGCGAGGCACTCGACAAGGCCCTCCGCTGCGCGGGCGTTGACGAGCACGCTCAGAGGCATGCGGTCGCTCCGCTGCCACGTGAGCTCCTGGTTCGAGATCACCACGCCCGGGGCGAGAACGGCCACCAGCTCCCGCCACCCCGCCGGATCGAGGAAGAGCTCTTTCGCGTTGAGCGCAAGGACCTCGGCGGACGAGCCCGCGCCCAGGAGGCGGGCGAAGGCGTCGCTGCACTCCACGATGCGCCCGTCGCGCTGGGCGCGGAACACGCCCGCGAGGTGCCGCTTGAAGTGGTGGCGATACCGCTCCACCGAGGACTCGAGCTCCTCGGCCAGCTTCGCGAGCTTCGCGGCCGCCTCCTCCGCCTTTCGACGCTCGTCCACCTCGCGTCGGAGCTCGGCAGCCGCAGCCTCGGCGTGTCGCTGCGCCTGGAGCAGCCTCGCGTTGAGGGCGCTGACGAGGAGCCCCACACCGAGGAAGAGCACGAACCCGATGAGGTCGCCGGGCTCCTGCATGCCGAAGGCGAAGGTCGGCGGCAGCCAGAAGTAGTCCATCGCGAGCGCCGACAGGAGCGTCGTGAGAAGGCCAGGGCCGAAGCCGCCGAACCAGGCGCTCAGCATCACGGCGGGGTAGAACGGCAGCAGGAGATGGCGCGGGTTCCAGTGGGGCGCGAGGAGGAGGCTGGCGAGGATGGCGAGCGCCGTCAGGACGGCAGCGAGGCCGTAGCGTTTCAGGAGTGACCAGGACCCGGAACCCATGACCACGACCCCTCCTAGATTTTAGCGCGGGCGACCGTCGGCCCTAAGGCAATTCGATCACGCGAGCTCCCCCAGGAAGTAGCGGCGCGGATCGAAGAGGCGGACGAGCCGGAGCTCCTCGAGCGTCGGCGGCTCGAAGCGCCTGAGTGCCGGCGCGACTTTGAGCTCCCACCCGCACGCCTCGCGGGCCCGCCGCACGGCGTCCGCCTCGGGCCGACCGGCGAACACGCCGCTCAGGACCAGCTCGGCGTGCGCGTCGGCCTTTTCGTAGACGCCGAGGTCCGAGACGACCGTCGTCACACGCCGGCCCGGCGCGGTCACGTAGGGGACCTTGTCCACGAAGCGGTTCCGGCGCTGGGCGAGGGTCACGACGACCTCGCGCGCGGAGGAGGCGATGTCGTTGGCGCCACCCGAGCCGGTGATGTAGGTCACGCCCGGCACGATCGTCGAGTTGATGTTGCCGTGCTTGTCGATCTGTCCCGCGGCGAGCGACCCGATGCAGCGGTTCTCGCGGCCGCCCATGAAGATGCCCATCACGTGGACGATGTCGGTGAGCATCTTCGACGACGGGAAGTTCCGGAACGAGAACACGAACGGCTCGGCCGGACGCGGCAGGAATCCGAGCATGCCCGTCTCGGCCATCAGCTCGACGTCCACGCCCTCGGCCTTGAGCTCCAACGCCGACAGCCACGCGGCGAGATTCGAGTTGCCGACGCCCGACAGGTACGCGCGGTAGCCTTTGGCGCGGACCTTTTCGCTGAGCAGGCGCGCCGCGGCGACCACCATCCGCTCGGAGTCGCTCTGGCACTCGTCGGGCCCGAGACGGCCTTCGAGCATCTCGAGCTCGCTCACCCACGCGTCGGTGTGGGCGCGGCCCTTGACCTCCATGATCCGCTCGTAGCCGAGC
Organism: Candidatus Rokuibacteriota bacterium; assembly: GCA_003220675.1. Classification (GTDB taxonomy): domain Bacteria; phylum Methylomirabilota; class Methylomirabilia; order Rokubacteriales; family CSP1-6; genus 20CM-2-70-11. The sequence continues at coordinate 13,776 of QHTD01000165.1, read as the reverse complement.
TTCGCGAGGTAGCCCGCCTGATCGGGCACCTCGAGCATCCACTCACGGATCCACCCCCGGGCGGTCTCGAGCTGCCGGAACGCCCGGCGCAGCTCCAGGATGAACTCGGGATCCTCCGCGTAGCCCTCGAGCTCGGGGAGGTTCATCCCGTACATCCCCGCCGGATGCGCGCCCAGGGGCGCCTCGACGACCGCGGCGACGTACTGGGCCGGCAGACGAACGAACCCCGCGTGGCGCCGGATGAAATCGGTCGTGACGATCTTTTCGACGGTGACGATCGCCCCGCGCCGCGCGGCCATCGCCGCGTAGAAGTTCTCGTTGAGGGGCGCCGCCGCGAGCACGTTGCCCGCGCGGTCCGCCGCCCACGCGTGGAAGAGCGCCACGTCGGGCACGAGCGCCCTCACGAACCCGATCCGGGTTGCCGTCGGGGACGCCGCAGCACCCGCGGTCGGGCCGTCGACCCCCGCGAACGGGTCGTCGGCCGCGAGAAAGTCGCCGTCGCGCGCGTTGTCCTCCTCCATGGAGGAGCCGAGCAACGATCGCGTCGGCATGAACGGGACTCCCATCGCCCCTGCGAGCAGCCGGAGCGACATCGTGAGCATCGACCAGTTCTGGACCGACACCGTGCCCGCGAGGATCGCCTCGGCGACGAGCGGCTGGGGCGCCGGGAACGGATAGCCCTCGCCGACGAAGGTCGTCAGCAGGCGCTTGACGAGGCCGCCGATGATCAAGGCACTCCACGGCGAGCCCATTCCCGTGAGCGCGAGCGTCCAGCCGGGGCTCCTGCCCCACCACTGCCTCACCAGTTCTCTCACGAGCGCGTTGGGCCGGCCGTGGGCCGCGCCCGCGTAGATCGTCTGCCCCGGCTCGACGAGCCGGCGTACTGCGGCCTCCAGCGTCGTGACCCTGTCGGGCCCCTCGACCAGCGGGACCGCGAGACGGCGCCGGATCAGCTCGGCGTACTCGGGGCGCATCGCGACCGCTGCCTCACGCCTTTCCGGCAAAGATCTTCATCTTGAGCCGCCGCGGCACCCACACGGCGAGCATCCGCGCGGCGCGCGCCACGCCGTCGAACGACTCGGCGCTCCCGGGCCAGTACTTCAGCACCAGACCCCGGTCGACCCAGTTCAGAACGCCGTCGACGACGATCGCGACCACGAAGAGGTCGTCGAGCATGCCGATGCCGGGGATGAAGTCCGGGATCAGGTCGATCGGCGAGACCAGGTAGAGCGCGGCTGCGGCGAGCGCCACCTTCGCGGCAGTCGGCAGGATCGGGTCAGCGGCGAGGCGGACGATCGTGCGCAGGATGTCCGGCAGCGCGCGGAGCAGCGCCCGCATCACTCAAGACTCTCGGCGACGAGCTCGCTCACGTCCTTCACTTGAAGGCTCTCGTCGGCCCCCTTCACCTTGCGGCCGAGGTCCAGCATGGCGAGGCAGAACGGGCAGCCGGTGCCGACCGTATCCACCTTCGCCTCGAGGATCTCCTCCACGCGGATCAGGTTGACCCGCTTCTTGGACTTCACCTCCATCCACATGTGGCCGCCGCCGCCGCCGCAACAGAGGCCGCGCGCGCGGTTGCGCGGGAGCTCGACGACCCTGAGCCCCGGCACCGATCGGGCGACGCTGCGCGGCGCTTCCAGGATGCCGTTGTAGCGGCCGAGATAGCAGGAGTCGTGGAACGCGAACGTCGCGTCGAGCGCCTTCGTCGGCTTGATCCGACCCGCGCGAATGAGCTGGTCGATCACCTGCGAGTGATGGAGGACCTCGTACGTCCCGCCGAACTGGGGGAACTCGTTCTTGATCGTGTTGAAGCAGTGCGGGCAGTGGGTGATCACCTTCCGGAATCGGTACCGGTTGATCGCCTTGATATTCTCCTGCTGGAGCGTCTGGTAGAGATACTCCTCGCCGAGCCGCCGGGCGACTTCGCCGTGGCACCGCTCCTCCTGCATGACGCCAAAGCTCACCCCCGCCGCCCTGAGGATCTTCACCACCGCCCGGGCGATCGCCTGGTTGCGCCTGTCGTACGACGCCGAGCAGCCCACCCAGTAGAGGTACTCCACCTCCTTGCCGGGCTCCATGACCGGCACGTCGAGCCCGTGGGCCCACGCGAGTCGCTCGCCCGCGGGGAGCCCCCACGGGTTGCCCGCGCGCTGGATGTTCTGGAGCGACTGCGGCGCGGTGGACGGGAGCGCGCCCTCCGACAGCGCGAGGTAGCGCCGGAGGTCGATGATCGTGTCCACGATGTCGATGAACGCCGGGCACTCCTCCACGCACGCCATGCACGTCGTGCACGCCCACAGCTCCTCGGGCTGGATCAGCTCGCCGTGGATCGGACCCGGCAGCTCGCCGTGCATGTGGCGCTTGAGCTTGACGATGACCTGCTTGGGCGAGAGCGCCGTGCCCGCCATGTGCGCCGGGCACACGGCCTGGCAGCGCCCGCACTCGACGCAGGCGTCGAAGTCGAGCCGCCGCTTCCACGAGAACTCCTCGAGCTTCGAGACGCCGAGGTTCTCGGCCGCCTCGAGGTTCGCGATCGCCGGGATCTCGCCCCGCGGGCCGAGCTTCGCGAAGAAGATGTTGAGCGGCGTCGTGAGCAGGTGGACGAAGTACGAGTACGGGACGATCGCGACGAACGCGAGCGAGACCGCGGCGTGAAAGAGCCAGACGGAGAGGTGCGTCGCCCGGAGCGCGCTCTCCGACATGCCCGCGGCCAGCATCCCCTGCCCGAGGGCCCAGCCGACCGGCGACCACGGCGCCCAGGCGGGGCGGACCGCCGCGAGGCGGCACGCCTCCATCACGAACCCGGTCACATTGATGACGAGGAGCAAGGCCAGTAGCCCGGCGAAGCGCGCGGTCGGATCGATCCGGTCGGGGCGCAGCACGAAGCGGCGCCACAGGGCCATGCCGAGGCCCAGCACGAAGAAGAGCCCGAACAGGTCCAGCACGGCCTCGTACGCGAGGTAGAACGGGCCCCGCAGCAGCTTGTAGTCGAAGAACGGCAGCGTGATGTCGTAGTCGATCGTCGCGAGGACCGTGCCCATGAAGAGCGCCAGGAAGCCCCAGAACACCATCGCGTGCATCACGCCGGGGTACGCCTGCGAGAGCGTGCGGGCCTGGCCGAGCGCGTGCTTCAGCACGAGCGCGATGCGCTCGGGAATACGATCGAAGCGATGCTCGGGACGCCCGCCGCGCCAGAGGCGGACACGCTGCGCGAGCCCGTAGACGAAGACCGTGACGGCGACGACGGCACCGACGTAGAGCGCGACCTGGGCCCAGACGGGGACGTTCCAGAACGTGTCGCGGAACGGAACGGACGTCATGAGGACTCCAACCTTAGCACAGCGAGGATCGTCTCCGCGGCGGAGTACGGGTCGAGCGTGCCCTCGAGGACCCGGTCGACGGTCCGGCCGACGTCGCCGCCGGCGAGCGCGCGCTCGACCTTCTCCCTGAACTCCTCGAGCAGCAGGCCTCTGAGCTCCTCCCGCCGCCGTGCGCGTCGGCGCGTGGCAAGCGCGCCTGCCGCCTCGAGCGTCGCGCGGTGGCGCTTCACCTCGACGAGGAGCTCGGCGATGCCGACGCTGTTCTGGGCCTCTGCGCTGAGGACCGGGAACTCCCAGTCGATGTCCTTGGGAGACACTGCGCTCGCGGAGTGCAGGTGCGCGGCGAACTTGAGCTCGGCCATGAGCGCGGGCGCGCCGCTCCGGTCGGCCTTGTTCACGAGGAAGATGTCGGCCGCCTCCATGAGCCCCGCCTTCATCGTCTGGATCGCGTCGCCGGACTCCGGCACGAGGACGACCACCGTCGTGTCCGCGAGCTTCATGATGTCGAGCTCGGTTTGGCCGACGCCGACCGTCTCGACCAGGATCCACGCGTAGCCGGCCGCGGCGAGGAGCTTGATGGCGTCGCCGGTCGCACGGGCGAGGCCGCCGAGCGAGCCGCGGGTGGCCATGCTGCGGATGAACACGCCGGGGTCCAGGGCGTGCGTCTGCATGCGGATCCGGTCGCCCAGCACCGCGCCGCCCGTGAACGGGCTCGACGGGTCGACGGCGACGACGCCGACCGTCGCCGCCTCGCCGCGGAGCCGGGCCGTGAGGCGATCGACCACCGTGGACTTGCCGGCGCCGGGCGGGCCGGTCACGCCGACGACGTACGCGCCGTGGGCGCGCGGATAGACGGCCTTCATGATCGCCGGCAGCGCCGCCGTGCGGTTTTCCACCTGGGTGATGAGCCGCGCGAGCGCCAGCCGGTCGCCGCTCAGCATGCGCTCGATCAGCGTCGCGGTGTCGGGCTTCACAGCCGGGCGGCGTTTCTCAGAGAAAGCGGTGGTAGGATCGCCACGATGCGGCCCGCGCTCACCGTCTTCGGCCTGCTCGCCGCCGCAGAGCTCCTGACGCCACAGCGATGGTGGCTCGAACGTCTCGCCTTCGTCGTCCCAGGGCCGCGGGCGACGCGCTGGCTCCTCGTCGCCGATGCCGTGTGTCTGGTGGCACTCGGGCTCGTGGCGCGGAAGCCGTTGGTGGGCGTCCCGCTCGCCCTCGGTGGAGGGTTCATCGCACTCAACGCGCTCGGCTTAGCGCTCACGGACTTCTATCTCGGCCTCGCGGCCTTCCACCTCGGCGTCGGCCTCACGACGTCCCTGTGCGCGCGCCGCTGGCGCTGGCTCGGCGTCGCGCTCATCGTGCTCGCGCTCGTCCTCGGCGCGCTGACCTGACGCCCCGGGGCCCGGCTCGCCGATCAGAGCTCCTTGTGGCACTCGCGGCAGACCGGCCGGACCCGTGCCTTCGCGATGAAACGGTTTCCGGCGTCGCTGTCCGTCGTATGCGAGGTGTGGCAGCGCACGCAGTCGATCCTCACCGTCTCGTGCTCTCTGATCGCGTGGTAGGAGGTGCCGCCGCGTCCCTCCGTCTCGGCTTCGGCGGCAACAGTGTCCCCGCCGGCCGCGGGCGCGGCGAGGATCGGCGTGTGGCACGGTCGACACTCGGCATCGCGGAGCGGGAGCCGCATGTGCGTCGGTTCCGCGTAGACGCCCGTGAGGAACCGGAGGGTGTCGAAGCCCGCGACCGCCCAGACCTCGAGGCGCATCCGCGCGTCGGCGCCGCCGTGACAGGCGATGCAGCCGACGTCCGCCTTGCGCTGGTGATGGAATCCCGCCAGGTCGCGGCCGGTGGCCGCGATCAGTCGGCCGAATTTCTCGTCGTGGAGGTGGCAGGAGACGCAGAACCGGTTGTCCCGCTCTTTCGCGGCGAGTGCAGTGAGGAACAGTGCTCCACACAGGAGGGCTCCGACGACACCTATCCCCCACGACGCCAGGCAGCGGAGCCGCGGACGGCGGATCGCCGGAGCCTCTCCTTTCCCTCTCGGGCTAACGGACCGTGACCGTCACCGGCTTGGCGAACATGATGCGCGCCGAAGGGCCGCCGGGGCCCCCGCGCGGCAACACCTGGCCCGTCGGCGTCGTCACCGTCCCAACGGACGACGCTCGCTCGGAGCCGAAGTGGAAGGCAGCGGTGATCGAATAGGTCCCGGGCTCCTGGGGCGCCTTGACCGTCCACACGACCTTGCCCTCGGCCAGCTTCTTCGCGGCGAGGTCGCTCTTCTGGTCGAAGATCACCGTGCTGTTGAGGTTCTTCCTGAGTCCCGGAGCGCGGCTGTCGACCCATTTCGTCTGCTCGTTGCCGTCGCCTCCCCACACCTTCGGCGCGGCGACGATGACCCAGCCATCGCCCTGAAGCGGCCGCGCCTGGAAACGGAGATCGGTGTCGACGAGGAACACCCCGACGACGCCGTGCCCGCCCTTCACCGTCACGGTGACCTGAGCCTCCTGGCCGGGCTTGAGGCTCGTCGGTGCGTTGAGCACGATCGAGGCCAGTTCGTCCATGAGCTTGACGTCTGCGAGCAGCTTCTGGCGGTCGGCGGGAGACATCTTCTCGTACGGACCGGTCCCGTCTTCCAACGCCTTGTAGTGCTTGTTCTCCTTCACCTGGCTGTTGGCGACAGCCTCCGGCTCGTTCCGGAGCTGCTCCTTCGAGAACGACGAGTGGCAGCCCGCGCAGGTGGGCGCGAGGTCCGTGACGTTGCGCAGCGGCCCGCCCACGTAGCCGTAGACGCCGGCGCCGACTGATGGCTCCAGGAGGACCACCAACCCGACGATGCCGATGAGTCGCTTCACCCGATCCATCACGTCTCCTTTCCTCGTCGCTCGCGCGACCTCGCTGGGGGAACCTCGCGATCTCACGTCAGACGGCGACCAATAAACCCCTCACGCTTTCTGCGGGTTCCCGGCCGAGGCGGCCGCTCCGCTCGGCCGATCGAGGCGGGCCTCCATGACGAGCGCGTCCTCGCCGGTGTCGTAATAGTACCCCCGGCGGCGGCCGACCACCCGGAACCCGAAGGCGTCGTAGAGCTTGCGCGCCTCGGCGTTGCTCGGGCGCACCTCGAGCACGACGAGCCGGAGCCTGCGCTGGCGCGCGTCATCCAGGACCCCGCCCAGCAGCGTCCGGGCCATCCCCCGCCGCCGAAACGCCGGGTGCACCGCGATGTTCGTGATGTGCAGCTCGTCGGCGACCTCCCAGAGGCAGAGATAGCCGACGACGCGTCCGTCCTCGCGGCCGACCCAGCAGCGCGCCACCCGATTCTGCTGCATCTCGTAGAGAAACGCGCCGCGCGACCACGGCATCGCGAACGACGCCTGCTCGATCGCGAGGACCTCGTCGAGGTCCTCGGGCCGCATCACGTCAACGGACGGCGAGGGCACGGCGCTTGAGCTCGGCCTCGCAAGGCCTGAGATAGATCGGGACGAGTTCGGCGGGCGTCACCGTCTCGCCGCCCCGGAGCCGCTCTGCCCCGAGGAGCGCGACCCACGCGGGCGACGGCGCGCGGTGGCTCGGCGGCGCCGGGCGCGCGTGCGGCGAGCGGATCGCCGGCGCGGCGTCGCCCAGCACGATCGCGGGCTCGCCGAGCCGCGCGGCCAGCGCCTCGGGCGCGAGCGCCAGGTACTCCCACTCGCGCCGCATGGCGACGCCGTCCCAGCGATAGAGCGACGCGTAGACTTCGCCCTTGCGGGCGTCGAGCACCGGGCACACGGGCAGCGCGGCGAACGGCAGCGAGGCGGCCATGGCGTCCAGCGTGGGCACGGCGGCCACGGGGATCCCGAGCGCCAGGGCCAGACCCTTGACCGTGCTCAGGCCGACGCGGAGCCCGGTGAACGAGCCCGGCCCCACCGCGACGGCGAGCCCGGTGAGATCGCGCACCGTCCAGCGCGCATCGCCCAGGAGGCGGTCCACCGCGCCCATGAGGCGCTCGGAGTGGGTGACGCGCACGTCGAGCATGTACTGGCCGAGAAGGACGTCACCGTCGAGGAGCGCAACGCCGCCCGCGAGTGTCGAGGTCTCCACGGCGAGCACACGCATGGGCCGAGTGTAGCAATAAAATGCGATAATGCGCGGGGAGGACTCGGATGAGCCCTGGGCCCAGGAAAGATCCCGTCGCGGTGGAGACCGAAGTCCGCGAGAAGATCCATCTCGAGATCCTCAAGCGGACCGGCGCCTATCACGCCAACGACCACGTGCTCCTGCCCTCGGGCCAGCACACCTCGGAGTACATCGAGAAGACGCTCGTGACGACGGAGCCCTCGTTCACCGAGGGCCTGGGCGCCGTGATCGCCAAGCACTTCGCCCCGTGGCCCGTGGACGTCGTCCTCTCCACGGGGCCGGGCGCGCTCATCCTCTCCCACTGCGTCGCGCGCGCCCACCCCTCGCGTCCGGTCGTCGTCTACGGCGCCAAGGGGCTCTCGGGGGGCAAGCGGCGCGTGACGATCCCGGTCGAGTTCCAGCGGCTCGTCCGCCCGGCCTCGAAGGTCCTCCTCATCGAGGACCTGGTCAGCACCGGCTCCACGCTCACTCTCCTGATCAACCTGGTCGAGCAGCTCGGCGCGGAAGTGGTCGGCGTCGGGTGCCTGTGGCGACGCACGTCGGTCGAGCTCACCGGCAAGCCGGTCTTCAGCCTCGTGAGCCGCGACTTCCCGACCTACGATCCCGAGGAGTGTCCGCTCTGCAAGAAGGGCGTGCCGCTCAACGAGGAGTTCGTGCGGCGGCGGCACGCCCGCCGGCCGTCGTCGGTCCACGAGCCGAAGGCAGCGCTCTAGATACTCCGACAGGCTCCTAGCTAGCTTACGCGGCTCCCCACAGACCCTCCGCTACGCCGGCGGTCTTGTAGGCGTCGCGGATGCGGTCGAGGTTCTTGGTCACCAGGAGCCCGATCTTCGCGAACGGCTCGAACACCGGCCCCTGACCGTCCACGAGCGGGAAGCTCACCCGCGGCAGCTTCTCCCAGTGGGTCTGGAGCGCGGCGGTCACGGCCGCCAGGCGGGCGTGGAACTCCTCCCGCTCCTGGGCGGCGCGCTTGACGATCGGCGTGATCAGGCAGTCGAAGGTCTCGCGCGCCCGCTGGGCACCCTCGGCTGCGGCCTCGGCGAGCGGGACCACCTTGACGCCGAGCTCGGCGAGGAAGCGCTCGAGCAGCCGGCCGAGCGAGTCCTGGAGCAGGAGCGCCGGCAGGGCGACCGTCTTCACCGCGCCGTGGCCGAACTCCGTGGCGTCCGCGTAGAGCTGCGACCTGAGCCACTCGACGTGGGCGCGGTTCTCCTTGTCCTTCCACCACTCGCGGATCATCTTCTTGCCCCAGTACCGGATCGTCGCGTAGTAGATGTCGCGCTTCAGGAGCTTCTGGGCGATCCCGCGCCAGGAGTAGAACTTCTCCATCGCCTTGATCGCGCCCAGCTGCAGCTCGTAGGGGCTGATCCGGCGCGGCTGGTGGACGACGTGATGACCGTCGTAGAACTGCCAGTTCTTGCTGATGATGTACTTCTCGCCGTGGGCGTAGATCGTCTCGTAGTCGGGCGAGCCCGGGATCGGCGTCATGATCATGAACTGGATCGAATCGATGTCGTGCTTGAGCGCGAAGTCCGCGGTCGCGTCGATCGTCTCCAGGTCGTCCTCGTCCGAGCCCACCACGAACATCCCGTGGATCCGGATCTTGTGGGCGTGGAAGCGCTCGATCGAGCGCTCGATCTTGTCGAGGTCTTGCTTCTTGTTGAAGAGCTTCAGCGTTCGAGGATTGATGGACTCGAAGCCGACGTAGACGTTGAAGCAGTTCGAGTCGCGCATGAGCTGGAGGAGCTCCGGGTCGTCCACCGTCTCTGTCCGCACCTGCGCGCCCCACTCCGGCGTCAGGTCGCGCGCGATCATCCCGCGGATGAGCTCCTTCACCCGCTTCTTGTTCGCCGTGAAGATGTCGTCGGCGAAGAACGTGTAGAGGTTCCCCCGGTGGCTCTCGAGCTCCTCCAGCACGCGCGCGACCGAGTGGGTGCGGAAGGCGTGGCCGTACATGCCCGGGACCGAGCAGAAGGTGCACGAGAACGGGCAGCCCCGCGACGTGGCGACCGAGATGACGCCGCCCGGCTTCCAGCCCGTGATGAGGTGGTAGTCCGGGATCGGGTTGACGTCGAGGTTCGGGATCTTCGGGCGCTCCGGGTTGTGGACCGCGCGGCCATCCACCAGGTAGGAGAGGTTCTGGATCTTCTCGAACCCCTGGCCCGCCTGGATGCCATCCACGAGCTCCTGGAACGCGAACTCGCCCTCGCCGCGGACGACGAAGTCCGCGTGCTCGAGGCCCTCGTCGGGCAGGAAGCTCGTGTGGGTGCCCCCGATCACGGCGATGGCGCCCGCCTGCCGCACCTGGTCCGCCAGCCGATAGGATTGCGGCGCCGTGGAGGTGATGGCCGAGATCGCGACGAGGTCGGCGGAGAGCACCTCGTTCATGTCGACCGGGTGGATGTCCTCGATGTACACGCGGACGTCGTACCCTTTGGCCCGCATGATCGTCGCGAGGAGGATCGACCCGAGCCGCGGGATGCAGACCCGGCTGTAGATGTGCAGGTGCGTCGACTTGGGCTCGACGAACACGAGTTTCTTCAGAGTGCGTCTCATCGGCGAAGTCCCCCGGGTTAGCTGTGTGAGGGCGGGTGCAAGTTGGCTCACGCTACCGCGTGAGAGGGGCGATGTCAATTATAGCCTGAGGCGGCTGCTACACCAGATCTTGGGTCCACGTCCGGCCTCGGACCCCCATATCTTGGATTTTCTTCTTGACAGGGATCGGGGTCCCTCACTAGCATGCCGAGCAGAAGCAGGGTGTGAAAACTTCCCAGAAGGAGGTGAACGGGTGAAGAAGAAGGCGACGAAGAAGAAGAAAAAGAAGTAAGCGAGAAGTCAGCGCCGACGAGGCGCGCGGCCCTGTCGTACTCCCGCTTCGACAGGGCCGTGCCATCTCATCATCCTGACGTGGGCTACCCTCCTCAAGCACCCCCCGCTGCATCAGCGGCAATGCACGCTGCACGGCGCGCTGGGCAGGCGATGCGGTGGGGCAGCGCCCGCGCTCGTGAATTCTCGCCAGTTGGCGCGGCCAATCGCGCTTGGCGCGTGGATTGCCATCTCCGTGCGCAGGGAAATCCGTTCCTCGCGGGAGAGAGACCATGCGAACCCTCTTCAGTGCGTCCGTGGGTGGCACGATCGCGCGGCTGGTCCTGGTGTCGGTCCTCATGCCGTCCGTCGTCTCCGGCGGCGAATCACAGTCTTCGAAGGAGCAACCATCAGACGCGCCGAGCCACACCACCCGAGCTGGGCTGGCGGCGACGACGGAGCCCTTCGGGGCGCCACCGGGCACGTGGACCATCGACGCGTTCCAGGCCGACCTCTTCACGGGGGCGAGCACCGCCCAGATCCTGATCGTCACTCCCCCCGGCGCCGGCGGCGTCGGACCGAAGATCGTGCTCGGCTATCACAGCAGCACCGTCGACGAGCGGGGGGCTCGCGACCAGGCTCAGGGGACGGGGCTCGGGTGGACCCTGGGCGTCGGCGGCTTCGTTTTTCGCGACCTCAAGAACACGACGACGACGACGGACGACACCTTCAAGCTGGTGCTCGGCGGCGCGAGCCACGATCTCGTGCTGATCGACAGCGCGCAGAACATCTACCACACCAAGGACGAGATCTTCGTGAGGATCCAGTACGTTGCGGCCTCGGACTACTGGATCCTGACGACGAAGGATGGCACGCAGCACCGGTTTGGCTACAACACCGACAGTAAGGCGATGACACGTGGGCAGGACCTCACGACCGCGATCACCTACAAGTACTTCCTCGACCAGGCGACGACGACCAGTGGTGTAGCCGTTCACTACATGTACACCAAGCAGACCGGCACGATCGCCTCGAACGGCCAGACGTACGATCAAGCGGTCTATCCAGCCAGGATCACCTACGCCTACGCCGGCGGGTCGCTGATCGAATCCGCCCGTGAGGTGCTCTTCACCTACGCGCCTCGCTCCGACTGGACCGACACGAGCGCCTCCACCATCCTTTCCTTCTTCGAGAAGGACCGCCTCGACACGATCGAGGTGCGCGCCGCATCGAGTCTGGTGCGGAGATACCTCCTCACGTTCGACTACTCGATCGATCGCGACCCCGGCCACACCTGGGGCGGCGGGGCGACGGGGGACCTCACGCTGAACGCGGTCACGATCTACGGAGCGGACGGCACCTCTTCGTTGCCACCACTGAGCTTCTCGTACACCGACGCGCGGTTGAGCGGCGTGAACAACGGACTCGGCGGCGCCGTGAGTTTCGCTTACGAGCGAGTGAAGGCGACCGGTGTTCTGTACCGAGCCGTCACAGCCATACAGAACGACTGGGGTGGGTGGACGTGTGACAATGCGAAAACCTACCTGAGCTTCAGTCCCAATTCTGTCTGCGGTGGGACCCCGCTGTTTCTCGTGGATTCGCCCGTGGCGGGGACGAGCGCCGCCCTCTACCGCAACACAAGCTTCGTACAGACTGGCGAGTTCACCTGGGGGTGCGAGGGCTCCTACGTCAGCCTCAGTCCCGATTACACCTGCGGTAACCCTCCTCTCCTGGGCTTTCTCGTCGATTTGCCCGTCGCGGGGACGAACGCCGCCCTCTACCGCGCCGTACGAAGCTCATATGACGAGATGGGTAATCGCATCTGTACCCCGAACGACTACCTGAGCTTCGGCCCCGATCCGACGTGCGGTGGTACCCGGGCGGGCCATTTTTATGCCGGGTCATTCGACCGCTACCGCGTGACCACACGGAGCGTCAGCGACGGGCGCGGCGGAACCTCCACGCTGACCCTCAGCTACACCGGGCTCGGGCTCAGCAGCGATGGCAAGGAGTTTCGTGGGCACGCGTCGGTCCGCGCGGTCGATCCGTTCGGGCACTACACCGATACCCGGTTCGAGCAGGACGATCTCCTCAGGGGGCGCCCCTCCCAGAGCCAGACGCGCCAGCGTAACGGCGCGCTCCTGGCCGAGACCACGAACACCTGGGCGACGACCACACCCTATCCGGGCGTCACGTCCGTCACGCTGGCGCAGACGGACGTCGCCACGTGCGACGACACCGGAGCCAGCTGCAAGATCGCGCGCCAGAGCTTCGAGTTCGACGCCTACGGCAACCCGAAGCGGACGTACCAGTGGGGCGACATCGCCGTGAGCGGCGACGAGCGAGACGAATACACGGACTGGGTGGTGGACGCAACGACATGGCTCCACCGTCCGACGCGCACCGCGCTCCACGATTCCTCGGGAGCGGTGCTGCGGGAACGCTGGCTCTCGTATGACGGCCTCGCCTGGGGATCGCTCGGAGCCCGTGGCCTTTTGACGCAGGAGGAGCGGCGCCTGAGCGGGCCCCAGGGAACGACAGGTAATCCCGTCGTCACCTCCATGTATGACTCCTACGGCAACCGCACAGCCACCACGGATGCCCGCGGTTGCACGACGACCACCGTCTACGAGGCTAGCCAGACGTATCCGGCCAGCGTCACCACCTGTCTCGGCCACACGACGGCCTTTGCCTACGACGCGCGCTGGGGCGAGCGGACGACCGAGACCGACCCCAATCATCAGGGCACGACGTACACCTACGATACGTTCGGCCGCCTGACGAAGACGACCGGCCCGCTCGACACGGGTTCGCTCTATGGCTCGATGAGCCGGTTCTATCTCGACTTCGGCAACCCCGCGACCCAGCGCGTCCTGACGTATCGCACCATTCAGCACGGCACGGCGACGGTCCTCTGGAACGACGTCTATTTCGATGGACTGGGGCGGAACTATCTCGGCCGGTCGCAGGGGCCGGGGGACCAGATCATCCAGAGCGAGACCACCTTCGACTCGCGGGGCCTGACGGCAACGCAATCCGCGCCGCACTTCTCGACCGAGGCCGCGATCCTCACGCGGTTCGAGTACGACGCCCGCGGCCGCCGGACGCAGGTGCTCTACCCGGATGGAACCAGCGTCAGCACAGCGTACATTCCCGGACGGGTGACGGTGACAGATCAGCGGGGTAACGTCAGGCGCCGCTTCCTGGATATTTATGGGCGTCTCACTCGTATCGAGGAAGTCAATGGCGGCGACACGTACGTGACAACCTACGCTTCCAACGCGGTGGGTGCGCTCGTGCTCGCGACGAACCATCTCAACCACGTCACCGCGCTCACCTACGACCTCCTCGGCCGGAAGACCGCGATGCGTGACCCCAACATGGGGAGCTGGACGTACAGCCACGACGTGGGAGGCAACCTCGTCAGCCAGACCGATGCGGAGAATCAGACCCTCACGTTCACCTACGACCTGCAGGGCCGTGTGCTGACGAAGACCTACCCCGGCGGCGCCCAGCAGATCCAGTGGACGTACGATGATCC
>QHTD01000164.1 GCA_003220675.1 Candidatus Rokuibacteriota bacterium | reverse complement strand
CGCCCGCGGCGAAGACGAGGGCGGAGGCGCCGAGGAGCGGTTGGAACTCCGCGAACGACGGCAGCGGCGCCGCCTGGCCAGCCGCCGCGCTCTTGCGCGTGGCAATGTCCGTGGCGCCCAGGACCGACTCGAGGAAGTGCCTTCCGTCGCTCGCCCAGAAAAGCGCGCAGGCGAGCGCGAGGGCAGCGAAGATGCCGGCGTGAGCGGCGACGAGGCGGCGGCCTCCGTAAGACTCCCAGCCGCGCGCGGCGAGGAGGGCGACCGCGAAGTAGGCGGGAAGCCCGTAGTGCGGCAGCCGGAACGGCGAGAGTGCGGTCAGCACGAGGACGCCCACGGCCCAGAGCGCGAGGGCGACCCAGGGCGTCTCGCGAGGATCTCGCCACGCGCGCCGCCGCACGAGCGACCAGAGCGTGGCGCCGGCCGAGAGGACCCAGGGCGACGCGCCCAGGAGCGCGACCATCAGGAACTGCGCCGCGGAGAGCGGCACGTCCTCATCGGGGAACCGGCGGGCCCGGAGCACGTTGAGCACGTGGTTGTCGATCAGCGTGTACCAGACGAACCCCGGCGTCTGCCGCTCCGCGAAAACCCACCAACCGAAGCCGAGCCCAAGCGCACCGACGACGCCCGGCCACGGAAGCCAGCGGCGGAGCGGCCGCTGCCGGCCGGCAAGTGCCAGGGCCAGCCCGATGGCGGCTGGAGGCCCGATGACGCCGAGCGGATCCTTCGCGAGCGCCGCCACGCCGAACGCCGCGAGGCCCGCGGCGACACGCCAGCGCCGTTCCTCGGCGAGACCGGTGAGGACGAGCGCGAAGCCCCACGCGAGCGCCGCTACGAAGAGTGTTTCGGGACGGACGTAGCGCGCGAACGCGAAGAACCCCGCGCTCGTCAGGAGCGCCGTCCCCGCGACGAAGCCGCCGCGCGCGCCGAGGAGCTTGGCGCCCAGCCAGGCCGTCGCCGCTATAGCGGCGAGGGCGCAGAGCGCGGGAACCGCGCGCGCCGTCGTCTCGCTCGGGCCGGCGAGGGCGAAGGCTCCACCCAGGAGCACGTAGAGGAGCGGCGGCTTGTCCACGTAGCTGACGCCGTTCAGTGTCAGCACGCCCGGGCCGCGCGAGCGGAGGAGCTCGCGCGCGATCTCGGCGTGCATGCCCTCGCCCGGGTCGTCGAAGGGCACCCTCCCGAGCCCCATGAGGACGAGCGGCGCCGCGGTGAGGACCGCGAGCGCCGCCGCGGCGAGCGCGGGACCTACCCGGGTCAGGTGCGTGGGACCAGGAACACGCCGGCCGCGACCAGGACGAGCACGAGGGCCAGCATCAAAGCGACTTCCCGATCGCCGCGAGCACCCCGCGCTCGACCGTCTGGTCCTGGGTCGCGAGCGGCTCGTCCGTGTCTATCCAGAGGATGCGTTCGCGCTTGAAGACGCTGCGCTCCACCGTGATCGTCGTTCGGTTCCCCCCCTCGGCCTTGAGGTGGATCCGCAACCGGTGCCGCGTGCCCTTGGCGTAGACGCCGTAGTCCTCGCCGTCGAGCTTGCGCGAGTCGGTGGTGAGCCAGCCGACGGTGCGATCGTTCTTGTCGATCTCCCAGCCCAGGACGTCGAGCACCTTCTCGGTGGTGGACCACGCGCGGTCGAGCGATACCGGGAAGGTCTGCGAGGCCGACCCCGCGTCGGCGGGAGGGATCAGCGCCACGAGCGAGACCAGCACGAACGCGACGATCTTCATGCCTGAACCTCCGCGGGGATGGCTCACGCTTCCAGCACTCCGCCCCGCAGCCGGTAGACCGCCGTCGCACCGCTCGCGGCCTCCGGCCGGTGGCTCACGACGACGACCGCCCCGCCCGCGCGTGCCCGGCTCCGGAGCGCGTCGAAGATGACGGCGCCGTTGGCGTCGTCCAGATCGCCGGTCGGCTCGTCGGCGAGGAGCAGCGGCGGGTCGTTCAGGACCGCGCGGCAGAAGGCGACGCGCTGCTGCTCGCCGCCCGACAGTGCTTGCGGGTAATGGTCCTTCCGGTCGAGCACGCCGAGCTCCTCGAGCAGCTCGAGCGCCCGGCGCCGCGCCTCCGCTCGGTCGCGCCCCGCGTAGCGCGCCGCGAGCAGGACGTTCTCGAGCGCCGTGAGCGACGGCAGCAGCAGGAACGACTGGAAGACGAAGCCGACCCACCGGCCGCGCGCACGGCTCTTCGCCGAGCGCGTCAGCGCACTGACACACACGTCCTCGTACGAGATCTCGCCCGCGTCGGCGTCTTCGAGGAGCCCCAGGACGCTGAGCAGCGTGCTCTTGCCGGAGCCCGACTGCCCGACGACCGCGACCAGCTCGCCGCCCTTCACCGCGAGGTCCACGCCGCGGAGAACCCGGACCGCCCCGCCCGAGGGGGCCCGGTACGACTTTACGAGCCCGGTCGCCCGCAGCATGGCGTCCCTACGCGCCCCGCCGGATCGCCTCGGCCGGCGAGAGGCGGACGACGCGGAAGGTGGCCCACGCGGCCGCGGCCGCGCCCAGCAGGATCGAGAAGGCGAGCGCCCCCGCGACGAGGCGCGTCGAGAAGTGGAAGAGCTGCTGGCCCGAGCGGCCGGCCCACGCATCGACGGAGACACCCAGCAGGACCGCCAGCCCCAGGCCCGCGACGCCGCCGCACACCGTGACCACGAGCGCCTCGCCCAGGACCTCGCCGGCGAGATCGAGGTCCGTCGCGCCGAGCGCGCGCTTGACGCCGAAGTCACGGATCCGCTCGAAGACCGCCGCCGCCATCGTGTTGGCGAGCGAGAGGCCGCCGATGACGAGCGCGAGCGCGCCGATCCCGCCGAGCAGCGCCGAGAAGAACGCCGTCGAGGAGCGGAGCAGCCGCGACAGCTCGCTCGGGATCTGCACGTTGACATCGGAAACCTCGGCCACGAGGCGCCGGGCGACCGTATCGGGGTCCTCGGCGTCGCGCCAGCCCACGGCGGCGCCGGTGTTGAGATCGGCGGCGGTGAGCGCCACCGCGCCCGAGGCGAGCAGGGTCCGAAGCAGGCGGTCCTTTGCCACCCACTGCTCCCGCGCGTCCTCGATCGGGACGATCACGAAGCGGTCGGGCGCTGTGAGCATGCGCTCGAGGATCCCGACGACCTCGTACTCCACGCCTTCGAGCGGAAGCCGCGAGCCCACGCGAAGCCCGCGCGAGGCGGCGAACGCCGCACCGACGACGGCTCGGTACCGGTCGCCCGCGCGGAGGAACCGCCCGGCGCGCACCGGCAGCTCGCGGTAGTGGCGGTTCGGCATCGGCACCGAGAGGTCGAGCCCGAGGACCAGCTCCTGGGTCAGCGTCATGAACTGCGACGTGGACGGGTTCAGCGGGAGCATGATCTGGGGCTGCACACCCGCGACGCCCTGGACGGCGGCGATCTTCCTGATCGTCGCCGCCGGCAGGAGGCCGCCCGCGGTGAAGCCCGCGCCCATCCCCATCCCCCGCCCCGCCACGGAGATCTGGCCGAGGACGAAGCGGTCGCCGCCCTCGATGAAGCGCACGATGCGCTCGCTCATGGCGCCCAGCGCGACGAGTCCGGCGACACCGATCGCGATACCCGCGATCGCGAACGCGTAGCCGTGGAGGATTCGGCGGAGACCTACCACTCTAAACGAGACTCGACGGGCAGGCCCGCCCGTCGGCGCATCCAGACGTTCACCCGCGCGATCGAGAACAGGAGCAGGAGCGACGCCCGCGCGCGCCACGACATGCCGAGGAAGGCGCCGCCCGACAACACGCTCAGCACCGCGTCGACCATGCCGAACGCGGCCTTGGGCTTGAGGAACAGCTCGAGGAACGCGGGCTCGTAGTACTTGTGGATGAACCGGAAGAAGGGCCGGAGCCCGCCCCAGACGTGGCGCTCGTAGGCCGTGAAGCGCCGGGCCTCGAACCGGCCGTCGGTGAGCGCCTGGTCGATCGCGCGGGCCGCCAACTCTCCCGACTGCATCGCGATGTGCACGCCGCCCGAGAAGATCGGGTCCACGAACGCGATCGCGTCGCCGACCGCGAGGAACCGGTCGCCGACGACGGGAGTGTTGCGGTACGAGAAGCTCGCTTCGCTGTGGACTTCCGTGACCTGTTGGGCGCCCTGGAGGCCCTCGGCGACACGCCGGCACCGCCGGATCATCTCGCGATAGAGCGCCTCGCGCGTCTCGCCCCAGTCCCTCACCGTCCGCGCGTGCATGACGCAGCCGACGCTCGTCCGGTCGCCCGCGAGCGGGATCCACCAGAACCAGCCGCTCTCGAAGACGTAGATGCGGATGTTGCCCTCGTCGGGCCCGGGGGCCCGCCAGCCACCGCGCCAGTGGGCGAAGAGCGCCACCTTACCGAGGTTCGGGATTCGCTCGCGCCTGCCGATCTTCTGAGAGAGCAGGCCCGCCCGGCCGCTCGCGTCGACGAGAAAGCGCGCGCGCACCTCGTTCCGCTGGCCGTGGCTCTCGGCCGTGACCGTGACACCTCCGGCGTCGAAGGCGACGGACTCCACGGTGGCCGGCTGGCGGACGTCCACACCGAGTTTCTGAGCGTGCTCGAGCAGGAGCGCGTCGAAGTCCGCCCGCGGGACCTGGTAGGTATAGTTTGGCCAGGGCTTGTCCTGAAGGAAGTAGAACGTGTGCTCGAGCCCCGACTCCTGGTCGTGGAACGTCGCGCCGTACTTCACCTGGAACCCGCGCTCGGCGATGGCTCGGTGGACGCCCAGGCGGTCCAGGATCGGAAGCGTCGCCGGCAGCAGGGACTCGCCGACGTGGAAGCGTGGGAACGGCTCGCGCTCGACGAGGAGCACGCGACGCCCGGCTTGGGCGAGAAAGGCGCCAGCGGTCGAGCCGGCCGGCCCACCGCCAACGACGACCACGTCGTAGAGCTCGGCCGTCGTCACCGCGGCGGCTCCGACGGCACCGCGAGCGTCATGAAGGTCTGGCACTCGGTCTCGTCCATGGCGTCGAGCCGGGCCTGGGAGCAGAGCCGCCGGACGAGCGGCGTGACCACGTCGGGAAGCCAGCGCGGTACCAGCGCCTGCAGGGCGAGGAGGGCGAGCAGTGCGGGCGCCGCGAGCGTCGCGCCCGCCGCCGCGGCGGCCCGCCGCCGGCGCGGGTGGCACCACCAGTCAGCGGGACCAGCGCCCGCGGCGCGGTGGAGGTTCGAGCCGCCGATCACGACCGCCCGCCCGGCGGCGGCCGCCTCGCGCGCCCAGCGCGCCACGACGCGGCCCGCCAGGTACGCGCCGATCGCCGCACCGTCGCCGAGCGGACGGAATCGACTGCGCCGCCGCGCCCGCGGGATCGCCTGCACCGGCACTTCGCGCACCTGCCAGCCGCGCGCCGCCGCGGCGATGAGCACCTCGGTCTCCAGCACGAAGCCGCCGTGCCGCAGCTCGACCTCGTCGAACAGCGTGACGGGATACGCCCGGTACCCGGACTGCGTGTCCTCGAGCTTGAGCCCGCTCGCCCAGTTGACGAAGAATCCGGCCACACGGATCGCGTTCAGCCGGTCGGGCGGGAGCACGCCGGCCTCGGCGAGCCGGCTCCCGACCACGATCGCCCGCGGCGCGCCCCGCGCGGCGCCGAGCACGGCGGTGAGATCCCCCGGGTCGTGCTGCCCATCGCCGTCGAGCGTGACGACGACCGAGGCGCGGCGGCTCCGCGCGGCGGCGACGCCCGTCCGGATCGCCTGCCCCTTGCCGAGGCGCCGCGGATGGCGGAGGACCTCGGCGCCGGCCGCGCGCGCGGCCGCCGCGCTTCCGTCGTCCGAGCCGTCGTCCACGACGAGCACGGGCGCGTGCGCCCGCGCCGCGGCGACGACTTCGCCGATCGTCTCCGCCTCGTTGAACACCGGGACGACGACTATTGGAGCGAACGCCGCGAGGCCGCTACTCATTGTGGGTGGCCTGATCCAGGTGCGATCCGGCTCCGTCCCGCATCTCGCCTTCCCTTCCACCGCCGGCCGCGAGGCCGCTACTCATTGTGGGTGGCCTGACAAAGGTGCAGCATGGCTCCGTACGACCATCGCGACGTGGCTGCCGCCGCGGGCGATCGCGTGGACCAGCGCCGGCCCGCGCGAGGAGCTGTCAAGGACCGACGCCGCGACGGCGAGCGCCCCGAGGCCGGAGTGACGGCCCACCCTCGACCCGAGCGCGGTCTGCGGGGGCCGCGCGGGCCGGAGCGACGCCTCGAGGAGCGCCTGCTCCCAGCGATCGCGCGGCCCGTCGCCGCTCGCCGAGATCCAGACCCGGCCCAGGTCGCCCGGGGCCGCACCCGCTTCGTCCAGCGCCGCTGCGATCGCGCGCGAGTCGGTGCCACGACCCACCCTGTAGGGCCGCGCCCTGAGCGCGCGCCACGCGACGCCCGCAATCTCGCCGAGCACCCGGGCACCGCGCGCGTGCGCCCCGTCCAACGACTCGAGGAGGACGAAGCCCGCGCCTTCGCCCCGCGTCTCACTGGTCGCGCCCGCCTCCACGAGGAGCTCCGCCAGGAACGGATCGATCTCGTCGACGCCGCCGGCGAGCACCGCCTCCACGCGCCCGGAGCGGACCGCGGCGACGGCGCGGGCGATCGCGAGCTCGCCCGCGACCGTCGGCGCGTTGAGCGTGAGCGACAGCCCTCGGGCAGCCACGGCGATGGCTGTGGTCGCCGCCATCGTGTTCATGACCGTGTTCGGGAAGAGCAGCGCCGAGAGGCCGCCGGGCCCGCGGCACAGGTAGCCGTTGACGAACTCGATCGTCGAGCGCAGATCGCCGAACTCGGCACCGATCACGAGCCCGAGGCCGGGACAGGGGTCGGGGCCGAGCCCGGCGTCGGCGAGCGCGATCCGCGCCGCAGCGACGGAGAGCTGGCAGACGCGAGAAAGCCGTCGCGCCTCCCCCTCGTCGACGAGTCCGAGCAGCGCCGAGCCCGGGATGCGGAGCGCCGGAGCACCGCTCGAGGCCAGGAACGCCCGCACCTGCTCACGACCGCCCGTCACCGCGCCGGTGACGACGCCGACGCCCGTGACGACGACGCGCGCCATCGCTAGGGTCCCGTCCGTGAAGTCAGGTCAACGATCACGCACCGTGGCCGACGGGCGCGTGCGACAGGGATCGCGGGGGCCACGCGGCACGCGTCCGCTGCCCCGCTGCGGCTGGGCTCCATCTGCGCGCGCGAGGTCCGTTGCCACGTGGCGGGAACGGGCCCCGTCGACCCCTGTCGCACGCCCCCGTCGGCCACGACGACGCGCGCCATTGCTAGGCCCGCCCGAAGAGCAGCGTCACGTTCTGACCGCCGAAGCCGAAGGAGTTCGAGATCGCGTACTCGATGGCGGCCTCGCGGGCGACGCGCGGCACGCAATCGAACGCCACGTCGGGGTCGGTTGTCGCGAGGTTCGCCGTCGGCGGGACCACCTCGTGGACGAGCGCGAGGATGGTCGCGACCGCCTCGAGGGCGCCGGCCGCCGCCATCGTGTGGCCGATCATGGACTTCGTCGAGCTGATCAGGAGTCGCCCGGCACCGAACACCTCTCGGATCGCGCGCGCCTCGATCCGGTCGTTCTGCGGCGTGGCCGTGCCGTGCGCGTTCGCGTAGCCGACGGCCGCAGGGGCGAGCCGCGCGCGCTCGAGCGCCGCCTTCATCGCTCGCACCATGCCCTCGCCGTCCGGGTGGGGCGAGGTCACGTGGTAGGCGTCGGTCGTCAGCCCGTGGCCCGCGAGCGCGGCGTAGATCCTGGCGCCGCGGGCGCGCGCCTTCTCCAGTTCTTCCAGCACCACGAAGGCGGCGCCCTCGCCGATGGACATGCCGCGCCGGTCGCGATCGAACGGGCGACAGGGTTCGGGTCCGAGGAGCTTCAGCGCGTTGAAGCCCATGAAGCAGATGCGCGTGAGCGCGTCCACGCCGCCAGCGATCGCGGTGGTGACCACGCCGTCGGCGACGAGATCGGCGGCGAGCGCCAGCGACGCGGCGCCGGAGCTGCACGCCGTCACGAGCGTCTCGCGCGGCCCCTCGAGGCCGAGCACGTTGCCGAGCACGTCGGCGTGCGAGAACGGGAGCGTCGAGCGGGGCGCCCGCCGCGAGGTCGGCCCGCCCCCTCGGAAGCGCTCCCAGTACCATACCTCGGCCTCCAGCATCCCACCGCCGACGGCACCGACGACGAGCGCCGCCTCGGCGCGCTCGGCGCACGAGAGCCCGGCATCCTCCAGCGCTTCCCGCGCGGCGGCGAGCGCGAAGCGATCGGCCCGCGTGCGCCGCGGCGAGCCGCCGATCCCGTCGGGCACCTCCGCGGCGATCCGGCACCGGAAGCCCTCGGTCTCGACGAGCGTGACCGGACGGATCGCGCAGACACCCGCGCTCAGGCCGTTCCAGTAGGCCTTGACGCCCGCGCCGAACGGGCTCACCGCGCCGAGACCGGTGACCGCGACCCGTCTCACGCGGCCTCCGTCCGGGCGGCGATGAAGCCACACAGCGTGTCGAACGACTGGAAGTGCTCCGCGAGGTCCTGCGACTCGTCCATCACGATCCCGAAGCGCTCCTCGATGGCGATCGACAGCTCGATGAAGTCGAGCGAGTCGAGACCGATCGAGCCCTCGACACCCTTCGGCAGCGCGGTTTCGAACGTCATGTCGGCCGCCCGTCGCGGGTCGAACTTGAGCCGCGTGACCAGGATCGTCTTCAGCTCGTCGAGGACTTCCTTCGGGTCCATCGCCCTCCTAGTGGGCCTCCCACGCGAGGCCCGCGCGCCGCCCGCGCCATTCGCCCGTGAGCGTCACCGGGCCCGCGTCGCCCGCGGCGCGCGCCAGCGCCAGCGCGATCAACGGCGCGCAGGCAAGCGTCTCGCCGGCCCGGGCGCGCGCGAGCGCTTCGAGGGGTGACGGTGCCGGCGCCGGCGCGTAGGTCGCCCGCCATGGACCCGGGACGACCAGCGCGCATGCCGCCGACTCCACGAGGGGCGGCCGCACGAGCCAGCGCCCGCGCGCCCAGAGATCCTCGCACTCCGCGAAGGTCTCGACCGCCAAGACGAGCGCTCGCCGACACTGGCCACGGCGGAGCAGGAGCGTCGCCTGCCAGAGGCCGTCGATCGTCGCGGCCGCCCCACCGATCAGGATGACATAAGGTCCCGTCAATCCGAACTCGATCGCAACCTCCGCCGGCACGGCCGACGGAGCCGTGTACGGGAAATGCAAGGTGCTTGAAGCGATCGCCCGGATAAACGCGCGATTCGAGGATCCGTACGCGGCCGCCGTCACGTAGACCAGCGCCGTCTCGTCGCCACGGATCGCTTCGGGCCCGAGGCTCGCCTCGCGCAGGAGCGCCTCGACGGCGGCGACGCCGAGCTGACACTCGCGCGTGGCGCGGCGGAACCGCTCACCGGCCGCGCGCGGTGGCTCGACGGCGATCACACGCCGGCCCGCCGCCGCCCGGACGGCGTCTGGTGGCAGCGCGACGGCGCTCCGTCCCCACCCCGTCACCACGCCGACCGCCGCGACCTCGGAGCCGGTCACCGGGCGTCTCCCTCGAGGACGAGCGCCGCATTGCACCCGCCGAAGCCGAGCGAGGTGGAGAGGCTCACGCGCGGACGGGCCGCGCGCGGCGCCGTCGTCACATAGTCGAGGTCGCACTCGGGGTCGCGCTCCTCGAGCCCGACCGTGTGTGGCACGACGCCCTCGCGTGACGCGAGCAGGCACATGATCGCCTCGAGCGTCGCCGCCGCGCCCATCGTGTGGCCGAGGGCGCCTTTGATGGAGTTCATGGGAATCAGCCCGGCGCGCGCCCCGAGCACGCGCTTGAGCACGGCGGTCTCGATCCGGTCGTTGAGCGGCGTCGCCGTGCCGTGCGCGCTCACGAAGTCTACATCATCGGGGCCGACGTCCGCCTCGGCGAGCGCAATCCGGATCGCGGACGCGAGCCCGCGCCCCTCGGGGTCGGGTGCCGCGATATGGGTGCCGTCGCCCGCGCTCGCGTGGCCGAGCAGCCGGCCGATGCGTCGCCGCGCGTCGCGGTCACGCGCCATCAGGACCAGGGCCGCGCCCTCGCCGAGCAGGAGGCCGCTGCGCCGGCGGTCGAACGGCCGCACACGGTCCCGCGTGAGGGACCTGAGCGCGTCGAAGCCCCGCATGACGAAGCGACAGAGGATGTCGTACCCGCCGGCGACGACCAGATCCGCGGCATCGGCCCTCAGAAGATCCGCCGCGACGCCGAGCGACGTGGCGCCGGAGGCGCATGCCGTCGACACGGTAAGCGCCGGCCCGCGGCAGCCGAGCCGGCGCGCGAGCGCGTGCGCGGGCCCATCGTAGAGCGCGGCCGCCGTCCGACGCGCGCTCGGGTCGCCCGCCACCGCCTTCTCGCCCTCCTCCACGCCGCCGAGCGCGGTGCCCAGGACCACGCCCACGCGCCGAGGCGAGGCGTCGAGGTGGGCGCGCGCGAGCAGGTCGTCCGCTGCGGCGAAAAGGAGCTGAGAGGCGCGGCAGCCGCCCCGCCGCTCGCGCTTGAGCTTCTTGATCTCGCCGCCCAGACCGACGCGCAGGTCATCCACGGGGAAGCGCTCGATGCGCGAGATGGCGTCCGTCCCGGTGACAAGCCCCGACCAGAACGCGTCGACGTCGCCGAGCGGCGTGACGACCCCCGCGGCGACGATGGCGACCGGCTCAGTGCGCAGGCGAACCACTCCAGACGTCGAAGACGACGCGGAGGACGCGGGCGCCAACGACAGGCGGCGGCGCCATCAGAGGAGCCGCGAGTAGTACATTCGGAAGGCCCGGATCACGCCCGGCTCGGTGTCGTAGAGCCGCGTCGCCCAGAAGCGCCGCGCCTGTCGGTCGAAGGTGACGACCCCAGGCGCCTCGGGGTCGTTCGGGTCCCAGACGGCGAAGTCGATGGTCGTGGAGCTGTCGCTCGACGCGAACGCGACGACGGTGTGGTTCAGCTCGGGCTTGGGCCAGTTGGTGACCAGGAGCTGGACGAGTCGCCCCGCGCGCAGCTCGCTCACGATCTCGCGAGCGACGTTGTCCTGGTGGGCGGGCGTCACCCAGAAGGTCACCCGCCAGTTGCTCCAGTGGACGAGCGTCCACAAGCGCGAGCCGAGCCCTTCCTTCGCCGCCGCCTCTTCGGCCTGCGAGAACTCGCGCAGGCTCGCGTAGCCGGGGATCACGATCCGCTCGTCCTCCGGCAACGCCGGCTGCCACGGCGGGCGCGCCGCGACGCGCCGAACGAGAGCCACGTAGCCCGCGTGATCGAGCCGCGGGAGCGCAGGATCGAAGCGCGCGAACTGCTTGAACTGCCGGAGCCCGCGCGCCAGCACGAAGCAGTAGTTCGCGTAGAGGTCGTCCCCATCCGGGTGGCGCGCGCGGATCAGGTTCGCGAAGGCGAACGTATCGCGCGAGAACGAGAACTCGGGCGCGGCGCCCCGCGCGTCGGCCCCCCCTTCGGGCGGCAGACCCAGAAGGGGCCCGGTGGCGCACGCGACCGTGACAAGCGCAACACCCAGGAGAACAGCGAGCCGGACCTTCACGACCTTATTCGACGTCAATGCCTTACCGTAAATGGCACTGTCCCACATCGTCAAGGACCGTGTGCTATCCTCGACCGGTCCTGCCGGATGAACCCAGCGATCGGCGCCCTCTACCGCCTCCTCTACAACGGCGTCCTCTGCCGCCTCCCCGAGCCCGCCGCGGTCGCGCTCGGCCAGACGGCGCTGCGCCTCCTACCATGGGATCGGCTCTCCGCCTTCCGCCTCGACGACCCGCGGCTCGCCGTCACGCTCGGTGGCGCGAGGCTGCCCAACCCGCTGATCCTGGCGGCGATGTACTACGATCCGCGGATCCTCCGGCGCGTGATGGGCCTCGGGTTCGGAGCCGTCACCACCAAGTCCATCACGGTGGAGCCGCGTCCAGGCCATCCGCAGCCAAACCTGGTGCGCGTCCGGAGCGCGGCGGGTCCGGGGCTCGTCAACTGCAACGGGTTCCAGAACCCGGGGCTCGAGCGCTTCCGCGCCGCCATCATCGGATTGCCGCACCGCGTGCCGCTCATCGTGAGCGTGGCCGGCGAGTCCGTGGATGACTACGTCAGGCTCGTCACGAGGCTCGGCCCGCTGGGTGACCTGGTCGAGTTCAACATCTCGTCGCCGAACACGCGGCTGGTCTACGAGTGGAGCCGGAAGCCGCGGGAGCTCGTGGCGCTGCTCCGGGCGGTGCGGGCCGCCACGGACAAGCCGCTCATCGTGAAGCTCTCGCCCGACTTCACCGACGCGAACGAGTCCGAGATCATCCCGGCGGCGCTCGAGGCGGGGATCCGCATCGTCAACTACGGCAACGCGCGGCGCGTGGAGGAGCGGCGGCTCTCGCAGGGTGCCGGCGGACTTTCCGGGCCCGAGCTCTTCCCCGCAACGCTCGAGACCCTGCGCCGCGCGCGCGCGCGGTTCGGCCGGGGACTCGAGATCATCGCTACCGGCGGCGTGGACTCGCCGGAAAAAGCCCGCCAGCTGCTCCGCGAGGGCGCGACCGCCGTCGGTTACTTCACCGGATTCATCACGCGCGGCCCGATTCTGGCGCGCGAGATCCTCGAGCTCCTCCTCGCCGAGCGCTGAGTCCGCGCCGGTACCTGCAAAAAATGCTCACACCTTATCCACATTTCCACAGTTATCCACAGCAGACCAAATCGCACCGTTTGATGCGCTCTCGCAGCCGGAGCCGCGAAATATGACGATTCCTTCGTCCACGGAGAGCACCACCCCAAATATTCGCCGATTCCACGCGGCCCGGAGCACCCCGAGCGCCCATGCGCGCGCATTTCTAGCGGACAAACGAAGTCTTGACACTGAAATCTTCACGCTCGTAAGGTTGGCGAGCCATGATCGTCCCTCGTCCAATAACCGCCCTTCGGTCTCTCCCGACCGGCGCAGCGTAACAACCGGTCAACGCAACTCTAACAAGAGGTCAACGCAACAATGGAAGGCAGTCGGAAACCGCTCGCGAAAGTGGAAGGTCGGCGACGCCTGCGCTTCAGCGGCGTCACGGTCGCATGGCGCGGCACGCCGAATCTCGACGATTGGGTCGCGTACATCGTCAACGGTACCCGATCCAAGAAGCTGATCCTGGCGGATCATGCCAGCGAGCGGAAGGTGAAAACGCTCCTCTCCCGTCTGCAGACCCTGCCCAAGAAAGGGATCGAGAAGCTGGGGAAGGGCTGACGCGCGCTAGAGCTCGAGCGGCGCGACGGTCGCGACGGCGGCCGGGTTCTCGCGCCAGATCGCGGGATCAGTGTCCACGAACAGCTCGAGGCCGTGGCCATCCGGGTCGGTCAGATAGATCGACTTGCTCACCCGGTGGTCGGCGAGCCTCAGCGGGGTGATCCCGTGGGCCTCGAGGTGGGCCTTGGCGGCGCGGAGGTCTTCGATCCGGTCGCCGATCTTGAGCGCCACGTGGTAGAGCCCGACCGCGTCGTCGGCAGGCGCGGCCGCGTGCTTGCCGACCTCCAGGAGCGCGAGGTCGTGGTGGTTTGCGCCGGTGGCCGAGAAGAAGACCATGCGGCCGCGGTACCGTGCCACCTCCTTGAGCCCGATGACTTCCCGGTAGAACTGCGCCGACCGATCGAGATCCCGCACCTTGAGGACGACGTGCCCCACACCCCTGACGTTGATGGCCATGGCGGCTAGATGATACCGCGTTCGGCAAGGCTGATGAAGCGGCCGTGGCCGATCACCAAGTGATCGTGGACGCGGAGCTCGAGGAGGCGGGCGCACTCGACGAGCTGGCGCGTCAGGCGGATGTCCTCGCGGCTCGGCGTCGGATCGCCGCTCGGATGGTTGTGGAGCAGGATCACCGAGGCCGCCGACTCGAGGATCGCCGGCTTGAACACCAGGTACGGGTGGACGAGGCTTGCCGACAACGTCCCCTCGGAGATCACGCGGTCGCGCAGGAGCCCGTTCTGGGCGTCGAGCAGCGCCACGCGGAAGACTTCGCGCTTGAGGTCCTCCATGAGCGGCGCGTAGGCGGCGTAGACTTCGGCCGGGCTCGATAGGACGATGCGCACGCCGGGCGTGCGCGCCCGGAGCCGCCGCGTGAGCTCGAACGCGGCGACCAGGCGCGCGGCCTTCGCGGGCCCGACGCCGGCGACCCGCGCCAGCTCGGTCGCGTCGCGCGCAGCGACTTCCGCGAGCGAGCCGTAGGCCGCCAGCATCTCGCGCGCCACGTCGACCGCGCTCCTGCCGCGCATTCCTGACCCGAGCTGGATCGCCAGGAGCTCGGCGTCGGCGAGCGCCTCCGGCCCGTTCCAGTAGAGGCGCTCCCGCGGGCGCTCGGCTTCGGGCCACCGGTCAATCGCCATGAGGTTCCGTACGCCAACGGGCGAGCCGGCGTCAACGCGCAGATTTCGATACGGCGCTCAGGGACGGATGTAGACGAACCCCTGCTCCTGGAGCTCCATCACGCGGACGACGCCGCCCTGCGGCAGGGGCCGCGTGCCCTGCGGGAGCTCGGCCAGCGTGATGTTGAACGCCTTCATGGTATTGCCGCAGGCGCCGAACGCGAGCCCCTGGCTCTGCAACCGGTCGAGCGCCGCCCTGAGCGCGGGGTCCAATCTCGCGGTGACGAAGTTCCGGAGCGCGGGGCCGTGGACGACCAGCTCGATCGCCTCGACGTGCTCCGGGCCGCCGACGCCCCGGATGTGGTTCTCGATGTTCCCGAGGACGAACTTCACCTTGTCCAATCCCGCCTCGTCCAGGTGGTAGACGACCTTGTGCTTCTTCGGCTGCTCCTTGAGGTGTGAGGCCTGAACGCTCGGCGGGAGGAGCGCGACGAGCACGGCGGCTGCGAGGGCGATCAACGCACGCATCGCAGGTCTCCTTTCCCTCAGAACCCGTTCGTCGGCGCGAAGCGGCAGCCGCCGTCCGTCTTGACGATGAAGCCGGGCGTCGGAAAATGCGCGGCCAGGACGAGGACGCCCGAGTCCGCGTGACGCTCGACGAATGCGCGGCGCGTGTCACGCGCCTTCGCCGGGTCGTAGCAGAAGCGGCTCGACCACTGCGGCTCGGCGACCTGCACCGTGCGGTGCATGAGATCCCCGGAGAAAACCGCCTCCCCGGCGGACGTCCCGAGTCGGACCGAGACGTGGCCCGGGGTGTGGCCGGGCGTCGGCTCGAGGCGAAGCCACTCGTCCACGACGTAGTCGGCGTCCACGAGGACCGCCTGACCCGCCTCGACGACCGGCACCACGCTGTCGGCGATGCACTCGTCCTTCTCGTGGCGCCAGAACTCCCACTCTTCGCCCGCGAAGACGTACCGCGCGTTCGGGAACGTGGGCACCCAGCGGGCGTCCACGAGGCGCGTGTTCCAGCCGACGTGGTCCACGTGGAGATGCGTGCACAGGACGACGTCCACCTGGCCGGGCGTCACGCCCGCCGCGCGCAGGTCGTCGAGGTACGAGCCCTGGCGCATGTGCCACGCGGGCGAGCCGTCGCGCGGCTTGTCGTTGCCGACGCCCGTGTCGATCAGCACGGTGTGGCGAGGCGTCTTCACGATGTAGGTCCCGACGCGCGAGGCGAGGTCGCCCGTCCGGTCGTCCCAGAAGTGGGGCCGGAGCCAGTGGTGGTGACGCGCGATCGCGTCTGGCGTCGAGTCCGGGAGCATAGACGCCGTCGGGAACGACGAGCGGTCGATCTCGATCACGCGGGTGACGGTGACGTCGCCGAGCTCGAGCGTGCTCATGTGAACCGTGGCATCACTTTCTCGCCGAAGAGGCGCATGGAACGGACGATCCGATCGTGGGGGATGCCGCCGCGGTTGAACGACCCCATGAAGTACGTGACCCCGAGAGCCTCGTGGTGCTGGCGGATCTTGTCGGCGACCTCCTCGGGGTCGCCGCAGATCGCCGCCTGCTCGAGCGCGTTCTCGTCGCTGAGCGAGAGCAAGTTTTCGCGGACGCGCTTGTAGAACTTGTACTGCGCGGGCGGGACGCCGACGGGATCGGCGATCAGGTCGGCCTGGGTGCGGAAGAACCAACGGATCGGCTCGCGGAGATCGTCGCGCGCCTGCCTCGAGGAGTCGGCGACGTGGATGATCTTGTTCATGGCGATGTCGCTCCCCGCGTCCGTCCCGTGCGCTTCCTGCCACGCTGCCCGGTACGTGTCGAAGTTCTTCCGGAGGGTGTCCCACGGCGTGAACGAGGGCGCCGTGAGGATCTTGAGCTTCATTCGGGCGGCGAGGGCGAACGTGTCGGGGGAGACCGCCGCGGTCCAGAAGGGCGGGTGCGGCTGCTGGATGGGCTTGGGCAGGACGCGGAGGTCGCGTACCGTGTAGAACTCACCCTCGAACGTGACGCGCTCCTGAGTCCACGCGTGGCGGATGACCTCCAGGCACTCGTCGAACCGCTCGCGCGTCTTCTCCATCGAGATGGAGAACCCCTGGAACTCCTTGGGCTGGTAGCCGCGCCCGAGACCGAACTCGAGGCGCCCGTCCGAGAGGATGTCCACCATCGCCCACTCCTCGGCGATCCGGAGGGGATGGGCGAAGGGCGCGACGACCACCGAGGTACCGAGCCTCACGCGCCGCGTCTCCCGCGCGATGGCCGCGGCGAGGACGGCCAGCGACGGGCAGATGCCGTAGGACGAGAAGTGGTGCTCGGCGAGCCAGACGGCCTCGAAGCCGAGCTCGTCGGCCAGCCGCGCCTCCTCGAGCGCGTGGGCGTACACTTCGGCCTCGGTCTGCCAATCACGGAACGTCAAGAGCTGCTGGATGCAGAACCTCATCCGCGCCTCACTCTCCTCGAACGCCCAGGGCCCGCTCCGAGACCGCTACGCGAGTGAGCCGACGAGCAGGCGCTCGTGGAGCATGCTGAGCATTTCGTCGACGGCTGCGCACTGCCACACGTGGAAGAACGGTGAGTCCAGCAGTTCGAGAAAGAGCCGGCCGCCGCGCTTCTGGGTCTCCTCGGGCGTCTCGCCCGGCCGCGGGGCGCGCAGATGGCCGACGACCCGGTCCTTGTGGTAGATCGCCGGGTACTCGATGTAATGGTAGAGGTACTCGAGCGTCTTCGTGTAGAAGACGACGACGGGGATCGACTGCCAGACCTGGCCGTTCTTCCGGTTCAGAAACTCGGCCATGAGATCGGCGTTACTGTCGGGCGCCTCGGCGAGCGACGGCGTCTGGCTCCGGCTGAAGCGCTGGCCGTCGCGCCGGAAGATCCTGAGCTCCATCCCTCCCGCCTCAGCGACACGCGCCAGCACGGGAAGGTCCCGCCGGCAGTCGGACGACCACTCCTCGGCGATCATGAGGATCTTGGCGGGGCCGTTGGGCTGCGCCGCGAGCCATCGGACCGCCGCGGCCTGCGCGTCGGTGAGCCGCGCGACCTCGTACGCCTTTCGGAGGTATCCGCTCCAGTCACGGCGCGCCTCGCCCTGCGAGCCTTCGCGCTTGAGGTTCTCGGGGGTGCCGACATAGGCGACGTACTGGTCGAAGGTGAGGCCCTTGGCGAACCGCGCGGGTGTCACCACGCTCTGGCTGCGCTCCACGGCGTCCTCCTCTGGTTGCTCGAGACGGATTCTGGGCGGAACTCTAGCACGGGCGGGCCGGCGAGGCGGCCTCGACTAGCCGATATGGGAGGACCGGCCTGACCTATTGTCCCGTCCCCGAAGTCATGTTCAGAGCCCGCCAGCGCGCCGTGGAGCGGGCCGACGGGAACGTGCAGCAGGGGTCGACGGGACCCGTTCCCGCTCGCGGGCAACGGACCCCGCGTCCACAGATGGAGCCCAGCCGCAACGGGGCAGCGCACGCGTACCGCGTGGTCCCGCGATCCCTGCCGCGCGTGCCCGTCGGCCCGCTGCACGGCGCGAGCGCGGCAGTCGTTAACATGACTTTTCAGATCGAACACTAGCCGCCGGCGTCGGTGGCGAGGCCCGAGACGATCTGCGCGTTCGGCAAGCGCGCCAGCACGTCCGGGGAGGTCCGGATCTTCGACGAGCGGCTCCCGCTGCCGAGGATGATCCACTCCATCGCCATGAGCTTGTCGTCCACGTAGACCGGAATTCCGGGCGGCAGCGCGAAGACTGTGACACCGCCGATGAGCATGCCGGTCACTGCACGCGTCTCCTCCGCGGACGCGAAGGAGAGCTTCGACGCGCCCATCAGCCGGCGCACGGCGTGGTTGACGTCGAGCCGCGTCGTCGCTTTCACCACGCACGCGGCGTACTGCCTGGGCTCCTTCTTCGAGGCGACGATGATCGTGTTCGCCGCGTGCGCGAGCGGGACGCCGTACCTCTCGCAGTACGGCCC
>QHTD01000140.1:9743-12270 GCA_003220675.1 Candidatus Rokuibacteriota bacterium | reverse complement strand
GCGCCGACGCGCGGCGCGCGCTGGGGCTCGCGGTCGTGGGCGGCCTGCTGCTGTCGCAGCTCCTGACGCTCTACATCACGCCGGTGCTCTACGTCTACATGGAGTCGGCGCAGAAACAGCTCGGGACGCTCCGCGAGCGGTTCCGGCGCGGTACCCGTGCCGCGCCGCGGGTTCGGGGGCAGGACGTCGTCGGGGTCCAGTCAGCGTCGGCGACGTTCGGGGGGCGCGACGGTCACGCCGGAGACCGCGTGGCCGAGCCCCGGGCGAACCCCGCCGACCGCGCCGTCTGACGAGCCGTCCCCGCCCACTGGACCCGGCTCTCCTGCCACCGCTTCCGGGCCAACGAGGTGCGGCTGCTCCTCGGGGTGATCGCCTATAACCTCGGCAATCTGCTGCGCCGGCTGGTCCTGCCCGTCGCCATCCAGAGCTGGTCTCTAACGAGCCTCCAGCAACGGCTCTTCAAGACCGGCGCGCCGCTCGTCCGGGATGCCCGGTACTTCACCCTGCAACTCGCCGAAAGTTACTTGACGGGGAGCCTCTTTCGGCAGATTCTAGCGCTGATGTTTATTTTGCAGATCGCTGGCTGGTTCATTTTCTCGTGCATTCTGATGTCCTTTATCGAGCACCAGGTGCACAGGAGGCTGATGCACAGAAGGAACTTCCTCAGTGCGCATACTGCGTCCTTCAAGCGCGTATTTGAGGCTCACGCTCTTGTGCATCACAAGCATTACGCCGAGATATTCAGCGATGAACCTGTCGCTCGTGGTGAAGACAAGGAGATACGGCTGACTGTGCGCAAGGCGCCGATCAAGGCTATCCCAATTGCTGCGCTTATTGCATTAGTATCCTGGCAGGGGGCAGCTGTCTTCGTGGCCGCTATGATTTTTCATCACTGGGCGTGGAACCAAATTCATCTGGAGATGCACAAGCCGGAGCAGAGGGTCTTCAGCACCTGGCCGGTCTATAAGTTTCTGGCACGATATCACTGCCTGCATCACAGACACCTGGACAGGAACTTCAATGTTGTGTTCCCTCTGGCTGACTATGTTCTTGGAACTAGCGTTCGGGCCAACGAAGGTGATCTAAAATATATGAAGCAATGGGGATTATGATTTAGACCCGAGACCGTGGTCCCGGCTGTGACGCGCACGTACCCTCACCCATCGTCGCGGGCAGTCTCCGCCGTCATGAAGGCGAACCCCTCCCGCAATACGCTGCGACTCATTCGCTAGCTAGACGTCGGGCTCGGCATCGGCGACCCGGTCTCGGTCCGCCAAGTTCTCCGCAAGGTCGGTGTTGACCGCATCGCCGTCAAGCGGGACGGTGACGGTTGGGTGTTCGACGGGTTCGCTGACCTACGACGCCTGGTACAATCCGCGCACGCGAAAGGGGGGCGAAGCCCCCTCCGGGTCAATTAATCGAGCGCGGGCCGGCGCTCTCCCCACGGGCGCGCGGCTTCGAAGGCCGCCGACGCCTGCAGCACGGTGAGGTCGGCGAAGCGGCGGCCGACGATCTGCAGGCCGACCGGCAGGCCAGCCTGGGTGAACCCGGCGGGAACCGACGCGGCCGGCTGTCCCGTGAAGTTGAACGGGTAGCTGAACGAGGCCCAGCCGAGCCAGTCCCAGGGGTGCTGCGGCCAGTCGGCCGGGTTGAGCCGGCCGACGGGGAACGCGGCGACCGAGATCGTCGGCGTCAGAAGCAGATCGTACTTCTCGAAGAGCGGGCGCACCGAGTCCCAGAACGCGAACTTCCGCCCGCGCGCCTCGACGTACTCCACCATGCTGTAGCGGAGACCGTCTTCGATGCACGCGACCAGGCCGGGATCCATGCGGTCGCGCCACCGGGGAAGGTACTGCGCGTAGATGCCGGCCTCGTGGGCGCTCCACATGCACCGGATGAGGTCATGCGAGTCGGCGAAGCCCGGCTTGACCTCCTCCACGACGCAGCCGAGGCCGTCGAAGACGTGTGCCGCCTCCCTGACGACCGTCGCCACCTCGGCGTCCACGGCAAGCCCACCCAGGTCGGGACTGAACGCGACCCTGAGGCCTCCGACCCCGCGGGCGAGCGCGCCGACGTAGTCTTGAGGGGTGCCCTCGAGCGAGGTCCGGTCCCACTCGTCGGGCCCGGCTATCACCGAGAGCATCAGCGCAGCGTCGGCGACCGTCCGCGTCATCGGTCCGACGTGTGAGGTGTAATCGGTGTTGGAGACGGGCCACGTCGGCACACGCCCGTAGGTGGGCTTGAGGCCGTAGATACCGCAGAAGCCCGACGGGATCCGGATCGAGCCGGCGCCGTCCGAGCCCTGGTGGAGCGGCCCGAGGCCCGCGGCGGCCGCGGCTCCCGCGCCGGCGCTCGAGCCGCCGGTCGTCACCGCGGTGTTCCAGGGATTGCGCGTGATGCCGGTCAATGGGCTGTCGCCGATCGCCTTCCAGCCGAACTCCGGCGTCGTGGTCTTTCCCACCATGATGCCGCCGGCGTCCTTGAGGCGCCGCACGAACGGTGGATCCACGTCGGGCACCCGGTCGGC
>QHTD01000140.1:7625-9491 GCA_003220675.1 Candidatus Rokuibacteriota bacterium | reverse complement strand
TCCACGGCGTCCTCGGGCGAAGCGACGAGCGGCTCGCCGTGAAGGTTGAACGACGTGTTGAGCACGGCGCCGATGCCGGTGCGCGCCTCGAACTCGCGGAGCACCCGGTAGTAGGGCGGGTTCCAGGCCTCGTCCACGATGTGAGCGCGCGCCGTCGAATCGTGGGGATGAATCGCGGCGACGATCTCGTCGCGCCGCTTCGGGTTGGTCGGGAACGCGAGCATCATGTAGGGGGAGGCGAGCCCTTTCGGGTTGACCAGGTAGTCGGCCTCGCGCTCGCGCAGCACCGAGGGCGCGAACGGCATCCAGAAGTCGCGGTTCTTGATCATCCGGTTGATCAGAGGGACCACGCGGTGGTCCGACGGGTTCGCGAGGATCGAGCGGTTGCCGAGCGCCCGCGCGCCGAATTCCATGCGCCCGGCGCAGCGCGCGACGACCCCGTCCGACGCGAGCAGCTCGGCGATCCTCTCCTCCATCCGTGCCGGCTCGCTCACTCGGTGGCGGGCGGCGAGGTCGCGCCGACGCATCGCCGCCTCGACCTCGGCGTCGTCGATCCCGGGCCCGAGGTACGCGGGGCCAAAGGGCCTGGGCGCGGGAGCGATCCCCTGCCGTGCGCACAGGTCGACGTAGCCGAGGTACGCGGCGCCCACCGCGTTGGACTCGTCGCCGCACGACGGGAAGACGAAGAGGTCCGCCGCCCACGGCTCGTCGGCGAGCAGCATGTTCGCCTTGACGTTCATGAAGACACCGCCGCCGAGCGCCAGGCGCTCGCCGCCGTGGCGCTCGCGCATGAGCCGCGCCCAGCCGAGGAGCGACTCTTCGAGGATCCGCTGGGCGCCGCCGGCGATCCAGTCGAACCGCATGCCGAGCGTCGCCTCGAGCACGGCCCGGTAAAGCGGGCCGCGCTTCTTCCACTCGAACCGACAGGGCTGCGCCTCCACGAAGTCGAAGACGGTGCGGAGCGCCGCCGTGGCGCGCGCCGTCGGCCCGGCCGTCGCGTACGGCGCGAGCCCCATCACCTTGTACTCGTGCTCGCCGGGCTTCATGCCGAGGAGCAGCGTCACGAGCGTGTAGAAGGAGCCGAGCGACCCGGGCCCGCTCGGCGTCGCCTCGCGCCGCTCCAGGAGAGTGCCGTGGGCGCTCGAGGCGGTGGCGCAGAGGCCGTCACCCGAGTTGTCGTTGGTGAGCACCAGCGCCGGCGCGCCGGCGAAGGGCGAGCCGAAGTAGGCGGCGGCGGCGTGGCAGGTGTGGTGATCGACGATGCTCACCTTGTCGCCATCGATCCCGAGGTGCGTCGTCACTGCGGCGCGCCGCTCCCGCTCCGGCAGCGGGGCCTTGCCGGGCGCCGGATCGAGGACGCCGAGCTTGGCGCCAAGCTTCCGGGCGCGGCCGCCGAGCCCGCGCCGGGGCGCGTCGAGCCGCACGGCGTAGTATTGCCGCACGTACTCGGGATCGCGCATCACGCGGTTCATCCAGTCATAGGACGGAATCCGGGTGCCGGCGAGGACGACTCGATCGATCGCGGATGGGGCGAGCGTGAGCTCGCGCAGGAGCGCGTCGATCGCGAGGCGCGGGTAGCCGGCGTCGTTCTTCAGCCGCGAGAACCGTTCCTCGGACGCGCAGCCGACGATGGCGCCGTCGCGCAGCACGGCCGCCGTCGCGCAGTGGGTCTCGCTGATCCCGAGGACGATCATTCGCGACGATGATAGCAGCAAACAGCGGGCGGACGAGAACCCGACGTCCTAGGTCTTGCCGACGATCAGCGCGAGGGAGGCGGCCTGGACCAGGAGGGCCATGGCGCCGGCGGCGGCGAAGGCCGGCGCCACTCCGACGCGCTCGATCAGTCCACTGAGAACGACGAAGAAC
>QHTD01000140.1:0-7609 GCA_003220675.1 Candidatus Rokuibacteriota bacterium | reverse complement strand
GGGAGCCGCGCTCCGCCAGGGGGTCGCGCCCCTCGCGGCATCAGGCGGAACGCCAACGCGAGCGCCAGGATCGCGGCCGGGAAGAGCCAGACGAGCGTGAGGGCGACGTGCTGGAGCGCGACGGTCGCCGCGCCGAACGCGAGGCAGCCCGACCCGAGGGCCACACGCCAATGAGCGCGTGAGGCGAGCCACCCGTAGGCGAGAGCGAAGGCGGCCTCGGCGATGGCGCCGGCGAGCGCGCCGACGGCCGCGGCCCGTGCGAACGCTGCGCCATGGTCGAGCGCGAGGAAGAAGACGATTGGGCCAGACGTGAGCGGGAGCCCGACGAACCAGCCGCCCACTCCCTGCCCCCAGCGGCGACCGGCGACGCTGGCCGCTCCGATGAGGGCGGGCGTCAGGACGAGCTTGAGGACCAGACTGTCCAGTGAGGACTAGCCGCGGATCGTCTTCATGACGTCCTCGTTCTGGAAAACTTCATTAGGTTGGCCGCGGAAGATGATCTCGCCCCGGTCGATCGCGTAGAGGCGGTCGGCGACGCGCGTGGCGTTGACGAGGTTGGACTCGGCGATCAGCACGGAGATGCCCAGGGCCTTGATCGCCTTGACGGCCTCGATAAAACGCGTCACGACGACGGGCGCCAGGCCCTCGAACGGCTCGTCGAGGAGCAGGACAGAGGGCGACAGCGCTATCGCGCGGCTGATCGCGACCATCTTCTTCTGGCCCCCGGAGAGATGGAGTCCCCGTCGCGTCAGGAACTCTCTCACCTCGGGGAAGATCGAGAAGATGCGCTCGTAGCCGTTGCCCGCCGGCGCCGGGGCGCCCCCGGCGCCGCCGGGCCGCGCCAGCCAGGAGGTGATCTGGAAGTTCTCCTCCACGGTCAGGTCGGGGAAGATGCCGGCGTCCTCCGGCGCGTAGCCGATGCCGAGGAGCGCCCGCTGGTGCGCGGGCAGGCGCGTGATGTCGCGCCCCTGGAACGCGACCTTCCCGGCGCGCACCGGGAGGAGCCCCATGATGCTGTCGATCGTCGTCGTCTTCCCG
This sequence comes from Candidatus Rokuibacteriota bacterium, assembly GCA_003220675.1. Classification (GTDB taxonomy): domain Bacteria; phylum Methylomirabilota; class Methylomirabilia; order Rokubacteriales; family CSP1-6; genus 20CM-2-70-11. Next base: position 6,571 of record QHTD01000140.1, on the reverse strand, counting down.
GCGCCGTTGCGGCCGACGAGGCAGACAGCCTCGCCGTGCTGGACGGCGAGCGAGACACCGCGCAGGATCTGCGCCGGCCCGCGGAAGGTGTCGATCCGCTCGAGCTCGAGCATCATTCCCGGCATCAGTGGGCGTCCGCCGTGCCGATGAGCGTGGTCCGCACGGCCTCGTTGCGCCGGATCTCGTCCGGTGTGCCGTCGGCGAGGATGGTCCCCTGGTGCATGGCGACGATCCGGTCCGAGTAGTTGAAGACGACGTCCATGTCGTGCTCGATGATCGCGGCGGAGATCCCCATGGAGCGGACCACGGAGGTGACCGTGTCCATGATCGGCGCCTTCTCGCGCGTGCTCACACCGCTCGTCGGCTCGTCGAGGAAGAGGAGCTTCGGCTTGAGCGCGTAGGCGACCGCGACGTCGAGGAGCTTGCGCTCGCCCTGCGACACGCCGCCCGCGAGCATCCGGGCCTTCGCGTCCAGACCGAACAGGCGCAGCACCTCGTAGGCCTCGTCCCAGACGGCGCCGTCGGCGCTCGCGAGGGAGACGAGCTTCTTGGTTTTGTGATCGCGCGAGAAGATCGTGAGCGCGATGTTATCGAGCGCGCTGAGCTGGTCGAACAGGTTGACGAGCTGAAAGCTCCGCGCGATGCCGGCCTCGATGCGCCCGTGCACGGACTCGTGGGTCACGTCCCGGTCGCGGAACAGGATCTGCCCGCCGTCGGGCGGGAACAGGCCGCTGATCAGGTTCACGAGCGTCGTCTTGCCGGCGCCGTTCGAGCCGATCAGCGCGAGCACCTCCCGGTGCTTGACGGTGAAGTTCACGTGGTCCACGGCGTGGGTGTCGCCGAAGTACTTGACGAGCTCCTTGGTGACGAGGAGGCTCACGTCAGCCTCCCTTCTTCCAGCGCGCGGCGAGCCGCTCCGCGGTCCCGACGATCCCGGTGGGCAGCGAGACCACGAGCGCCACCAGCACGGCCCCGAGGAGGAGTTGCCAGTACACCGTGTACCCGACGGCGTAGGTCTTGAGGTAGTTGAACACGATCGCGCCGACGATGGGGCCCGCGAACGACCGGAAGCCGCCGAGCACGGTCATGAACACGATCTCGCCCGAGAAGGTCCAGTGCATGATGTCGGGCGTCGTGAGCCCATTCAGCGGCACCCAGAGCGCGCCCGCGAGCCCCGTGAACACGCCCGACACCAGGAACGCCACGAAGCGGTAGCGCCAGATCTGGACGCCGACGAACTCCGCACGCGTCTCGTTGTCGCGGATCGCCTGGAGCGCCTTGCCGAAGGGCGAGTTCACGATCACCCACATGAGGACGACGCAGGCGAAGAAGATGACGAGCACGTAGTAGTAGTACGCGTGCGACATGAAGTCGGTCTTGTCCCCCGTGCCCGTGGCGAGCCCCGCCAGGAGCGACGGCGTCGGCACCCTGAGGCCGTCGGTGCCGCCGGTCACCCAGAAGAACTTGAACGCGAGCGACCAGAGCACCTGCGAGAGCGCGAGCGTCAGGATGCCGAAGAAGATGCGCGTGTACCGTACACACACGAACCCGAACACCGCGGTGACGATGACCGAGCCGACGATCGCCCCGAGAAGGAACAGCTCCATCGAGCCGACCCTGAGGTACTTGACCATCAGCGCGACGACGTAGGCGCCCACCCCGAAATACGCGGAGTGGCCGAACGAGAGGAGTCCCGTGTATCCGAGGAGCAGGTTGAAGCCGAGCGCCCCGATCGCCATGATGAGCCCGTACGTGAGCAGGATCGCCGTGTACTGCGGGACGATCCACGGCACGACGAGCAGGATCACGGCGACCGGCAGGGCCCAGCGGAAGACGTGACGGAGCGATCCGGCCTCGCGCGCGATCGCGGACGCCGCGACGGCCGGCGTACTCACGGCCGCCCGAAGAGCCCGGCGGGCCGGACCAGCAGCACGATCGCCGCGGCGAGGTAGAGCACGGCCAGCTCGATCTCCGGGAACCACGCGATGCCGGCCTCGCGCACGACGCCGACGATGAGCGCCCCCACCAGCGCGCCCTCGAGGCTGCCGAGCCCGCCGATCACGACGACGATGAAGGCGAGCACGAGCGCGTCCACCCCCATGCCGAGCACGGCCGACTGGCCCGGCACGACGATCGCGCCGCCGAGCCCCGCCATGAAGCAGCCGAGTGTGAAGGCCTGCACGTAGACCCGGTTCACGTTGACCCCGAGGGCCGAGGCCATGCGCATGTTCTGCGAGGTCGCCCGCAGCACGACGCCGAACCTGGTCTTGTAGATGAACGCCCACAGGAAGACCGCCGCCACGATCCCCACGCCGATCACCAGGAAGTTGTAGGTCGGGTAGAGCGAGTCGCCGATCGTGAGGCTGCCGAAGTTCTCGAAGAGCTCGCTGGCGGAGAGCGGGTACGGCCCCCAGATGAAGCGCAGGAGGTCCTCGAGGATCATCAAGAGCCCGAAGGTGACGAGGAGCTGGTACTCCTCGGCGCGCTTGTAGAACGGCCGGAGGAGCGTCGGCTCCAGCGCCGCGCCGAGCACAGCCGCGGCGAACGCGCCCGCGGGCAGGAGCACGAGCAAAAGCGAGCTCGGCGCGCCGGCGGCGACGCCTCCGATCGCCCACGCGGTGACGTACGCGCCGAACGCGTAGAGGTTGCCGTGAGCGAGATTCACGATCCGCATGACACCGTAGATGAGGCTGAGGCCGCCGGCGATCAGGAACAGGACCGACGCGTAGAGCAGCGCGTTGACGAGGTGGATGAGGAGGACTTCCATCACTCGGCCACGCGGTACGGGATCACCTTCACCTCCGGGTTCACGAGGTTGCCGTTGAGCGCCAGGGCCAGCAGCACGCGGTAGGCGCCCGGCGCGAGCCTCCCCCCGAGATCCACGATCAGCCGGCCGCCGTCCAGCACCTCGGAGGTCCCGGCAGCGACGACCTCGTCGCCTGCCCCGACGACCGCGTAGTGCGCCACGAGCGTGTCGCGCGACTTCTCGCCCGTCGGCTCGTTCGACGGCTACGCCCTGCCGCTCCGCGCATGGGTGACGAACGCCGAGCGCAAGGGCGACAGGCTCGAGCTCCGGGCCGACGCCGAAACGGTTTCAAAGTTCGAGCGTTCGTATAAGATCGTGCGGGCGCCGTTCCGCCTCGAGCCGACTGGCGAGAAGTCGCGCGACACGCTCGTGGCGCACTACGCGGTCGTCGGGGCAGGCGACGAGGTCGTCGCTGCCGGGACCTCCGAGGTGCTGGACGGCGGCCGGCTGATCGTGGATCTCGGGGGGAGGCTCGCGCCGGGCGCCCGCACGATCTTATACGAACGCTCGAACTTTGAAACCGTTTCGGCGTCGGCCCGGAGCTCGAGCCTGTCGCCCTTGCGCTCGGCGTTCGTCACCCATGCGCGGAGCGGCAGGGCGTAGCCGTCGAACGAGCCGACGGTGTTCGGATAGGAGAGGTCCCGGAAGACGCCGAGGACCACGGAGTCCGCCGACCATCTCACAAGCTGGTACGGCCCACTCGTCACCAGGAGGTGGCCGTGCTGCCTCCCGAAGCGCCGGAGCGCGGCCCAGCGCAGCTTCGCCTGCTCGACGGTCACCAGCCCGCGCAGCGCTTCGGGGACGAACGCCCGGCGCTCGAGCTCGTCCAGGAGCGACGCGAGCGTCTTCTTCACCTTCGGATCGCGCGCCAGATCGAGCCAGGGCACCCCGCGCCGCTTCGCTTCCGTCTCCGAGAAGGCGGCGAGCCGGCGCGTCACCATCTCCTCCATCAGGGTGACGAGCTGCCAGGGCACGACGCTCCAGGGCGGCGCGATCGCTGGGGCGACGCCGGGCTCGGCCGCGTGCTTCAGGTAGACCTCGATCTGCGGGATCTCGTACACGATCTGGAGCTCGCCGAAGTCTTTGATCTCCGAGTCGAGCTTCACCACGCGGACCGCGGCCAGCCACTCCCGCAGCACGCTCGTGGCGCGGTCGATCTCCGAGTCCCTGGCGCTCCACCGGTAGGCGAACGCAAACGGATAGACGGCGTCGGCGACCGTCATCTTGGTCCCGTCGTGGAACTTCGACAGCATGAGGCGGTACGTGACCTTCTGCTGCGCGGTCAGCGCGGATGCGGCGGGACGGAGCGCCCCGGTGGCTGGATCGGGCACGAGCGCGTCGCGCGGTACCTCGACCTCACCTCCCGCGGCGCCGGACGGCGGCAGCGTCCGCACCCGGTTGGGAATCCAGCCGCCGCCGTACGGCGCCGGGAGCAGCGCCGGATCGCCGAGCGCAGCCCAGACCAAGCGGCCGACCTCGTCACCGAAGCCAGCGATCGGATTCCACGCCGCCGCCGGCCGGGACGCGACGCCGAGACGGAGCCACCCGTTCCAGGGGAAGTCTTTCAGCTTGACGGTTCTGAGGAAGACCGCGGAGTTCAGGCCGGCCTGAGCGTCCCAGCCGATGTTTTCCACGCCTTCCGAGTAGTCGTCGTTGATCGCCTCGCGTCGGACCGTGTATCCGACGGCGACGCGGTCACAGCCGCGCGTGAGGAGCGAGACGAGGCGGCGCTCGAGGTTGACGCGCTCGGCGGCGCTCGTGAAGCCGCCGCGGAGACGGCGAGCGAACGCCTCCTCGATCGCGCTGCGTGCGCTGGCCTCGGACACGCCGCGCGCGAAGACGACGTGCGCCTGGAACCAGCCCGCCCTCACCCACGGCGGCCCCGTCCAGCCGTCGAGCTGCGTCGCCGCCTGGGCCAAGAGATCGCGGAGCTCGATCTCCTCGAGCGCCGCGTCCCACTCGCCGTCGGCCGGACGCCACCCCGAGCCGCCGAGGATCTCCGCCAGCCGGCCCTTGACGCGAACGCGAAGCACAGGACCGCCACCGCGCGTCTCCTCCACCCTCCTCTTTGCCGCCTCGACGAGGTCGAAGTGGTCGAGGTAGTCCTCGTGGTACGGCGTCACCGGGTATGGATTGAACGTGTAGTCGCCCTTGGACGCCGCGAGCGTGGGAAGGAGGCGCGCCGCCGCAGCGCAGCGTTGGGCCGGGTCGGCGAGCGTCGGGTTCGCCCGGTTGAACGTCAAGACGACAAAGGACTGGAGAGACTCGACCCGAGCGGTATGCGCCGGCTTGGCGCTGCCGAGCGGGCCCACGTAGGCGTGAATCGCGTTCCTCTCGAGCAGGCGCGGCGCCGCCGCCGGCTCGACAACCACCAGCTTGATCTCTTGAGGATAGAACGACGGATAGAACGGGATCTCGTGCCCCGCCTGAGCCTCGCCCGATGCCAGCAGGACAGCGACGCACACCAGAACAGCGAGGCCGCGCGGGGCGTTCAAGGCTGAGAGAAGCGACGGGGGCGGGGGCTTTGCCTCCCCGCCCCCGTCGTTATGCCTAAACCTGGACGACCGGCCAGGTCTTGTCGATCCAGGTGAACGTGGAGGTCGGCTCCCCCTTGGGCCAGCCCGGAGGCGCCGTGATGTTCCGAATCGGGATCGTGATGATCCGCGCCGGGTCGAGGATCGGGAACGGATACTCCGGCACGTTCTTGCTGAAGCCCGTCACCGCGTCCTTGTAGCCCTGGTGGTTGTCGGGCCGGATGTAGACGTAGCCCGCGGGCCCAGCGATCATCTGGCCTTCCAGCATCGCGATGATGGCCTCGTCGTCGGGCCAGCCACCGACGAGCCTGTTTGCCTTCTCGATCGCGGTCTTGAGCATGTACGTCGCCGTGTACGCGCCCTCGGCCTGGAAGTTCGGGTACTCGTTGAAGCGCGCGTGGTACTTCTCGACGAAGCTCTTGTTGTACGGCCAGCGGTCGCCGCCCGGATAGGTGAAGTGGTAGTTCGAGTGCACCCCGGCGATGACGCCCTCCGGGTGGTCCTTGCCGATCGCGTGCGGCGCGACGCCGAACGCGATCATGCTCGCGAACTTTGCCTTCTTGAACATGCCGTAGCGGAGCGCCTGCTTGTACATCGCGACGTAGTCGCCGCCCCACACCGAGGCGACGATCAGGTCGGGCTTCGACGCGATCGTCTTGGTGATGTGCGAGCTGAAGTCCGTCGTGCCGAGCTTCGGCCAGCCTTCCGAGACCACCTCGGTCTGCGGTAAGAGCTTCTTCATGACGATGCCGAAGTGGTCAAAGGCGTTCCGCCCGTACGAGTAGTCGGGATGGATGTGGGCGATCTTCTTAATCTTCGGCCAGGTCTGTGCGACTGCAACCGCGCACGTGACGCCGTCGGCCGACTGCATGTTGGTGATCCGGAAGATGTAGTGCGGGTTAGGCACCGCCTTGTCCCAGAGGAAGTCCGTGCAGCCATCGACGAAGATCGTGAGGGTCTTTAGCTCCTCCGCGACCGGGCCGAGCGCCGGCGTGTTGCCGCTCGAGGTGATGCCGCAGAAGAAGTCGATCTTCTCCGACAGCTTCAGCCGGCGTAGCTCCTTGACGTTGGCGTCGGTGCCCGCAGCCTCGTCCGCCTTGAGGAGCTCGATCTTCCGCCTGCCCAGGAGGCCGCCCGCCGCGTTGATCTCCTCGGCCGCCAGCTGCTGACCCTTGAACATGGGCTCGCCCAGCACCGCCGCCGGCCCGGTGAAGAACGTCATGTGGCCGAT
>QHTD01000139.1 GCA_003220675.1 Candidatus Rokuibacteriota bacterium | reverse complement strand
TCGCTTCGGCTGACGCGGGAGCTTCACACGAAGCTGATGACCGGCGTGCGTGGCGGCCATGCGACCCCTGGGGAATTCAGGAAGACGCAAAACTGGATCGGACCGCCAGGCCGCACGCTCGAGAACGCAATATACGTCCCGCCCCCGCCCGAAGTGCTCGTCGAGTGTCTCAGCGCCTGGGAGAAGTTTCTCCACGACCAGTCACTGCCAGTGCTCGTCCAGGCAGCCCTGATGCACATCCAATTCGAGGCGATCCATCCCTTCCTCGACGGCAACGGCCGCGTGGGGCGGCTCCTCATCACACTGTTCCTGGTGGAGCGCGACGTGCTACCGACGCCCCTTCTCTACCTGAGCGCGTTCTTCGAAGCGACCCGGGGCGACTACTACGACCGGCTGCAAAGCGTCCACGCGAAGAGCGAATGGGAGGAGTGGCTCGTGTACTTCCTCAACGGGGTGGCGCGGCAATCCGAGGACGCGCTGAATCGAGCCGAGCGCATCAACACGCTTCTCGCGCGTTGGAAGACCGCGCTCGCAGGCTCGTCACGGATCGCGCTTCCGCTACTCGACCTGGTCGCTGAGAATCCGTACTGCACGATCCGGCGCGTGGAAAAGCGGCTGAGAGTCGCTTTCACGACGGCGCAGAGAGCCATCGAGCGACTTCAAGCCGAGGGAGTGCTGAGACAGGTCAACGAATCGAAGCGCGACCGGGTGTATTGTGCTACCGCCTTGCTCGAGATCCTCGAGGAACCGGCCAGGCTGGAGCCGAGAGAATCCGCCTGATGGCGCGCTCGCATTCAACCGCCAACGGTAAGCGTCTCGCGACGCCGCAGTCGGTGGACGCGACGCTCAGGAAAATGCTCGGATGAAGCGCTGGCCCGACACCGACTTCCGTCGCCTCGCGATCCAGCAGGCCCGGTGAGCCGTGGTCAACCGTCACGCCCCGCCCCGCGTCGGGACGCTCGCGACGCTCTCGCGCCGGCATCCGGGCCACCCGTTCGCGTCGGTCATGCCGTACGCGCTCGATGGCGCGGGGCGGCCGCTCTTCCTGATCAGCTCGATGGCGATGCACACCCAGAACCTCCAGGCCGATCCGCGCGCGAGCCTCCTCGTGACGCAGCCCGGCTTGGGCCCCGAGCGACAAGAATCGGGCGATCCGCTCGCCCGCGCGCGCCTCACGCTGATGGG
>QHTD01000138.1 GCA_003220675.1 Candidatus Rokuibacteriota bacterium | reverse complement strand
AGCGCGCCGCCTACTGGGTGGACTTCGAGGACTTCGCGTTCTGGCGGTTCGAGGTGGTGGACCTGTACTTCGTCGGCGGCTTCGCGGCGATGGACTGGGTGTCCGCGCCGGACTACTTCGCGGCCGAGCCCGATCCACTCGTCGACGCGGCGGCCGGCGTCATGGAGCACATGAACCGGGACCACGCCGACGCGCTCGTGGCCTACGCGCGCTTCTACGCGGGTGAGGAGGCCAACGAGGCGACGATGGTCGCCGTCGACCGCCTCGGCTTCAAGCTGCGCCTGCGTCAGGGCGATCGTCTCCACAGCGTGCGGATCGCGTTCCCGCGCGAGGTCCGGACGGCGGGCGAGAGCCGCGAGGTGCTGATCGCGATGCTCCGCCGCATTCCGTAGTACACTGCCACTCCCTGGATCGGAATTCCCGCGTGAGGAGGTTCCCATGGTCCGCATCACCGTCCTGTACCCCGCCGGTGAGGGCAAGAAGTTCGACCACGACTACTACGTCCGGAAGCACATGGCGCTGGTCCGCCAGCGGCTCGGCAAGTACGGCCTCGTTCGGACCGAGGTCGACAAGGGTGTCGCCGGTGGCGCGCCCGGCGCGCCGGCGCCCTACGTCACCGCCGGCCACCTCTACTTCAACGCGCTCGCCGATTTCCAGAAGGGGATGGGCGAGCACGGCAAGGAGATCATGGCCGACGTCCCGAACTACACGAACATCCAGCCGCAGATCCAGATCAGCGAGATCATCGGTTAGCGCGCGGCCGTGCCCGCGACGTACGACGTCGTCGTGGTGGGTGGCGGCAACGCCGCGATGTGCGCCGCGCTCTCGGCGCGCGAGGCGGGCGCGCGCGTGCTCGTCGTCGAGAAGGCGCCCGAGGCCTGGCGCGGCGGAAACGGCTTCTTCACAGCGGGAGGCTTCCGGTTCGCCTTCAAGAGCTTCGAGGAGCTGTGCGAGCTCGTCGGCGATCTCTCCGACGACGAGAAGGCGTCGATGGAGGTCGATCCCTACACCGAGGAGATGTTCTACGACGACCTCATGCGGGTCACCGAGGAGTGCGCCGACCCTGACCTGGCGATGCTGCTCGTGCGCACGTCCCAGCCGACCGTACGGTGGATGCGCGACCGGGGCGTGCGCTGGATTCCGATGTTCGGCCGGCAGGCCTACAAGGTCGGCGGGCGGTTCCGGTTCTGGGGAGGGCTCGTCCTCGAGGCGGTCGGTGGGGGACCCGGCCTCATCGACATGGAGTACCAGGCGGCCGCCCGTGCGGGGATCGACGTGCGCTTCGAGACGAAGGCGACGCGTCTGGTGACCGACGAGCGTGGGGCGGTGACCGGCGTCGTCGTGCGGACGCCGGCGGGGACGGAGACGATCCCGGCGCGCGCCGTCGTGCTCGCGGCCGGCGGCTTCGAGGCGAACCCCGAGATGCGGACGCGCTACCTCGGCCGCAACTGGGACCTCGCCCGCGTTCGCGGGACGCCCTACAACACCGGTGACGCGATCCGGATGGCGCTCGAGGTCGGCGCCCTACCGTGGGGCCACTGGAGCGGCTGCCACGCGGTGGCGTGGGACCTCAACGCCCCATGGCACGGCGACCGGAAGGTCGGCGACAATTTTCAGAAGCATTCGTACCCACTGGGGATCATCGTGAATGCTTGCGGCGAGCGCTTCGTCGACGAGGGCGCCGATTTCCGCAACTACACGTACGTGAAGTACGGGCGCGCGATCATCGAGCAGCCGCGGCGCGCCGCGTTCCAGATCTTCGACGCGAAGGTCCTGCACCTCCTGCGGGAGGAGTACCGGATCCGCGAGGTCACGAAGGCCGAGGCCCCGACGCTCGAGGGCCTGGCGCGCAAGCTCGACATCGACGTCGAGGGGTTGGTCCGCACGGTCACGGCGTTCAACGCCGCCGTGCAGCCCGGCACGTTCAATCCGGCCATCAAGGACGGCAAGGGCACGCGCGGGCTCGCGCCGCCCAAGTCGAACTGGGCGCTGCCGCTCGACGCGCCGCCTTACGTCGGCTACGCCGTCACGACCGGCATCACCTTCACGTTCGGCGGCCTGCGCATCACCGAGTCGGCGCAAGTCGTGGACACCGAGCAGCGGCCGATTCCCGGGCTCTTCGCGGCCGGCGAGCTCGTGGGCGGGCTCTTCTACCACAACTACCCGGGCGGCGCCGGGCTCATGGCGGGCGCCGTGTTCGGCCGGATCGCCGGGCGGTCGGCCGCCGCCCACTGTCAGAGCTTATAGCGCCCAGTTCTCGGAGTACCTCGCGCGGAGCGCCGGCTCGGCGGCGTCTAGGAACCACTCGGGCAGAAGCACGCGATAGCGGGTCAGGAAGCGCTCGAATTGCGCGTCGAGGACGTAGGTGACGCCGTGGTCGTCGGCGTGGCGGCACGAGCGCCCATACGCCTGCACGAGGGCCTTCGCGGTCTCGAGCGCGTACCAGCGGGGATCCCGTTCGCGACGCGCCGCGGTCCACGGATCGCCGAGGTCAGGGAACGGCATCTTCGTCACGATCTGGAAGCGCAGGAAATCGTCCGGTAGGTCCACGCCTTCGCGCAGCGACGGCGAAACGAGGACGGTCGCGGCCGGCGAGGCACGGTGCGCGTCGAGGGCGCGCGCCTTCGCCTCCGTCGACTCCACCCAGATGAGGCGGCGCGCGTGGGCTGGTGCGCGCGCCGCAAGGTCCCTGACGAGACGCTCGCCCGCGGCGTAGGACGGCGCGTGAATCAGTCCTTTCTCCGCGGGGTGCTCGGCGAGGATCAGGGCGACCGCCGCGAAGAGCGCGGGCTCGAGCGCGGCGAGGCTCGCGCGCGAGAGCGCACCCACCGGACGGTACACGATGCGGCGCTGCTCGACGGGGAAGGGGGAGGCGCCCGCGAAGGCGCGCACGCCGCCCTCGTCGAGGCCGAAGCACTCCGCCACCGCGCGCCTCGGGCCGAGGTGCGCGGAGGAGAGCACGACCAGCTCCGCGGACTCGGCGAAGAGCTCCCGGACCATCGCGGCGACCGTCAGGGGCACGAGCTCGAGCGTCGCGGGCGCGTCGGGCGGGTACCGCACGATCCACTCCGAGTCCTCGGCGTCGAGGAAGAAGTGGACGCGAGCCAGCGCCGCCTCCAGATCGTCGCGCTGGGCGATCAACTCCTGCTCGGCGCGGGACGGCGGGATGCGGAGGAAGACGTCGGCCGCGCTCTCGGGCGGACGCAGCGCCTCCAGCTCGCGCCGGGTCGCCGCGAGCCGTCCCTCGAGCCGGTCGAGGTGCTCGGCCAGCAGCGGGCGGTAGTCGTCGGCTGAGGTCAGGCGCGGCAGCGGGGCGCCGAACCACGCGCGCATCTGCTCCGGCGAGAAGCCGGCGGTGAAGACGGAGGCGAGCTGCGCCTCGAGGTTGTGCGCCTCGTCGACGACCAGGAGTCGGCGCCGCCGCAGCCGCTCGGCGTGCCAGTGACGGAGCGTGGCGAAGTAGGCGGTGTTGGTGCAGAAGATCGGCCCCTCGAGGGCCGCCGTCCTGGCGCGCGCGTACGGGCATTGGCAGAGCGGGCCGCGCGGCCGGCGGCAGGCGCCGCGCGAGGTCGGTACGCGCGCCGTGGGGTAGTGGTCGCACGCGTAGTTGTCGCGCCCCTTCACGATCTGGAGCTCGGCGCCGAACTCGCGCTCGTACTGATCTTGAAGCACCTTCTGCGAGGTCAGCAGGTAGGCGTCGCCGCTCCACCGCGCGAGCGTCATCGCGATGTGGCTCTTCCCGACGCCCGGCGGCGCCTGGACGAGGAACACGCGCGGGGCTGTCGGATCGTCGAGAGCCTCGGCGATCGTGTCCGCGACGGCGACGAGCAGGCGCGCCTGCTCGGGGCGCGGCGTCGCACCCCCCGGGAAGTGCGCGAGGAGGTCGAGCGCGTCCGTTCTCCTTCGAATCGGATCTCGCGTCGCATCGTATCATGGGCGTATGGCGGAGAGCCGGACGCAGCCGGTGCTGCAGTTCTCGGCGGGCGGGCTGGTGGTGGACGAGCGCGGCTGGGTGCTGCTGATCCGCGCGCGCGACCTTCGCTACCAACCCGTGTGGACGCTACCGAAGGGGACGCTCGACCCCGGCGAGTCGAGCGCGGACGCGGCGCTGCGCGAGGTGCGCGAGGAGACCGGCTATCGGTGCGAGGTCGTGCGCGAGCTGGACGCGGTGACGTACTGGTTCCAGCGCGACGGGCGGCGGATCAAGAAGACGGTCCGCTGGTTCCTCATGCGGCCGATCGAGAAGGTCGGCGACCACGACCAGGAGGTGGACGAGGTCGCGTGGCTCGAACCCGACGAGGCGCTCCGCCGCCTCCGCTACGACTCGGACCGCCGCCTCGTCGAGGGCCTGCGGCGCTAGGGCACCGGGAAGAGCCGCGCGCCGTTCTTCCGGGCGATCTGCTCGGCCACCTCCACCGGGAGCTCTGAGAGCCACTGCTGGACGTCGCGCATGGAGGACCCGACGATCTCCCAGCGCGACGTCACCCACGTGTCGGTCCCGACCATGAAGCGATCCGGGTGGCGCAGGAGGCGCGCGCGCCACTCGGGATGGATCCTGCCGCCTGGCGCGACGTCGCCACGTAGCGCCAGCTCCACCCAGAGCTTCGGGAAGCGGTCGAGCAGGCGGCCGACGGTCTCCGCGTCGGCCGACATGCCCGCGTGGGCCCAGAGGAAGCGGACTTTCGGGTAGCGTCCGAGGAGCTTCTCGATCGTTTCGGCGTCCACGTGGGCGTGCAGGAAGAGGTCACGTTCGGCCGCCAGCTCGGCGATCCGTCGGACGACGGGCGCGTCCACCGCAGTGGCATCCAGGTGGAACTCGCCGATGCCGCGGTAGACGCCCCGCTTGAGCCGATCTTCCACGTACGCGGCGACGCCCGTGTCCTCGTGCCAGCTGCCCATGTCGTCGCGCGTGCGGTACGGCCGGAGGAACGGCACGATCACGCTCGGCGCGCGCTCGTAGAGCCTGAGCGTGCCGTCGTCCGGCGTGCTCGAGACGATCGCGCGACGCACGCCCGCCTGGGCGAGGATCGCCAGCGCCCGCTCCGGCGGGTACGCGTCCCAGTCGGGACGGCTGTAGTGGATGTGCGCGTCGAAGATCGGGTACTGGGCGGCGGCGAGCCGTGGGTCGCCGACGAGGAGCAGGACGGCGGCGAGCGAGACGAGCGAGCCGCGAGCCGTCATCGCCGGCATCCTATCACGCGGCCGGTCACGCGACCCGGGCCGGTCGGCACACGCGGCAGGGACGGTAACCGACGCTCCGGGCGTCGGCCAGCGAGGCGAAGACGACGCGATGCTGCTCGGCGACGCGCTGGTCGTGAGCGCAGCCGCGCCGGCAGACGATTCGCGTCGTCGTGGATCCGACGAGCACCGGCGTCGCGCGCTCGAGCGTGAGCAAGAGCGTCTTCATCTCGTGGCCGAACGCGTAGTGCCCCCAGCTCCCGTCGCTGCGGACGATCCGGT
>QHTD01000137.1 GCA_003220675.1 Candidatus Rokuibacteriota bacterium | reverse complement strand
GGGATGCGCTTGCCTTCCCACTCGATCGCCACGTCGCGCGGCACCTCGGTCAGTCCCACCGGGGCCCGCGCCTTGAACTGCGGCTCGATGTAGTTGATCCAGAGATCGGCCGGCTCGATCACGTGCATGTCGGAGTCGGCGACCGCGAACCTCTCCCTCGCCATGGTGTGCCCTCCCAATCGGCCAGGACTGTGACGGTCCTACTCGTCCCAGGGGTTGTGCTTGACCGGCGGCGGAAGCCAGATCCGCTCGTACACCTTCTGAAGCTCCCGCTCCTTCGCTATCTCCTCCCGAGGAGTCACCTTCGCGTACTTCGCCTCGGTCGGGCTCGAGAAGTTGTACCGGTTGACGTTCGGTGCAGACATGATCCGGGCCACCGGCTCCTTGCATCGTGGACACGTCGCGAGGGGCGGGTCGCTCATCCCTTGCCTCACCTCGTAGATGACGAGGCAGGGCGCGCATTCGTACTCGTAGATGGGCATCGCGTTCCTCCTCTCGCGCGAGAAGCGGGTGGCCGGCTCGACGCCGGCCACCCGGTACGGCGCGAGCTACACCGCCACGATCCGAGGCGTCTCCGCGGGCGGCGCGCTGGCCGTGCTCTTGAGATTCCAGATGCGGGCGGCGTTCTGCCCGAAGACCTTCGCCTTGATCTCAGTGGTCAGCTGGGGGTACCCGTGACCCTCGACGAGCTGCTCGGGGATCTGGAACTTCCGAAACGCATCGATCTGCCACTGCGGGTTGCCCCAGAGCGCCGAGTCGGTCCCCCACATCACGTAGTCGGGCCCGAGGTCGCGGAGCAGCGTCCCGAGCACGTGCGCGCACTCGAGCGGGCGGCTCGTCACCGTCGCCGCGAACGTCGACCCGACCTCGCAGTACATGTTCTTCCGCTGCGGCTTGAATCCTTTCAAGGCAGCCAGCTCCGCGTGGTACGGCCACCCCGAGTGGTACGCGATGAAGTTCAAGTCGGGGAAGTCGTCGCAGACCGCGTCGAAGTCCTCCGCATGCGCGTACCGCGCCATGAACTGGCCGAACGGGATGCCCTTGTGACAGCCGATGTTCTTGATCCCGAGCTTGCGGGCCTTCTCCCACATCGGGTACGCCTTCTTCTGGTCGTCGAACCACCACCCGCGCTGGGGGGTCGAGTCGAACGTGTAGAGCTTCAGCCCGGAGATCTTGTACGTCTCCACGAACATCTGCATTCGGTCCAGCGTCTCGCGGAGCCCCTGATTGGGCGTCAGGCCGCCGCCGAGCATGACGGTCCGATCCGGCCAGCGCTGCTTGACCTCCGCCTGCTCCTCGATCGGGATCATGTCCTTGCCGCCGTAGTCCTCCCGGAACCCGAAGGGATTGAAGATCGCGACGCTGGTATCGCTCCCCTCGAGGATCAGCTTGCCGAAGTTCTCGACGGTCATATCCTTGGTCCCGTTCGGAAGCCCCATCGCCTTGCCGAGGTCATCGAGGAGCTGGACGAACCACATCCCCCGCTCGCTCGTGTTCACGCCCGGGATATAACCGTCCTTTCGCCAGCAGATGTGGGTGTGGGCGTCGACGATGAAGTCGGCCCCCGGCTTCCGCGCGACCTTGATTTCCTTCGCCGCGGCGGGGTCGGCCGCCTCGGCCTTGGTGACGTCGAAAAACTTCATGCCGGTGATCTCGTTTACCGCCAGCATGGCGGCCGCGAACCCGGAAGCCGTCCCGAGGAAATTGCGACGCGACAGCCCGGCTTTGGCGGCATAGACGTCCACGTGCTCGCTGATCCGCTCGCCCATGTGGCCCGCGAGGAAGTACGATGTCCCCTGCTCTTCGGGGGTCATCGGGCCAGGGGTGGTCCGTTTATATCCCTTGAAGTACTCGAAGACATTGAACTCCATGCCTCACCTCCCGATCGAACCGACGGTCAGAGCCCTCATTGACACACTCGCGAGTCCCACCTTCGCTCGTCCCACCCCCCTTTGAGCCCGCATCATCCCGACGCCGGCTATCCCGATTGATCGACCCGGATTGGCCGCAGCAGTAGCTCCGCCCTCGGGCAAAGTCAAGCCCTAATGATGGTCAACGACGCGAAGGGCTTCCGGTCAAGAAGCGCTGGAGAACTTCTAGAACTTCGACGCCAACTCCACGAGCTCCCGTGAACCGAGATCCGAGACCAACGCGTAGCCCAACTCCCCTGACCGCCAGAGAATCACACTGAACCCCCGCGCGACCTTCACGGACGCGTCAACGCCGCCGATCCGTTGCAGGCCGCGCGTCGGCCACGGGAGCCCATCGGCACGGAAGACGAAGAGCGAGACCGAATGCAGGCGGCGGCTGTAGACGAAGACCGCGGCCTTGCGATCGAGGAAGTAGCCCACGGCCCCGCCGCGCAGCGGGAAGTCCGCATCGCCCTCGAATCCGACGATCGGCGCGAAGTCCAGGCGGCCAGCGAACCAGGGCTTGACCTGATGGATCCCGCCGCTCTCAATCTCCAACGGATGCTCGCTCTGGAGAAGCCGCAGGTGATCGTTGACTGCCTCGGTGACCAGCGCGCCGGGAGCATCGGACGGGCGCCAGATCACCCGCTCGATATCGAGCAGGGAAACGCCCGCGACCAGCACGGCGGCAAGGGCGACCGCGGGCGCGAGCGCGCGCCGCCACCCGCTCCACCAGGAGTGGCGGGCGACGCCGGGCGCCGGCCAGTGGGCCGCGAGGCGTCGCTTGAGAGCGAGCGGCGCGGGATACTGGGGCAGGTTGCGCTCGACGAGATTGGTCAGCGCGCGCTCGGCTGCCTCCTCACGCGCACAGCGGGCACAGCGCTCGAGATGAGCGCGGACCTCGTCATGCCGCGCGGGCGTGAGCTGGCCCCGCTGGTAGTCGAGAAGAAGGGGTCGGGCCTCCTGGCACTCCATCCCGTCGGTCACCTCGCGTAATCCTTGAGTCGCACCCTCAGCGCCGCCCTGGCCCGAGAGAGCCGTGATTTCACCGTGCCCACCGGACAGCCGAGGACGTCGGCCACCTCGGTCTCCGTCAGACCTTCGAGATCGAGCAAGATCACGGTTCGCGCGTCCTCGGCGAGGGCCAGCAGGGCAGCCTCGATTTCCTCTGCGACCACCCGCTGCAGGCGGTCCAGCTCGATGTCGTTCATGAACCAGCCTTCCTCGGCGGAGCCGTTCGCAAGCTGGTCGACCACGTCGAGCCCGCCAACGGTCGGGTTCTTCCGCTGGCGGCGGTAGAGGGAAATGAACGTGTTCCGGAGGATCCTGAACAGCCACGCTTTGAGATTGGTGCCCGGCCTGAACTGCGCGGCCCCCTGGAGTGCGCGCGCGTAAGTCTCCTGCACGAGGTCCTCCGCGTCGGTCGCGTCGCCCGTGAGGTAACGCGCCAGGTTGTGCAGGCTGTCGGCATACGCCAAGGCTTCCCGTGGAAGCGGCGAGGTCCCGGTTGGCTCGGCTTCCTGCGCCATACCATCCCGATAATACCCATTGCCGTCGCTCACCGAACTCTCACCTTTCGTAACGCCTCACCCGTCAAATCGTTCCAACGGAACGATCTCGAGCGTCGGGCGTTGGCACGGGTGGGAGGAGGAAGAGATGAGAGCAGGCACGAGAGGTCATCGACTATTGCTCATGGGGAGTGTGCTTCTCGCCCTGGTGTTGATTGGCGCGTATGCCTCCGTCGCAGGGCCATCGGACGGCGGCGGAGCGCCCCAAGCGCGGGTCGAGATCAAGGACTTCGCGTATCAACCGGCGACGCTCACGGTGCGGACGGGCACCACGGTGACATGGATCAATCATGACGACGAGCTCCACACCGTGACGGCCTCGGCAGGACGCTTCGCGTCGCCCGGCCTCGAACACGACGAGACGTTCTTCCAGCGCTTCGCCGAAGCGGGCACCTATACCTACTTCTGTGCCCTTCATCCGCGCATGACCGCCACCATCATCGTCCAGTGACAGATCGAGTGACAGAAAGGATCAGGACAATGTCGAACGACATCGATCGACGTGGGTTTCTAGAGTGCATGGCGTGGGCGGGCAGCGGCCTCGTCTGGGTGCTGAGCGGAGGCGTGCTCTCGTCGCGCGACCTCGCAGAGGCCGCCGAGACGCCTTCGGTTGGCGGCGACTTCAGCTTCGTCCAGATCAGCGACACCCACATCGGATTCAACGGCGAGGCCAACAAGAACGTGCTGGGAAGCCTGCAGCAGGCCATCGACCGCGTCAACGCGTTGCGGCCCGCGCCCGAGCTCGTGCTGCACACCGGAGATCTGACTCACGGTCAGAAACCCGGCGCCTTCGACACGCTCGCCGAGGCGCTCAAGAGCGTCAGGGTCGGCCGAGTGTTCTACGTCCCGGGCGAGCACGACGTCTTCGCCGACGGCGGCAAGGAATACCTGGCCCGGTACGGCAGGGGGACGGTGGGCCAGGGCTGGCAGAGCTTCGACTACAAGGGCGTCCACTTCGTGGGGCTCGTGAACGTCCTGACCTTCAAGGCGGGCGGCGTCGGCGCGCTCGGGGAGGACCAGCTCGAGTGGCTCGAGAAGGATCTGGACGGGCTCTCGACCAGCACGCCCATCGTGGTGTTCACGCACATCCCGCTGTGGGCCGTCTATCCGCAGTGGGGTTGGACCACGCAGGACGGCGAGCAGGCGCTCGGGTATCTCCGTCGGTTCGGGTCGGTCACGGTCCTGAATGGTCACATCCACCAGATCATGCAAAAGGTGGAAGGCACCATCAGCTTCCACACGGCCCGCTCGACCGCCTTTCCCCAGCCTGCGCCCGGTGCGGCGCCGTCTCCTGGGCCGCTGAAGGTCCCTGTCGAACAGCTCGGGAGCATGCTGGGCGTCCGGGAGGTCGCTTACGTGCAGGGCAAGAGTCCCCTGGCCGTGGTCGATTCAACGCTCGGCCGACAAGCCACTTGACGCCGGGCGTGGCGGCTCGTCGCCGCCACGCTCCGCGGCAGTCCGACCGCCGTCAAGCGGAGGCGGACTCCGCCGCGACGGTGCGGGCCGACTCGAATCGTGAGAAGTACGCGTAGAAGGCGAGGAAGGTCAGCGCATAGACCGCGCCCGCCAGATAGTACGGCATCGCCCAGGTGCCGGCAGCCATGAAGGGACCGGCGATCCACGCGCCCACGCCCATCGGGAACTCGCTGAAGGCGTGCATGATGCCGTTCGTCGTGCCCCGCTCGCGCTCCTTGACGACCTCCATCGAGAAGAGGCTGTAGATCGGGTCGGTCAGCGCCTTGTTGGGGAACGCGCCGCCGATGAGGATGATGGCGAGGACGTAGACGATCGCCCCTGTCACGACGCCGGGGGCGAGGCCGATCAGCACGAGAAACGGCACGCCGAGCAACTTCAGAAATGCCACGGTGCGGACGCGGCCGAGCCGCCGGACGACGAGCGGGGCCAGCAGCGTCGCGAACGCGGTGAGGATCGACGCGACGCCGAAGACGACTCCGATCACGGTGGTCGACGCGTGAAGCTCCCGGGCGAAGAAAACGTTGAAGAAGGGCGCGGTCATCCCGAGCGCGAGCCCCGCACCACCCTCGATCAGCGCGAGCATGCCGATCGTCCCGACGCTCTCGAGGCTCTTCCACCAGCGTCCGATGTCGATCGGCTGCCACCGTTCGTCGATCAGGTAGATCGGGAGCGCCGAGAGCAGCATCACGGGAAGGACGCAGAAGAGGCTCGCCCGCAGGGCCCCAGCGTGCTCGGGCCCGAGCCCGAGGAGCGAGCCGAACGCCACCGGGAGCAGACCCGCCAGGAGATTCCCCAGGCTGGCCCCGCCGACCG
>QHTD01000136.1 GCA_003220675.1 Candidatus Rokuibacteriota bacterium | reverse complement strand
GCGAACTCCCCGGCCGTCAGCACAAAGCGTCGTTGATGAAGTAGCGACTCGTGAGGGTACCGCGGCAACTATCTGATTTTCTTTGGTGCCGAAGCGGGGACTCGAACCCCGACACCCTTGCGGGCACATGACCCTGAATCATGCGCGTCTGCCAATTCCGCCACTTCGGCCCGAGCAGCGTCAGTCATAATACCGTCCGAGCATGCCAAGTCAAGCGAGCGCCCGCGCGAGTGACCGCACCGTCGCGACGAACCGGCGCGCCCGGCACGACTACGAGGTCCTTGAGACCGTCGAGGCCGGCCTCGTGCTGCGCGGGACCGAGGTGAAATCCCTCCGCGCCGGGCAGGTGACCTTCAAGGACTCCTACGCGACGATGCGCAACGAGGAGGCCTGGCTCGTCGGGTGCCACATCAGCCCCTACAGCCACGGCAGCGATGCCAACCACGACCCGGAGCGCGACCGAAAGCTCCTCCTGCGCCGGCGCGAGATCACCCGGCTCGTCGGCAAGACCGCGGAGCGAGGATTGACCCTCGTGCCCCTTCGTCTATACTTTAGGGGCGGTCGCGCGAAGGTCGAGCTCGGCCTGGCGCGCGGCCGGAAGCTTCACGACAAGCGGGCGGCCATTCGGGAGCGCGAGGTCCGGCGCGAGATGGACAAGGCCGCGCGAGCCGGCCGGCGGGGCGAGTGGTGAGCCCCGCGGTCTGCAGAGGAGGGGGCGACAGGTTTCGACGGGGATCAGTGAGGCCCAGGCTGCGTCTCGAGGTTTCTCTCCCCTCGTTAAATAGAGAGAACGGTATAGCTGCCGACAACCAGCTAGCTCTGGCGGCCTAACACCCGTCAGCGCCCGCCGGTCCGAGCCATCAGGGATCGGGAACGGGCGCCATACACTGCTGGCTGGCTCCGAACCTGGCCTCAGGGGAGGGGCGAGACAATTGAGGCTGGTCCCACGGCGATCCTGCCGACCGGAGTGCCGAGGGACGAGACGCCGTAGAGTCGATCGGCTATCGACGTAGACGCCTGCGGCTGAGGGTTTCCGGACGTGGGTTCGATTCCCACCGCCTCCACCAACCCAGTCACTCGTACGCCCACGATGGACGCGAACTCGAGCACCGCGGTGCTGTTCGACTTCGGCGGAACGCTCGACGCCGACGGGCTCGCCTGGAAAGAGCGCGTGTACCGGCTCTTCCGTGACGAGGGCGTCGCCGTCGAGCGCGAGCGCTTCGACCCGCGCTTCCACGCGGCCGACGACGCGCTCGTCGGGACGATCCCACCGACGACCTCTTTCGACGCCACCGTGGCGCGCCTCGTCGTCGCCGTGGCGGAGGCCCTCGGGCTCGACGACCGGCGGATGACGGCGCGCATCGCCCGGCGCTTCGTCGACGACGCGCTGGGGCACCTCGGCGACAACACGCCCCTGCTCAGGCGCCTCGCGCGCCACGCCCGGCTCGGGATCGTGTCCAACTTCTACGGCAACCTCGCGCGCGTGTGCGACGACGCGGGGATCCGCCCGCTCTTCAGCGTCCTTGTCGACTCGGCGCACGTCGGCTGTGCGAAGCCGGAGCCGCGCATTTTCCTCCACGCGCTCGACGCGCTCGGGCTCGGGCCCGCCGACGCGACGTTCGTCGGTGACTCGCCCTCGCGCGACATGGCCGGGGCGCGCGCGGTCGGGATGCGCCACATCTGGCTGGTCAGCGCGACGGCCCCGGCCCAGGATCCCTGCTGCCGAGGCGACCGGGTGATCCACTCGCTGAAGGACCTCGAGGCGCTCCTCCAGTGAGCGCGCCGCCGCTCCGGGGCGGCATCATCGCGGCGGGCGAGGGCAGCCGGCTGCGCCAGGCGGGTTTCACGGTGCCAAAGCCGATGGTGCCCATCGCGGGCGTGCCGCTGATCGAGTCGGTGATCCGGAACTTCCGCGCCGCCGGGGTCGCGTCGCTTGTCGTCATCGTCAACGAAGCGGAGCAGGCGGTTGCGGATTGGTCGAGATCGCGCTTCGCCGACCTCGACCTGGAGTTCATCGTGAAAACGACGCGGTCGTCGCTCGCGAGCTTCCGCGAAGTCACGGCCTGGCGGCCCGGGGGCCGGATGCTCGTCTCGACGGTGGACGCGTGGTGCCGCGAGGCCGACTTCGTGCGCTTCGTCGAGGCCGCGTCGCGGCGGCCCGTGGAGGCGACCGTGCTCGCCGTGACGCCGCTCGTCGCCGACGAGAACCCGCTGCGTGTAGACGTCGACGCCGGTGGGCGCATCATCGGTCTGGGCGGGGCGTCGGGCGACCTCGTGACGGCCGGGATGTACCTCGTGTCGGAGCGCGTGCGGACCCGGGTGGCGCCGGCGGAGCTCGGGCGACTGCGCGAGTTCCTGGGCTGGCTCTGCCAGGCAGGGGAGCCGCTCTTCGGCGAGGTCGTCGAAACCGTCGTGGACGTCGACCGGGCCGGCGATGTCGCGATTGCCGAAGCGCTGGCCTTGGCGGGGCGGGTATCATAGCTCTTTCGAGGAGGGCACGCGTGGAGAGCTCGACCTGCTGGGGCGTCTTCAGGGAAGTCGCGCATTCGCCGGGGCGGGAGTCGGACGACGCCGAGATCCTGCGTCTGACGGGCAAGCATCTCGAGGCGCGGGGGCTCCAGGTGATCCTCAAGACTCCGGACGACGTCAACGGCGTGGACGACGCCCGGCCGCGCTTCGTCTTCCTCATGTGCGAGCGCGTCGAGGTGCTCGGGAAGCTCCGCGCGCTCGAGGCGAGCGGCGTGCCGCACGTGAACACCCCGCAGGCGGTCCTGAATACCTATCGTGAGCGGATGCTCGAGGCGTTCGCGGAGGCGAACGTGCCGTTCGTCGAGAGCCGCGTCGTGTCCACGCGGGACCGGCGCGTCGAGGGGGCGCGGCCCGTGTGGGTGAAACGCGCCGACGTCCACAACACCCGGGGCGGCGACGTCGTCTTCGCGTCCACGGCCGACGCCGTGCACCAGGCGCTCGAGGGGCTCGCGGCCCGCGGAATCCCCCGCGCGGTCCTCCAGCCGCACGTGGACGGCGACCTCGTGAAGTTCTACGGCGTCGGCGCCGGCGGGCCGCACGGCGCGCCGCCGTGGTTCTGCTGGTTCTACCACAAGGACCAGCGCCTGGCCGGCCATCCGTTCGACGAGGGGCGCCTCGCGCGACTCGTGCGCGGCGCGGCGGTGGCGCTCGGCCTCGAGGTGTACGGCGGGGACGTGATCGTTCCGCCGTCGGGCGCGCCCGTGCTGCTGGACGTGAACGCCTGGCCGAGCTTCGCGCTCTACCGCGACGAGGCGGCGGAGCGCATCGCCGCCCACCTGGCGCTCCGCTTCCTGGACCCCGCTCGATGAGCTCGCGGGCCCCGGTACAATGACCGAGCGTCATGAAGTCGGTCCGCGCTCGCAGCACATCGTGGCGCAGGAGCGGCGCCACGTCGCGCCAGGGAGTCAGTCCTTCGCCCTCATGGCCGGGCTCGCGATGGCCCGCGGCACGGGCTCGACCCTCATCGACGAGGACGGCAACGAGTACATCGACTTCATCGCCGGGATCGCGGTCGGGAGCGTCGGCCACTGCCACCCGCACTACGTGGAGGCCCTGAAGCGGCAGGTCGAGCGGCTGACGTTTGGCAGCTTCACCACCGAGACGCGGGCCAAGTTCCTCGAGCTGCTCGCCTCCGTCACGCCGGCGGGTCTGACGCGCATCCAGATGTTCTCCGGCGGCGCGGAGGCGGTCGAGGCAGCCTTGCGGTTGGCCAAGGCCGCCACGGGCAAGGCGGAGGTCGTCGGCTTCTGGGGCGGGTTTCACGGCAAGACTGGTGGTGTGCTCGGTCTCGTCGGGAGCGAGTTCAAGCATCACCTGGGGCCGTTCACGCCGGGTCGATACCTGTCGCCGTACGCCGACTGCTACCGCTGCCCGCTCAAGCTCCGCTACCCGGACTGCGGCATCGCGTGCGCCGAGTTTGTGCGCGACGTCATTCGCTACCAGACCGCCGGCGAGGTCGGCGCGATCATCGTCGAGCCCGTTCAGGGCACCGCCGGCAACGTGGTGCCGCCCGAGGGGTTCGTCCGAGCGGTCCAGGCGATCGCGCGCGAGCACGGCGCGCTGCTGATCGTGGACGAGATGCTGACGGGGTTCGGCCGAACCGGCGCGATGTGGGCCGCGGAGCACGACGGCGTGGTCCCGGACATCATGACGGTCGGCAAGGGCATGGGCGGCGGATTCCCGCTCTCCGGCGTGATCTCCACGGACGCGATCACGGCCAGCAAGCCGTGGTCCAACCCGAGCGCCAGCTCCTCGAGCTACGGGGGCAACCCGCTCGCCGCCGCCGCGGGGCTTGCCGCGCTCGAGATCATCCTCAAGGAGGACCTCGTCACCAACGCCGAGCGCGTCGGCAAGGTCATGCTCACACGCCTCGAGGCGCTGAAGGAGAAGTACCGGTGCGTCGGTGAGGTGCGCGGCCGCGGGCTGATGCTCGGCATCGAGCTCGTCCGTGACCGGACGTCGAAGGAGCCGCTCCCGAAGACCGTCACCCAGGCGCTGTACCAGGAGTGCCTGCGGCGCGGCCTGGTCGCGATGACGTACTCGCCCTCGATCCGGATCAACCCGCCGCTCGTGATCCGCGAAGAGCAGGCACTGGCCGGGCTCGCAATCCTGGACGAGGCGCTGGACGCCGTCGTCCGCGAGCACGGGAGCGGGCCGCGCTCGAGACGCACCTGCCTGGCGCGCGCTGGTACGACTCGTCCGAAGAGCTCCTGGCCGACGCCCGTCTGGACTTCGTGGACATCGCGACGCCGCCGTCCAGTCACGCGCCGCTCATCCGGCGCGCGCTCGAGCGGGGCCTCCACGTCCTCTGCGAGAAGCCGCTGGTCCACTCGCTCGACGATCTCGGCGCGCTGCGAGCCCTGGCGGGCCGGATGGGACGCGTCCTGCACACGGTCCACAACTGGCATCACGCCCCGATCGTCCGGCGGACGGCGGCGCTCGTCCGCGAGGGCGCGATCGGGCGCGTGACGCGCGTCGACTGGCACACGCTGCGCACCCGCCCGGCGGTGACGAATGACGGCGACGAGGAGAACTGGCGGTTCGATCCTCTGATCGCCGGCGGGGGCGTCCTGGCCGATCACGGCTGGCACGTCTTCTACGTCGTTCAGGGCTGGATCGGCGAGGCGCCGCAGTCGGTGAGCGCACGGCTCGAGACGCGGCGGCACACGCGCTGGTCGGTGGAGGACACAGCGACCGTGCGGCTCGCCTACGCGCACGCGACCGCCGAGATCCTCCTCACGTGGGCCGCCGACGAGCGGCGCAACTGGGCTGCGGTGACGGGCGCCGACGGCATGATCGAGCTCCAGGACGACACGCTCGTGCTCACCCGCGGAGGCGACTCCACCAGCCGCTGGCTCTGCCCACCCGCGCTGTCCGGCGGCGGGTACCATCCCGACTGGTTCGAGGCGGTGGCGGACCAGTTCCTCGCCGAGGTGACCGGCCAGGCGCCGCGCGGCGCCAACCTCGACGAGGCGTCGCTCTGCGCCGCGCTGGAGCACTCCGCGCGCACCTCGAGCCTCGCGGGCGGCCGCGGCGTCGCGCTCACAGGGGTGTCGGGCTGACGGAGGGGCTGCTCCTCGTCGTCCCGCCCGAGCCGGGCGTGGCCGAGCGCGTGCCGCCGCGGACGGTCGTGGCGGGGCTGCCGCTGCTGCGCCGAATCGTCCTGGCGGGCGCGCGCGCAGGGTTTGCGGACATCCGAGTGCACAAGGCGCTCGCCGGCGCCGAGGATCTGCTCGCGGGAACCCGCACCAGCACGCTCAGCGCCGACGAGCCGGACACGCCACGCGCGGCGCGCCGCATCGTGATCCTTCCAGCGAACGTCGTCCCCCAGGCGCGCTGGCTCCGTTCGCTCCTGGAGGCGGAGCTCCGGCCGGAGACGCTCTACGTCGATCCGTCGCTGACCGCGGTGATCGAGACCGCGGACCCGGCCCGCCTCCTGGCGAGTGCGTCGCGCTACCGGAGCGCCGGGGAGCTGCTCGGCGAGCTCCGCAGTGGGTTTGCGCAGCTCGCCGGTGCCTTCGAGGCGTCGGGCCGATTCGCCTTGACGGCGCCCAGGGACGTGGGGCGCGCGGAAGACTGGCTCCTCCGTGGTCTCGTCAAACAGCGAGAGGGCTTCATGTCGCGTCATTTCGAGCGGCGGATCTCGCTGGCGCTGACGCGGCGGCTCGTCGCCACGCGCGTCACGCCCAACGCGATGACGCTGGGGAGCGTCGCCGTCGGGCTCGTGGGCGCCCTGTTCTTCCTGTCGGTGTCACCGGCGTCCCAGCTCGTCGGGGCGCTTCTCTTCCTGGCCCACTCGATCCTCGACGGCTGCGACGGCGAGCTGGCGCGACTCAAGTTCATCGAGTCGCGCCGCGGCGCCATCCTCGATTTCTGGGGCGACAACTTCGTCCACGTCGCCGTGTTCGGGTGCATCGCCGCGGGGTGCAGTCTCGCCACCGGAGCGGCGTGGCCGCTCGCCCTCGGGGCCGTGACGATCGCGAGCGGGCTCGGATCGGCGGCGTGCGTCTTCCGGCGGACGACCCTCGACGTCGTGCCGGGCGCGGGCGCCTCGAGGACCGATCGCCTGACCGAGGCCTTCGCCCATCGAGACTTCATCTACCTGGTGATCGTTCTGTCGGCCTTCGGCCGGGCCGACGTGTTCCTGATCCTCGCCTCCGTCGGCACGCCGATCTTCCTCGGGCTCCTCCTGTGGGTCGGCGCCGCGCGACGCCGGGCCTGAAGCGCCGTGGCCGGCTTCGTGGACGTCCTGCTCCGCGGGGTGGCGCTGTGCGGCCAGGCGATGGCCATCGGCGGCGTCCTGTTCGCGCTGCTGGTGCTACGCCCCGCGGTGCGCGCGCGCCCGGCGCTGGCGTCGCCGCTCGGCCGGAGCCTCGCGGCCTCCGCGGCGGGCGCGGCGGTCCTTGGCGGGGCGCAGCTCCTCGCGCTTGCCGTCCAGCTCGGCGCCCTGGTGGGTGGCGGCGGCTGGCCCGTCCGCGAGCTCGTCGCCTCGACGTACGTCCGCGCCGCCGCCGCCCGCGTCCTCGCCTGCGTCGGGCTCGTCGTCGGTTGTCTCCGCGTCCGCCGTGCGGCGGGCACCGGGCTGGGATGGGTCGCGCTTCTCGGGTGGGCGCTGGCGCTCGCGATGAGCACGGCGTGGACGAGCCACGCGGCGGCGCGGCTCGGGCCGCGCGGCCTCCTGCTGACGCTCGATGGACTGCACCAGGTCGCAGCGGCGGCGTGGATCGGCGGCCTGGGCCACCTCGTCCTGACGGCGCTCGGGCGGGGCGTGCACGCCTGGCCGGCGCTCCTGCTCAAGCGCTTTTCGGCGCTCGCGCTCACGGCCGTCGCAGTCCTCGTCGTCGCCGGGCTCGCGCTCACGCTCTCGTACGTCGGCGGCGTCCACGCGCTGCTCGGCACGTCGTACGGCATGATGGTCCTCACCAAGGTGGGGATCCTCGCCGGGCTCCTCACCCTGGGCGGGATGAACTTCCTCGCGGTGCGCCGGCTGCCGGCCGCGTCGGACGTCGGCCCCCCGCGCCTGCGGCGGTTCGTGGAGGTCGAGGTCGGGCTCGGCGTCACGGCCCTCTTCGTCGCGGCGTCGCTGACCTCGCTGCCGCCTGCGGTCGACGTGGCCGCGGACCGCGCGACGCTCGCCGAGGTCGGCACGCGGTTCACGCCCCGGTGGCCGACTCTCTCGTCGCCGGCGATCACGGAGATGCCGGTCGACGATCGCGACGCCCCGCGGACCGCCGCGGACCGCGCGTGGTCCGAGTTCAACCACAACGTCGCAGGGCTGTTCGTGCTCGCGATGGGGCTTCTCGCAATCCTGTACGCGACCGGCCGAGCGCGCTGGGCGCGCCACTGGCCGCTGATCTTCCTGGGGCTCGCCGGCTTCCTGCTGATCCGCAACGACCCCGGCGCGTGGCCGCTCGGGCCCCTGGGGTTCTGGGAGAGCATGGCCTACCCCGAGGTGCTGCAGCACCGCGTGTTCGTCCTGCTGGTCGTCGCCTTCGCGTTCTTCGAGTGGATGGTCCGCACGGGTCGCTTGCGCTCCCGGCGCGCGGCGCTCGTCTTTCCGCTCCTCTGCGCCGTCGGCAGCGGCCTCCTCCTCACGCATTCGCACGCTGGCTTGAACCTCAAGGAAGAGTTCTTGATGGAGGTGACGCACGCGCCGCTCGGCCTCCTCGGGATGCTCGTCGGCTGGGGCCGCTGGCTCGAGCTCCGGCTGCCCT
Organism: Candidatus Rokuibacteriota bacterium; assembly: GCA_003220675.1. Classification (GTDB taxonomy): domain Bacteria; phylum Methylomirabilota; class Methylomirabilia; order Rokubacteriales; family CSP1-6; genus 20CM-2-70-11. The sequence goes on along the minus strand of QHTD01000136.1, from coordinate 2,699 downwards.
CGCCCGAGGCGTGGGTGCCCCGATGGCTCTGGTCCGGCGCGCTCGCCGCGGTCGGCGTCCTGCTGCTCTTCTACCGGGAGAGCTGACCTGCGCCACCTCCGCGAGGTCCTGCTCGTCGTGGGCGTGGCCCTGTTCGCCGTCCTCGTGGCGACGAACGACCCGGCGGCGATCCTCGCCTCGATCGTCCAGCTCTCGTGGCGGCTCGCGATCGTGCTCTGCTTCCCGGTCGCGCTCGTCATGGTGTTCGACACGCTCGGGTGGCAGTTCGCGTTCCTGCGCGACGCCGTCGCCTTCCGCACCCTCCTCGAGGTCCGTCTCGCGGGGGAGGCCTTCAACCTCGTGACGCCGACGGCGGCGCTCGGCGGCGAGGCCGTGAAGGCCTGGCTCCTCCGCGGCCGAGTGCCGCTCGACGCGAGCGTGCCCTCGGTGATCGTCGCGAAGACCACGATCACGATCGCGCAGGGCCTCTTCCTGGTGCTCGGCATCGCGCTGGCCTGGACCAGCACGCTGCCAGGGTCGCCCCTGCTCTACGGGATGCTCTGGCTTCTCGCGATCGAGACCGTCGCGCTCGCAGGCTTCGTCATCGCGCAGACGCGCGGCATGCTCGCGTGGGGTGGGCGGCTCCTCGCCCAGCTCGGGCTCGACCCCGGGCACGCCGACGCGCTCGGCCGCATCGACGACGTGGTCGCGCGCTTCTATCGGACCGCCCCCTGGCGGCTCGCCCTGTCGCTCACGTTCCACCTGGCCGCCTGGCTGCTCGGCTCGATCGAGGCCTGGCTCGTGCTGCGCTTCCTCGGATCCCCCGTCTCGCTGACGACCGCGACGGTGATCGAGGCGTTCGGCACCGCGGTCCGCTTCGCGACGTTCCTGATCCCGGCGAGCCTGGGCGCTCTCGAGGGCGGCTACGTGGTGACGTTCGCCGCGCTCGGCCTCGGCTCGACGACGGCGGTCTCGTTCAGCCTGGTGCGCCGGGTGCGCGAGGCCGTGTGGGTGGGCCTCGGTCTGCTCGTGTTTTCCCTGGCGCGCGCCCGGGGCGGATCCGTCGAGGATTCGCCTTCAGTGAGGCGAATTTAAAGAGCGCTCGCCGCGCCTCGCGTTGCTAGAATTGGCCTCACCGTGAGCCAGAGGCGCGTCGCTGTCGCCGTGGCGGTGCTCCTGCTCATCTCGGCAGGAGTGGCGGGCGCCGGTCTGCCGACGGTGACCCACGACGGCCGGCCCTACGTCGAGCTCAAGCGAGTCGCCGCAGCCCACGGCGACGCCGAGCTCGAGGCGAGCCCGGCGGGCACGCGCGCGCGGCTCAGGGTCCCGGGACACGTCGTCACGTTCACCCGCAACTGGGCCCAGATCCTCGTGAACGACACGCCCCTCGTGCTCGACGCACCCGTGCGCGTGAAGCGAGGGGTGTGGCTGGTGCCCGAGTCGTTCGTGGGTAGGGTGCTCCCGGGGCTCGCTCCCGGCGTGGCCGTCGTCACCGCTCAGGCAGGGCCCGGGGCTCCGGCGCCCGCGGTCACGCTCGCGGAGCTCCGCTTTCGCTCGTACCCGTCGTTCACCCGCGTCGTCGTCGAGACCTCCGGGCTCCTCGCGTACCGCATCGAGCGGCAGGGCCCGAAGGAAGCGCGGATCCGGCTGATCGGCCTCGCCGCCCGCGCCCAGGCCGCGGAGATCCGCGACGGCTTCGTGGACGAGGTGCGCCTGGAGCGCGCGGGCGTGGACGCGCTCCTGCGCGTCGTCTTCGAGGGCACGGCGGGCACCACCCGCACCAGCACGCTCACGGACCCGCACCGCCTCGTCCTCGAGTTCGGGCGTCCGACGGAGACCGGGCCGCGGCAGGAGGAGCTGATGCCGCTCCGGACGATCGTGCTCGACGCGGGCCACGGCGGCCACGACCCCGGCGCGGTGGGGCCGACCGGCCTCACGGAGAAGGGGCTCGTGCTCGACGTCACCCGGCGTGTCGCGAGGCTCGCCGAGGAGCAGCTCGGCGTCCGGGTGCTCCTCACGCGCGATGCCGACTATTTCGTCTCGCTGGCGGACCGCACGAGCCTCGCCAACCGCGCGCGCGCCGACTTGTTCGTGTCGATCCACGCCAACGCGGGCCGCCAGACCAGGGCCGACGGCGTCGAGACCTACTTCCTCTCCTCCGAGGCGACGGATAGCGAGGCGCGTCAGGTCGCGGCGCTCGAGAACGGCGTCGTGCCGCTCGAGGGCCCGCCGGGGCGCGGCGGGGCCACGAAGGATATCGTGAAGACGATCCTCTGGGATCTCGCGCAGTCCGAGTTCCAGACGGAGTCCTCGCGGCTCGCGGAGATCGTCCACGACTCGATGACACAGACGCTCCGTATCGGCAACCGCGGCGTCAAGCAGGCGGAGCTGTACGTCCTGGGCGGCGCGGCCATGCCCGCGATCCTGATCGAGATCGGCTTCGTGACGAACCCGAAGGCGGAGCGTCGGCTGAAAGATGCGAGCTACCGGGACGAGATCGCGCGGGCCATCGTCGCCGGCCTCGCCGAGTACAAGCGCAACTGGGACCAGCGCAAGCGCGCCGCGCGCGCGCCGTCGCTGGTGACGAAGAGGCGGTAAGCGCCGTGCCCCGCCCCGACGGCCGCGCGCCCGACCAGCTTCGCCCCGTCACCGTGACGCGGGACTTCCTGGTCCACCCCGAGGGCTCGGTGCTGGTCGAGTTCGGGGCGACAAAGGTGATC
>QHTD01000163.1 GCA_003220675.1 Candidatus Rokuibacteriota bacterium | reverse complement strand
AACTCCGAGGCGAACCTGCGCTCAGCACTCGACCGGATGCGGCCGGTCTTCGAGAGCCTCGCGAAGGCGTGAGCGCGACGACCGTCGCCGACGTGGTCGTCGACGGCCTCCAGCGTGCCGGGACGGCGCGGATCTTCGGCGTGCCGGGCCGTGGTGCGCAGCTCCCCCTCGTCGAGGCGGCGCGGCGGCGTGGGCTGCCCGTCGTGCTGGCGCACGACGAGGCCGCGGCGTGCGTCATGGCGGCGGTGACGGGCGACCTCGTGAGCGCGCCGGGCGCGGCCCTCGCCGCGCCGGGTCCCGGCGTCGCCGCGGCGGCGACCGGCGTCGCGCGCGCCACCCTCGATCGCTCCCCGATGATCCTCGTGACCGATCGCCATCCGGAGAGCGTGCACGGGTGCAAGGCGAGCCTCGCCCTGGACGCGGTGTCGGCGTCGCGCTGGACCGCCCACGCCGCGCAGCTCGCGATGCAGGAGCCGCGGGGGCCGGTGCACCTCGACGTGCCCGCCGAGGTGGCCGGCGCTTCCGCCGTCCCCGTGGCCGCCTCGTGGCGGCCCGAGCCGCTGCCGCCTCCCGACCCACGCGCGCTCGACGAGGCCGCACGACTGCTCGCGAATGCGTCGCACCCGGTCCTGATCGCCGGCCTCCAGTGTCGCTCCGCCACCGACGCGCAGTGGCTGCGGGCGCTCGCGGAGGCGCTGCCAGCGCCGGTGCTCTTGACGCTCAGAGCGAAGGGGGTCCTTCCCGACCCGCACCCGCTGATGCACGGCGTCCTCTGGCCGGGCGGCGGCGAGGGGCCGCTCCTCGGCCGCGCGGACCTGATCGTGGCCCTGGGGCTCGACGCGATCGAGGTGAGCCCCAGTCCCTGGATGACGACGGCGCCGCTGCTCTACCTCGCGCCGTCCCCGGCGACGGGTGAGTGGTATCGGCCCGTCGTCCAGGTCGTGGGCGAGATCGCGCTCGCCATCGCGGAGCTCGCGCCGCGTCTCCACGGCCGCGCGCGCGCCGACTGGGACGTGGCTGAGCTCGACCGCCTGAAACGCCCCCTGCGGCCGCGGTCCGGCGTCGCGGTGGGGCGCCTCACACCGGAGCGCATCGCCAGGCTCGCGCGCGAGGCGACGGCCGCCGGCACGATCGCGGCCCTCGACGCCGGACCTCACGCCGCCGCCGTTGCGGCGGCGTGGGACGCCGTCGCTCCCGGGGAGTTCCTCGCCTCATACGGGCCGGCGACGGCGGGCTTCGCGCTGCCCGCAGCGATCGCGGCTCATCTCGTCCACCCCGAGCGCCGCGCCGTGTGCTTTACCGGCGGCGAGGGATTCCTGGCGGCGCTTTCCGAGCTGCCGACGGCGATCCGCCTCCGCGCGCCGATCGTGGTCGTCGCGATCGCCGACGGAAGCTCCGACGCGCCCGAGCTGGTCCGCATGGGGCAGCGCTTTGCCGTGCCGTCGGCGGCCGCCGACAGCGAGGCGTCGTTCGCTCAGGCGCTGGCCCGCGCGCTGCGTGCCGACGGCCCGGCGCTCATCGCCGCCTGGTCCTAGTTCTCTACGGCGACCTTCGCCGGATCGACGCGCATGACGACGTAGCCGCCGACGGCGCCCGCGCCGAAGCCGGGCGCGAAGACACGCACGGGCCGGTCGATCACGCCCTCCCGCACGGCGTCGTGGATCGCGAGCGGGATGGAGGCCGAGGAGGTGTTGCCGACCTTCTCGATATTGAAGTAGAGCCGCTCCGCCGGGACGCCGGCCGCCGTGGCGTAGTGCAGGACCATCGTCTTGTTCGCCTGGTGGGGGACGATCAGCTCGATCGCGTCCAGGAGCGACCCGGCTCCCCCGTCGGGGTGCGGGAGCGCCCCGAGCTCCGCGATCATCTGCGAGAGGTAGCGCTTCACCAACGCCTTGACCTCAGGACCGTAGACGGTGATGTTGTTGTCGAACTCCGGGTTCGGCCAGATGATCGAGTCCACCTCGCTCATCGGCCCGCTCGCGTAGGTCTGGAACCACTCGATGTCGGGCAGGGCGCCAGCGGGCGCCGGCCCGACCACGAGCGCGGCGGCGCCGTCGCCGAAGATCATCCGCGACGTTCTTACGGTGCCGATCTTGTCCGAGAACCTCTCGCCGCACACGACGAGCACGGGGCGCTCGACCTCCTGGAGCAGGCGCACGGCCTCGGAGAGACCGTAGGGAAGGCCGGCGCACGCCGCAACCAGGTCGCACGAGACGTGCGTCTGGAGCATGCCGAGCTGCCCCGACAGCCACGTGGCCAGCGACGGCATCATCTTGGCGGAGGTGCACGAGCAGAAGAGCACCGCGCCAATCTCTTCCGGGCGCCGCCCGGCCTTCGCGAGCGCCCGCTGGGCCGCGATGAGGGCGATGTGGTCGAGGTCGAGCTCGGTGTAGCGCCGCTCGACGATGCCGGTTTTCTCCTCGATCTCCTTGGCGGTCATCGGCGACCAGCAGTAGGCGGTGTTGCGGATCAGATCGTCGTTGGTGCAAACGAGCTCGCCCGCGTACACGGCGAGGGCCTCGACACGCGGCATGACGGCGAAGCGCCGCCGCACGTCGATCGCCGGGTACGGGGTGACGGGCGGCATCGCCGGCGCCGGCGCGGGCCGGCGGGCCTGCACGCGTCGGCCGCCTTTGACCCGGCGAATGAACTGCACGACGTCGTCGTTCCGCGGATAGAAGACGACGACGAAGTCGTCGTCGTGGAGCTTCCCCACCTCGATCACCCGCGTCTTCGAGCGGTCCCAGCGGTACTGGTTGTGGAGCACCATCGCCTGGCGCATCAGCGCCTCGAGCTCGGGGACGGGGTGCGCGTACTCGATGATGTCGTCGTAGCCGTAGCCCGGGTAGTCGGCATCGTACGCGAGCAGGTGGTAGGTGAGGTTCTGCGGGTTCGAGAGGATCTCCGACACCGTGGGCTTGATGGCCGGCAGCTCGGCGCCCGCGCCCTTCTTGTGGCGAAAGACGTCGAGCAGGATGCGCGAGACCTTGTCCTCGGTGCCCTCGTCCCACGTCGGCGGCAGCCCTCGATAGCCGGCCTCGATCGCGGTCGCCAGCTCGCCGCCCTCCCAGGGCTTGAAGATCGGCAGGAACAGGTCGTCGCGCTGGCGGGCGACGTCGCGCCAGCGCATCGGCCGCTTCTCGTACATCGTCAACGCATAGCGGTTCACCCAGAAGAGGTTCAGCGCGAGGTCGCGGAGCAGGTCGTAGCGCCCGTTGTAGGCGCGCGCGTCGACTCTGGCGACGATGTCGGTCTCGGTCGGGGCCTTCTCCTCGAAGTCACGCTTGATCACGGCGGCGAACTGGTCCAGCGTCTGGAAGACGGAGAAGTCCAGCGCCGGGAAAAAGTTGAAGGGAAAGACGATCCGACCGTACCGGTTGACGACGAATGGCTTCATGTGGGCTCCTTCGAACCGTATCGCTCCGGGTTACGACCTTATGACCGACGGCATTCTACGGCAAGGAGCGTAGGAGCAACAACATGTGCAGCACGGCCGCGCGGAGCCTACACCTTGAGCAGGCGGGTATAATGACGCCATGTCCATCCTGACCGAGCGCGACCGCGCCGCCGTCCGCAAGGAGTTCGAGAAGCTCACCGGCCCCGTGAAGCTCGTCGTCTTCTCGCAAGAGCTCTTGGCCGGCGACCTCTGCCGCCAGAACGAAGCGCTCGTCCGCGAGGTGGCCGAGCTCTCCGACAAGATCACCGTGGAGATCCTCAACCTCGCGCTCGACCGCGAACGCGCCGCGAAGTACGGCGTCGACCAGGTGCCGGCGATCGTCGTGGAGGGCGCCGACGCCGACGACGGGATCAGGTTCTACGGCATTCCCTCGGGCTACGAGTTCAGCAATCTCATCGACTCGATCGTCGTGGTGTCGACCGGAGAGCCGGCGCTGAGCGAGGAGACGCTCTCCGCGCTCCGGACACTCGCCGCCGACGTGGACATCAAGGTCTTCTCGACGCCGACCTGACCCTACTGTCCCCGGGCCGTGCGCCTGGCTCAGCACATGGCGGTCGCCTCCGACAGGGTCCGGTCAACCACGATCGAGGCGACGGAGTTCCCCGAGCTGTCGCGCGCCTACCAGGTGATGGGTGTGCCGAAGGTCGTCATCAACGACCGCGTGCAGTTCGAGGGGGCCGTGCCCGAAAAGGACTTCCTCGGTGCCGTGCTCCAAGCAGTTACCCATCCTCGACCACGCTAGCACTCGTCGCGCGAGGCGGGTCCGTCTCCCACGCGCCGGAGACGACGCCCGGAAGCCACGGGTCTCGGACGGGCTCCCGGTCCCCCGTTCGCGCACGCCGACGCTACCGCCGCCGCTCCTGTTTGCGTACGGAACACTGATGAGAGGGTATGCGCTGCATCCGGTGCTCGCGCGGGCAGCGACGTTCGTCGGCGCGGGGCGCGTGAGCGGGCGACTGCTCGACCTCGGGTCGTATCCGGGTCTGATCGATGGCGAGGGAACGGTGCGCGGCGAGGTGTACCGGATCGACGCTGAGGAAGTTCTCCACGCCCTCGATCGCGAGGAGGGTTACAATTTCGACCGTCGCCCGGCGACCGTGACGCTCGCGAGCGGGAGGCGCGCGCGGGCGTGGGTGTACTGGTATCGCGGGCCGCAGCAGCGCGCCGTCGCGATCCCGCACGGCGACTACCGCCGGGCTCGCCCGGCCGGTGACCACCCGTGACCTCGAGGAGGGGAGAATGGCGCTGACCGCCGCCGAGCTCGTGAAGGCCGACCAGGAGCACCTGATCCATCCGCTCCACCATCCCTCCGAGAACGCGGAGCCGGTCATCTACGTCCGCGGGCGCGGCGCGACGGTCTGGGACATCGGCGGCCACGAGTACATCGACGGGCTCTCGGGGCTCTGGAACGTCAATGTGGGGCACGGGCGCGCGGAGCTTGCCGAGGCCGCGGCGGCCCAGATGAAGGAGCTCGCGTACTTCACCGCCTACGTCGGCTCCTCCAACATTCCGGCGATCACGCTGGCCGACCGCCTCATGGAGATCACCTACGACAACATGCAGGCGGTCTTCCTCGCGTCGGGTGGCGCGGAGGCGAACGAGTCGGCGTTCAAGACGGCGCGCTTCTACTGGAAGGCGGTGGGGAAGCCCGACAAGGTGAAGGTCATCGCGCGGTACCAGGCCTACCACGGCGTCACGCTTCAGGCGATGAGCGCCACCGGGATGAGCCCCTACTGGAAGATGTTCGAGCCGCGCGTGCCCGGGTTCGTCCACATCCAGACGTGCTACCCGTACCGGTTCCAGGGGGCCAAGCCCGGCGAGACGGTGGGCCAGGCGGCGGCGCGCGAGCTGGAGGAGGCGATCCTCCGCGAGGGGCCCGACACGGTCGCCGCGTTCATCGGCGAGCCGATCCACGGCGGCGGCGGCGTCATCTACCCGACCGACGATTACTGGCCGCGCGTGCGCGAGGTCTGCACCCGCCACAACGTGCTGCTCATCGCCGACGAGGTCATCACCGGATTCTGCCGGACGGGACGCTGGTTCGCGCTCGCACACTGGAACGTGAAGCCCGACATCCTCTCGTTCGCCAAGGGCGTCACGTCGGGCTACCTGCCGCTCGGCGGAATCATGGTCAGCAAGGCGATCAAGCAGGCGATGGACTCGGTGAAGCCCGAGAACCGCTGGATGCACGCGTACACCTACTCGGCCCACCCGACGTGCTGCGCGGTCGCGGTGAAGAACCTCGAGATCATGACGCGCGAGCGCCTCTGGGAGAACGCGGCGAAGATGGGCGAGCGTCTGCACGCCAGGCTCACGGCCGCGTTCCGTGACCACCCGCACGCCGGCGACATCCGCGGCGGCAAGGGCCTCCTGGCGGCCGTCGAGCTGGTCGAAGACCGCGCGACCAAGAAGAACTTCGCCGCCGACCGCAAGGTGGCGGCGCGCATCCAGGCGGAGATGATGAAGCGCGGCGTCGTCACGCGGACGCGCGCGGTGGTCGGGCCGCACCCGGCCCCGGGCGATGCGATCTACTTCGCCCCGCCGCTGATCGTGACCGAGGCGGAGATCGAGCGGATCGTCGACGTCGCGCGCGACGCCGTCCAGGCCGCCGTGGGCGCGTAGGCCGCGCAGCCCGCGTGAGGCTCATCACCGCTCACCGGATCCTCATCAGCGCGGGCATCGCGTTCTTCCTCTTCTACGCGGTCTTCCAGCTGCGCCTCTACGCGCGCGGTGCCGGCACGGCGCCGCTCGTGCAAGCGGCCGTCGCCGCAGCCGTGGCGGTCGGCTTCGTCGTCTACTACCGGACGCTCAAGCGATGGGGGCGCCGCCCGTAGGAACCGCCGTCCTGATCTACGACGGCGAGTGCGCGATGTGTCGGGCGAGCGCGCTCTGGCTCATGCGCCTCGCGATGTCGGGTGGTGCGCTCGAGATCTTGCCGTGCCGCTCCGCGCCGCGGCGCGCCCGCTTCCCCAAGATCTCCGACGAGGCGTGCATGACGGCGATGCAGCTCGTCCTGCCCGATGGGCGCGTGCTCACGGGCGCCGACGCGGTGCCGGAGCTGCTCCGGCGTATCCGCGGACTCGGCTGGCTCGCGGCGCTCTTCGCGCTCCCGGGCGTCCGCCCACTCGCGCGGCGGTTCTACGCCTGGGTCGCGACGAACCGGATGCGCCTCTCCTGCCGCCGCTAGGTCATCGAAGCGGGCCTCGGCCGCGGACGCCTGCTGCATAAAGCGGCAGCGCGAAGCTCCCGCTGCCGGCAAACTGGGCAGCACGCGCGTGCACGCGTTCGCGGCAGTCGGCCGCTAACTCGACGTCCAATCTGACGCTTCGGCCGCCCGTCATGCGCTGGCACGCCGCCTGCACGGACGCGGCGACAAGCGCGGGTCCATGAAGGACGCGCGCGCTGAAAAGCGATGGCGCTTGTGCTCGTCGTTCGGGCACGGCGCCCTTTTTGTTTTGGAGACCGAATGAACAAGATCGAGCAGATCAAGGTCGAGAAGGACGGGCTCGACGTCGGAGCGGATATCCCACGCTACGCCCAGCTTGGGTTCGAGGCGATCGAGGAGGGCGACCTCGAGCGGCTGAAGTGGTGGGGGGTCTTCTTCCGACGCCACACGCCGGGCTACTTCATGATGCGGATCAGAATTCCGAACGGGATCACGAACGCGGTTCAGCTCTCGGCGATCGGCGGGATCACCGACCGGTGCGGGCGCGGATTCGCCGACATCACCACGCGACAACAGGTCCAGCTCCGCTGGATCCGGATCGGCGACGTCCCGGCAATCCTGGACCAGCTGCGCGGGGTCGGTCTGCTCACGCTCCAGACCGGGATGGACAACATTCGTAACGTCGTCGGCTGTCCCGTCGCCGGGTTGACGCCCAACGAGCTGCTCGACGCATCGCCAGTGGTACGCGCGTTCACGGAGACGTTCGTCGGCAGCAGGGCGTACACCAACCTCCCGCGCAAGTTCAACGTCACCATCACGGGGTGCCGCGAGAACTGCACCCACCCCGAGACCCAGGACCTCGCTCTCGTGCCGGCGAGGAAGTCGGTCGCGGGCGCGCTCGTCGAGGGCTTCAACGTACTGGTGGGCGGCAAGAATGGCTCGGGCGGTTATCGCGTCGCCGCGCCGCTCGACGTCTTCGTCCGCCCTGGGGAGGCGGCCGAGCTGTGCAGCGCCGTCGTGCTCATCTTTCGGGATCACGGCCCGCGCGACGCGCGAAACAAGGTCCGGCTCGCCTTCCTGCTCGAGGACTGGGGGGAAGCCACGTTCCGGGAGGTCCTGGAGACACGTCTGGGACGCGCGCTCGAGCGGGCCGGCGCGGACGCACGCCTGCCGAAGGCCACCGACCATGTGGGCGTCTTCCGCCAGAAGCAGGCCACGCTGAATTCCGTTGGACTTCTCGTCCCGGTCGGACGTATCACGGGAGACCAGCTCATCGAGCTCGCGAGGCTCGCCTCGAGCTACGGCACTGGCGAAGTCCGTCTCACGCCGGACCAGAACGTGATCATCGCCAACGTGCCGGACGCGAAGGTCGGGAACCTGACGGCCGAGCCGCTCCTCAAGGTTCTCCGATACGACCCGTCAGAGATCATGCGGGGACTCGTGAGCTGCACCGGCATCGAATTCTGCAATCTCGCGGTGATCGAGACGAAGAGCCGGGCGCTCGCGGTCGCGCGGGCGCTCGAGGCGAAAGTGCACCACGGGAAGCCCGTCAGGGTCCACTGGTCCGGGTGTCCGGCCGGCTGCGGCAATCACACCGTCGCCGACATCGGTCTGCTCGGAACCAAGGCGAAGGTCGATGGCAAGGCCGTGGACGCGGTCGACGTCTTCGTGGGAGGATCCTCGGGCTCGCACGCCACGCAGGGCATCAAGCTGCTCGAGAACGTCCCGTGCGACGCCCTGCCGCAGGTTCTGGAAGGGCTGATACGCCACATCGATCCCGAGAAGGTCCGGCGCCAGCTCCGCTCGCTCTCTCCGACACCGGCTGCGGGCGCGCCGACGGCGGACACCGAGGCGACGCCCGTGATCAGCCCGGACGCGCTCGCCGAAGGCGCGGGTCGGCTCTTGACGGTGCACGGCGTCGAGGTCGCCGTCTTCCGCTGTCAGAACCGCATCCACGCGATCCAGAACCGGTGCCCGCACGAAGGCGGCGCCTTGTCCGGCGGGACTCTCGATGGCGGGGACGTGATTTGCCCCCTGCACGGATATCGCTTCAACCTCGAGACCGGCGCGTGCTCGACCGACCCGGCTCTGCGGGCGAAGATCTTTGCGCTGGTTCCTCACGCCGGCGGCTTCACCGTCGAGGCGCGACCGGACCAGACCCATCATTCAGCATGACCACGGAGGGAGTGAACGCATGCCCTATGTGAAGCCGGATGCCGTCGTAGAGCAGATGGTCCAAGTCGGCGCGCAGAAGAGCCGGCTGCCCGTGCAAGACCTCCTGGTGCGTGGGTTCTTGTCTGGAGCCTTCCTCGGGTTCGCAACGACGCTGGCCTTCACCGCGACGATCCAGACGCGCGTCGGCCTCGTCGGCGCGCTGGTCTTCCCCGTCGGCTTCGTCATGATCGTGCTCCTTGGTCTCGAGCTCGTGACGGGCAACTTCGCGCTCGTTCCGCTGGCCGTCCGGGAGGGGCGGACGAGCCTCCGCGCGCTCCTGGCCAACTGGGGATGGGTGTTCCTCGGCAACCTGATCGGGAGCGCCTTCTATGCGCTCTTGTTCACCGCGACCCTCCAGCCCGACTCCGAGATGACGAAGCAGATCGTCTCCGTCGCCGACGCGAAGACCCTCGGATACGCGCGACTCGGAGGACGTGGGCTCGCCATCGCGCTCAGTAAAGGGATCCTCTGCAACTGGATGGTCACGCTCGGCGTCGTCATGGCACTGACGTCCCAGTCGACGATCGGGAAGATCGCGGCGATGTGGCTTCCGATCATGACCTTCTTCGCTCAGGGGTTCGAGCATTCCGTCGTGAACATGTTCGTGATCCCGGCGGGAATGCTGCTCGGCGCTCGCGTCGGGCCGGGCGATTGGTGGCTGTGGAATCAGATCCCCGTCACCCTGGGCAACGTCGTGGGCGGGATGATCCTCACCGGCCTCGCGCTGCACGTCACGCACCGCGCGGCACCCGCCCGAGATGTGCCGAGACCGACGGCGGTCGCGCTCGGTGGGGAGATGCATGGAGCGTTGTCGCATCGTTCGTGAGTCACTCGTCTCGTTCGTCGGCGCCGGCCCCGGCGACCCGGAGCTGATCACGCTCAAGGGGCTCCGGCGGCTACGCGAGGCCGAGGTCGTCCTGCACGACCGCCTCGCCCCGCCGGAGCTCCTCGACGAGATCGCGCCGGGAACGACGGTCGTCGACGTGGGCAAGGCACCGGGCCGTCCGTGCCTCGGCCAGGGCCACATCAACTGGCTTCTGGTGGACTGGGCGCGTCGGCGGGGGCGCGTCGTGCGCCTGAAGGGCGGGGACCCTGCGATCTTCGGCCGCCTCGGAGAGGAGATCGAGGCGGTCCGATCCGCCGGGGTCGCGTTCGAGGTCATCCCCGGCGTCACGGCGGCCACCGCGGCGGCGGCGCGCGCGGGGATCTCGCTCACCGCGCGCGGGCGCGCCTCGATGCTCGTCCTCGCGACGGGCACCGACCACACCGGACGCGCACCCATGGCCCTGGATTGGGACATCCTTGCGCGAGTCGAGGGCACGCTGGTCTTCTACATGCCGGTCGGCTCTCTCGAGGCGATCACCGCCTCGCTGACGGCACGAGGCCGCGATCGACGCGAGCCGGCCATCCTGATCGAGCGGGTGGGCATGCCGGACGAGCGTGTGATCTCGGGCCGCCTCGGGGGCATCGCCGACGAGGCGCGCGCGGCCGGCCTCGCCTCGCCGGCGGTCCTCGTCACCGGACCCACCGTCGCGTCGGCCTCGGTGCCGCTCGGCGTCCGGCGGATGCTGGCGGGTGCGGGAGTCTGAGTGTGCCCTCCAAATAGGCAAGCTCACCGTGAGTGCTTTCGGTCTAGGCAGCGCCCGTAGACGGCGGCCGCGCTAAGTTCCCGTCCCCGTTAACGGTCGCGTCCCTCCGTGCCCGGGCACGGGGCTTGCTCCCCAGAGGGGCGCGCGACGATGCGCCGTCTTGAGGACACGCAGGAGGTCGCGATGAGCGGAGCAGAGAACGCCGAGCGCTCCGATCGAGGCTCGAACGAGCTGCGGGCCGTGGCGCGGCTCATCGCCGACACGATCCCGCGCCTCGTCGACCACCTCATCGCCGTGCGGCCCGGCGGCCTCCATCGCGAGGCCCTCGAGTTGCTGGAGCGGCCGCTGCTGGCGCACGCGCTCGCGCTGACGGGTGGCAACCAGCTGCGGGCCGCCCGGTTGCTCGGGCTCAACCGTAATACGCTCCGCAAGCGCTGCCGCGAGCTCGGGCTCGCAGTGCCGCGCGCGTCGCGCAACACCGCCACGCCGAAGCACGCGCCCCTCGCGTAAGCGTCGGCCGCGCGCCCCGCCGCGGCGGCGCGGGCGTCGTCCTTGATCCGGGGTCAAGAATCCTGTATCAAACGATTGATGCCGCCGAGCGGTCCCCTTCCCGCGACACCTCCGCGCGCGGCCGATCCGATCCGCGTCATGATCGCCAAGGTCGGCCTCGACGGTCACGACCGTGGCGCCAAGGTCGTGGCGCGCTGCCTGCGCGACGCGGGCATGGACGTCGTCTACACGGGGCTCCACCGGACGCCCGAGGAAGTCGTGGCCGCCGCCGTGCAGGAGGACGTGGACGTCCTCGGCGTGAGCCTCCTCTCGGGAGCGCACATGACGCTCATCCCGCGCATCGTCGCGCTGATGCGCGCGGCTGACGCGGGCGACATGCTGCTCGTGGTCGGCGGCGTGATTCCCGACGAGGACGTGCCGGCCCTGTGCGCGCTGGGTGCGGCCGACGTCATATTGCAGGACACCCCGCCAGAGGTAGTCGCTCGCCGCGTCCGCGCGCTCGTCGCCGCGCGGCAGCCGCGTCGATGAACGGCGACCTCGCCGTGTGGCCGCCCCGCTACGACCCGGCCTACCGTCCGGATCCCGCTGCTGACTACTGGTCCCCCGAGCTCGAGTGCTGCGACCCCCGCACGCGTGACGTCCTGATCCTCGAGAAGCTGCGCCGCCAGGCGGGGTGGGCGTGGGAGCGGAGCCCGTTCTACCGGCGGAAGTGGGAGGCGGCGGGCGTGTCCCCGGCCACGCTTCGGGCCCTCGACGACCTGGCGAAGTTCCCCATCGTCCAGAAGGCCGAGCTGCGTGCGTCGCAGGCCGCGGCCCCGCCGTACGGTGAGTACCTCTGCATCGAGCCCGGCGGGGTCGCGCGCATCCACGGCACGAGCGGCACGACGGGTCGCCCGACCGTGTTCGGCATCGGGTCCGAGGACTGGGAGCGGATCGGCGAGGCGCACGCGCGCATCCTCTGGGGTGCGGGCATCCGCCCCGACGACCGCGTCCTCATCTGCTCGTTCTTCAGCCTCTATATGGGCTCGTGGGGAGCCCTTCGGGGTGTGGAGCGGCTCGGTGCGACGGCGTTCCCGTTCGGCGCGGGCGTCCCCGGCCAGACGCTCATGGCGGTCGAGTGGGCGCGCGAGCTCAAGCCGACCGCGTTCTACGGGACGCCCTCGTACGCGCTCCACTTCGCCGAGACGGCGCGGCGCGAGGGGATCGACCCGGGAACCCTCGGCTTCCGCACCCTCTTCTTCTCGGGCGAGCCGGGCGCCGGCATCCCCGCGACGAAGCGGTTGATCGAGGAGACGTTCCGCGGGCGGTGCGTGGACATGGGGAGCATGGCCGAGATGACGCCGTGGATGACGAACGCGGAGTGCCGCCACCGGACGGGCATGCACCTCTGGCAGGACCTCGTCTTCACCCAGGTGTGCGACCCCGAGACGTTCGCGCCGCTCCCGTTCGGCGCCGAGGGGACGCCCGTCTACACGCACCTCGAGCGCACCTCGCAGCCGATGATCCGCCTCGTCTCCGGCGACCTCACCCGCTGGACTGACGAGCCGTGCCCGTGCGGGCGGACGTATCCGCGGCTGCCGGACGGCCTCTACGGGCGGATCGACGACATGTTCATCGTCCGCGGCGAGAACATCTACCCGAGCGCGATCGAGGACACGCTGCGCGCGATCGATGGGTTCGGCGGCGAGTTTCGGGTCATCGTCTCGCGCCGCGAGGCGATGGACGAGTTCTTGATTCGCGCCGAGCACGCGGCGAGTCACGCCGACCCCGGGCTCCAGGCGAAGCTCCGCGCCACGATGACCGAGCGGCTCCGCGCGCGCCTCGGCGTCCACCCCGTCGTCGAGCTCGTGCCCGAAGGCACGCTTCCGCGCACCGAGTTCAAGGCCCGGCGCGTCATCGACGACCGCGATCTCTACCGTCGCTCGCTCCAGGGAGTCCGCCGGTGACCGTGGAGGCGAGCTGTTGACCCGCATGGGAGAGGGGACCAACGATGTTTGACGCCGACGCGATCGAGCGGATCAAGGCGATGCGGCGCGACTGGGAGGCGAACGAGCTACGCGAGTTCCTCGCGCGACAGCCAGAGTCCCGAAGCGAGTACCGTACCGGCTCGGGGCTGCCCGTCGAGCGCGTCTACACGCCCGCCGACATCGCCGACACCGGCTTCGAGGAGATCGGCTTGCCGGGCCGCTACCCGTTCACGCGCGGCCCGTACCCGACGATGTACCGGGGACGGCTCTGGACGATGCGGCAGATCGCGGGCTACGGCACCGGGAGCGACACGAACGCGCGCTTCCACTACCTGATCGCCCAGGGCCAGACGGGCCTCTCGGTGGACTTCGACATGCCGACCCTCATGGGCTACGACTCCGACGACCCGCGCGCGGTCGGCGAAGTGGGGCGTGAGGGCGTCGCCGTCGATACGCTCGACGACGTCGAGGCCCTCTTCGCGGGGATCGACCTCGAGCGCATCTCCGTGTCGATGACGATCAACCCGACCGCCTGGATCCTGCTCGCCATGTACGTGGCGCTCGCGCGGTCGCGGGGCGACGACCCGAACAAGCTCTCGGGCACCTGCCAGACCGACATCCTGAAGGAATACATCGCCCAGAAGGAGTGGATCTTCCCGATCCGCCCCTCGCTCCGGCTCGTTCGGGACATGATCGTCTACTGCGCCGAGCACATGGCGCGCTACAACCCGATCAACATCAGCGGCTACCACATCTCCGAGGCCGGCGCGACGCCGGTACAGGAGGTGGCGTTCACGATCGCGAACGCGATCGCCTACGTGGAGGAGGTCACGCGCGCGGGCGTCCCCGTGGACCGGTTCGCGCCCCGCCTGGCGTTCTACTTCATCGCCCAGGCGGACTTCTTCGAGGAGGTCGCGAAGTTCCGCGCCGCGCGGCGGATCTGGGCGAAGCTCATGAAGGCGCGCTTCGGCGCGGCGCAGGCCGAGTCCATGCGTCTGCGCTTCCACTGCCAGACCGCCGCGGCCACGCTGACGAAGGCGCAGCCGATGAACAACATCGTGCGCACCGCGCTCCAGGCGCTCGCCGCGGTGCTCGGCGGCGCCCAATCGCTCCACACCAACGGGCTCGACGAGGCGTACGCGATCCCGTCGGAGCTCGCGATGAAGATCGCGCTCCGCACCCAGCAGATCATCGCCGACGAGACGCGCGTGACGGCGGTGGTGGATCCGCTCGGGGGCTCATACTATGTCGAGGCGCTGACCAGCCGGATCGAGGCCGAGGTGGCGGCGATTCTCAGGAAGGTGGACGCTCTGGGCGGGACGGTGAAGGCGATCGAGGAGGGGTACTTCCAGCGCGAAATCGCCGACTCCGCGTACGCGCAGGCGCGCCGAAAGGCCTCGGGCGCCGAGCCCGTGATCGGCGTCAACAAGTTTGTCGAGCCGCCCGCGCCAGGCGCCGTCGAGATCCATCGCGTGGACCCCGCCGTGGAGGCGCGGCAGATCGAGCGGCTCCGCGCCACGCGCGCGTCGCGCGACCACGCGCGCGTCGCCGCGCTCCTCGAGCGGCTGGCCCGCGAGGCGGCCGACCCGGCGGTCAACCTGATTCCTGTGACGATCGAGCTCGTGGAGGCGCGGGCCTCGATGGGCGAGATCGTGGGCCGGCTGCGTCACGTGTGGGGGCAGTACGTCGAAACTCCGGTTTTCTAGAGAAGGAGCGGTGCCATGAACATCGCGAGCATCCTGGCGAAGAAGGGCGACAAGGCGTACACGGTCCGCCCCGACCAGCCGATCCGCGAGGCGCTCGGGCTCCTCGCGAAGCACAACGTCGGCGCGCTCATCGCGGTGGATGAGGCGGGCCATCCCGTCGGGATCCTGTCGGAGCGTGACGTCGTGCGCGAGGCGGCGAAGAACGAGCGCGTGTTCGGGATGAAGGTCACCGACATCATGACGCGCGACGTGATCACCGGATCGCCGCACGACGACCTCATGACGGTCGCCCACACGATGACCGAGAGGCGGATCCGTCACCTGCCGGTGGTGGACAAGGGGCGGCTCATCGGTATCGTCTCCATCGGCGACATCGTCAAGACCCAGCGCGACAAGTATCAGGGCGAGCTCGACACGCTCCAGGCGCAGGTCCTCGGTGAGTGAGGCGCGCCGGAGCCTCTGATGGCCCAGGCGGGGACGCAGGCACAGCCGCTGCGCGTCGCGATCATCGGAGCCGGGCCCACCGGCTACTACGCGGCTGACCACCTGCTCCGGCAGGACCGCGTCACCGTCGAGGTGGACATGTTCGACCGGCTCCCGACGCCGTATGGCCTCGTCCGGCTCGGCGTCGCGCCCGACCACCAGAAGATCAAGTCGGTCACGGCCGCGTTCGACAAGGTCGCCGCCCACCCGCGCTTCCGCTTTTTCGGCGGCGTCGAGTTCGGCAAGGACCTGACGCTCGCCGATCTGCGGGCCCACTACCACCAGATCCTCTACTGCACGGGCGCGCAGACCGACAGACGCATGGGCATTCCGGGCGAAGACCTTCGCGGGAGCCACCCGGCGACCGAGTTCGTGGCCTGGTACAACGGCCACCCCGACTACACGGACGCGGAGTTCGACCTCTCCGTCGAGCGCGCCGTGGTCGTGGGGGTGGGCAACGTCGCCGTGGACGTGGCACGGATCCTCTGCCGGACCCGCGAGGAGCTGGCGGCGACCGACATCGCAGACTACGCGCTGGAGGCCCTCTCCAGGAGCCGAATCAGAGAGGTGTATCTCCTGGGGAGGCGCGGGCCGGCCCAGGCCGCCTTCACGAATCCGGAGATCAAGGAGTTGGGCGAGCTGGCGGGCGCCGATATCAAGGTCCGTCCCGAAGAGGTCGAGCTCGACCCCCTGAGCCGCGCGGCGGTCGCGAAGAGCCAGGACCGGGCGACGACGAAGAAAGTGGAGATTCTCCAGGGGTACGCGATACGTAGGCCCACCGGCAAGCCGCGCACACTGATCGTGCGCTTCCTCGTCTCGCCGGTGGAGCTCATCGGCGACGCGTCGGGTCGGGTGGTGAAGATGCGCCTGGTCCGGAACGAGCTCTTCGCCACGCCGACGGGCGCACTCCAGCCGCGCCCGACGAGCCAGTCCGAGGAGCTCCCCGCCGGCCTCGTCTTCCGGTCCGTCGGCTACCGGGGAGTGCCGCTCCCGGGCGTGCCCTTCAACGAGAGCTGGGGCGTCATCCTCAACGACAAGGGACGGGTGCTCGATCCCGACACCAAGCAGCCCGTGCCGGGCGAGTACGCCGCGGGCTGGATCAAGCGGGGACCGACCGGCGTCATCGGGACCAACAAGCCCGACGCAGCCGAGACCGTGCAGTGCATGTTCGAGGACCTGGCTCAGGGTGCCGTCCTCCAGCCGAGACATCCCGACGCCGCCTCTGCCGAGGCGCTCGTCCGCCAGCGGAGGCCCCACTACGTTTCCTACACGGACTGGCTCAGGCTCGACCAGCTGGAGGTCGCGCGCGGGCGTGCGCAGGGTCGCCCCCGTGTGAAATTCATCCAGGTCGAGGAGATGCTGGCCGCGCTGAGGCGTTGAGACCAGGCTCCGGCAACCCGCCAGGAGAGTGAGCCCCACCCCGGGGATCTGCTACACTGGCTTTAAGCTCCATAGCGCTCGGGGGTGGACGTGGCTCAACACGACTCGGTCCTGGTCCTGCAAGAGCGGCTGGCCTACGAGCAGCGCGTCGTCCAGCTCGTCGACCGCATCCACTCGGCCAAGAGCCTCGATTCGATCTTCCTCGAGCTCCAGGGCGATATCGTGGCTCTGCTCGGCGCCGAGCGGATGACCCTCTACGCGGTCGACGCGGACCGGAGAGAGATCTACTCGAGGTTTCTCAGCCTCGACACGGTCAAGGACATCCGACTCCCCCTCAACGAGCGGTCGATCGCGGGCTTCGTGGCGGCGACCGGCAAGATCGTCAACATCGTCAACGCCTACGACCGGGCCGAGGTCGCGAAGACCTCGCCCACGCTCAGCTTCGACAGCTCCTGGGACAAGAAGACCGGCTTCAAGACCCAGCAGATCCTCGCGATGCCGATCGCGTTCGACGGGCGGACGATCGGCGTCATCCAGCTCCTCAACAAGCGCAAGGGCTCCAGATTCACCAAGGAGGACGAGGCCGGGGTCGCCCGGATCGCGAAGACCCTCGGCATCGCCTTGAACAACCAGAACCAGCTCCTCCAGAGCCGGCCGAAGACGAAGTTCGACTACCTCCTGGCGCAGCACCGCATCAACCCGCAGGAGCTCAACTCTGCCATGGCCGAGGCGCGCCGCCGCCAGGTGGACGTCGAGTCGATTCTGGTCGATCAGTACAAGGTCCCGAAGGCCGAGCTCGGTCTCTCACTCTCCCAGTACTACCGGTGTCCATTCATCGAGTACGACGAGCGGATCATCCCGCCGCCGGACCTCATGAGAGACCTGAAGCTCGAGTACCTGAGGCGGAACTTCTGGCTCCCACTCAGACGCGAAGACAACGCGGTGGTCGTGCTCATCGACAACCCCGAGGATCTGCAGCACGTGGACAGCGTGAGCCAGGCGCTGAAGAACCGGAAGATCAAGTGGGCGGTGGGCCTGCGGCAGGATATCCTCGCCTTCCTCAACGTCACGACCGGCGAGCCCACCGCGAAGGGGGCGATCGGCACCATCCTTGGCGAGCTCAAGGCCGAAGACGCGCCGGCCGAGAGCACTGTCGACAGCGCCGAGATCTCCGGTGGCGAGGTCGACGAGAACGACAGCGCCGTCATCCGGCTTGCCAACCAGGTCATCGTGGACGCCTACAAGGCGCGCGCCTCGGACATCCACATCGAGCCCTATGGCGGCCAGAAGGACACCGTGATCCGGTACCGCGTCGACGGCACCTGCTCCGAGTACCAGAAGGTCCCCGGCGCCTTCCGCCGCGCGCTCGTCACGCGGATCAAGATCATGGCGCAGCTCGACATCGCCGAGCGCCGCAAGCCGCAGGACGGCAAGATCAGGTTCAAGATGCCGGACAGCCGCGAGATCGAGCTCCGGGTCGCCACGGTCCCCACGGCGAACCAGAACGAAGACGTGGTCATGCGCATCCTCACCGCGAGCGAGCCGATGCCCCTGGACAAGCTCGGGATGACGGAGCGCAACCTCACGGAGATCAAGAAGATCGCCGTGAAACCGTACGGCCTTGTCCTGTGCGTGGGGCCGACCGGATCCGGCAAGACGACCACGCTCCATTCGATCCTCGGTTACATCAACAAGCCCGAGCGCAAGATCTGGACCGCGGAGGACCCGGTCGAGATCACGCAGTACGGCCTGCGCCAGGTGCAGGTGAACCCGAAGATCGGCTTCACGTTCGCCCAGGCCATGCGCTCCTTCCTCCGCGCCGACCCGGACGTGATCATGGTCGGTGAGATGCGCGACGAGGAGACGGCCTCGGTCGCCATCGAGGCGTCGCTCACCGGCCACCTCGTCCTCAGCACGCTGCACACGAACAGCTCCGTCGAGACGGTCGTCCGCCTGCTCGACATGGGGCTCGACCCGTTCAACTTCGCCGACGCGCTCCTGGGCATCCTCGCCCAGCGGCTCGTGAAGCGGCTCTGCTCCGAGTGCAAGACCGAGTACCATCCGGTGCGCGCCGAGTTCGACGAGCTCGCCGAGGCGTACGGCAAGGACGCGTTCGCGCAACTCGGCTGCAAGTACGACGAGGCGTTCGTCCTCTACAAGAGCAAGGGGTGCGCGGCCTGCACCAAGAGCGGCTACCGGGGGCGCGCGGCCATCCACGAGCTCCTGGTTGGCAGCGACGAGATGAAGCGGCTCATCCAGACCAAGGCGCGCGTCGCCGAGATGCTGACGCAGGCGAAGGCCGAGGGGACGACGACGCTCGTCCAGGACGGTGTGCTGAAGTCGCTCCAGGGTCTCACGGACTTCCGGCAGGTCAAAGCCGTCGCGATCAAGTAGCTCCGGCCGGGGCCGGGAGTACCCTTCTCGACCACGCTGGCTTTCACCCGCTGCGATAGCTCCGTTCGCACAGCGTCCGAGTCAACCCCCAGAAGATACGGGTCTCGAAGGGTACTCCCGGCTCCGGCCGGAGCTACTTGCGCGCGAGTTTCTACTTACGCGTCGGGGTGCAGCTTGACGTCTTTGAAGGTCCAGTAGAGCAGGAGGTCGTACGCGATCTTCAGGGCGCCGCCGGCCACGAAGGGTGCCGCGAGCGCCACCGCCTGCATGACCCACCCCGTGAGCGCCGGCGTGA
>QHTD01000135.1 GCA_003220675.1 Candidatus Rokuibacteriota bacterium | reverse complement strand
CGAGATCGAGATCCTCTGCGACGCGATCGACGGCAAGCCACTCGTGGCGTCGAACTATCCGATCGTGGATCGCGCGGGCAACATCTGGTGCTCTCACTCGACGTCCGACCGGGCGCGCTCCGAGCAGGGGCTCGCCGATGGCTTCGTCTATCGCGTCCGCCCGGACGGACGTGCCGAGGTGATGGCCTCGGGCTTCACCTTCGCCAACGGCTTGGCACTCGACGCCGACGAGTCGCACCTCTACGTCTGCCAGACGATGGGCCGGAACGTCGTGCGCCTGCCGATCCGTGCCGACGGCGCGCTCGGCGCCTCCGAGCCCTACGGCCCCGTGCTCGGCGAGCCCGCGTTTCCTCGCGCGACTCCCGACCAGCGCTCGCGGTTCGGCGCCACGGACGGCTGCGGCTTCGATGCGGAGGGGAATCTCTGGGTGACGCTCGTCCTCGCGAACAAGGTTGTCGCGATCACGCCCGCGCGCGACGTCGTGACCGTCATCCACGATCCCACGGGCGAGCTGATGAGCTGGCCGACGAACGTCTCGTGGGGCGGCCGCGACATGCGCGACCTCTATATCGGCACGATCCGCCGCGACTACGTCCTGCACGCGCGGAGCCCCCTCCCGGGGCTCCCGCTCGTCCACCAGCGCTAGCCGCTAGCTCAGGACGGAGAGCTTGCCGCGCTCGACGAGGGCGAAGTCGATCGCCGCCCCCAGCCCCGGCCCCTCGGGCGCGTGCACGAAGCCCGCTCCGTCCACCTCGATGTCGTGGACCAGCCCGTACTTCTGGGCGCCGGCCGGCAGGAGCACCTCGAAGAACTCGCAGTTCTTGATCGCCATGATCACGTGCAGGTTCGCCAGGTTGTTGAGCGAGTTGCCGCCGTGGTGGACTTCGAAGTTCATGTGAAACGCCTCGGCCAGGTGCGCCGTCTTCACGAGCGACGTGATCCCTCCCTTCACCGCCACGTCCCCGCGGAGGAAGTCCGTCGCGCGCGCGACGATCCACGGCGCGAACGCCGTGAAGCCGCCCGGTGCGTACTCGGTGGCGAGGATCGGGATGTGGAGCTGCTCCTTGAGCTTCACGTAGTTGTAGATGTCGTCGTCCGCCAGCGGATCCTCGTACCAGTAGAAGCCGAGCTCCTCGATCGCGCGGCCGACGCGGAGCGCCGCCGGGTAATCGTACGCCCACGTCGAGTCGAGCATGAGCGTGAACCCGTCGCCGACCGCTTTCCGCACCGCCCGGCATACCTCGATGTCGACCGTCGGGTCGGTGGGCGGATGGATCTTGTACGCAGTCCACCCCTCCGCCTTGAAGCGCGCCGCTTCCTCGGCGTACGCCTCCTTCGACCCGAGCACGGCGGAGCTCGCGTACGCCGGCACCCGATCCCGGTAGGAGCCGAGGAGCCGGTGGATCGGGAGCGCCGCGATCTTCCCCGCGATGTCCCAGAGCGCCACGTCCATCGCGCCGATCGCGCGGAGCGTGGTCGCGCGGCTCCGCTGCGACATCGCCTGGTAGAGCCGCTCGCGCTCGAGCGGATCCTGCCCGAGCACGACGGGCTTGAGGTACTGGATCAGCGACGCGGCGTCGAGGTGAGCGCCGCGCATCGCCGAGCCGAGGAACGCGTGCCCCTCGACGGCCGCGTCGGTTTTCACGGTCAGCAGCCCGAGCTGGCTCTCGCCGCCGAAGCGGCCGGTGTGGCGCCCGTACTGGGTCGAGGGAATGCCGCGCCAGGCGAAGAGCGTGAGCGTGACGTCGGTGACCTTCACGGCGTTCCGCCCCCGCGGATCTCCTGGTTGTGCTCGCCGAGCCGTGGCGCGCGCCCGCGGAGCGGCGGCCGCTCGCCGTCGAACGAGATCGGCAGTCCCATCAGCTCGAGGTCGAGCTCGGGCACCTTCTGGATCATCCCCGTCGCGGCCGTTTGCGGGTGCGCCAGGACCTCGAGGAACGTGTGGATCGGCGCGCACGGCACTCCCGCCTCCTCCAGGAGGTCGACCCACTCGCCTTTGGTGCGTGTGAGCATGATCGTCTCGATCTCCGGGATGAGCGCCGCCTTGTGCTCCTGCCTGAGCGCGTTCGTCGCGAATCGAGGATCGGTCGCCCAGTCCGGCCGGCCGAGGGCCACCGCGAGCTTGACGAAGAGCCGGTCGTTCGCCGCCGCGATGATCACCGGCCCGTTCTTCGTCTCGAACCCCTGGAAGACGACGAGCCGCGAGCTCCCGGTGCGATGCCGGAGGGGAGGGTTGCCCGAGATCCGGTAGCTCGCGAAATGGTTCGCGAGCCAGCCGAGCCCGGTCTCGAAGAGCGAGGTGTCCACGATCGACCCGCGTCCCGTCCGCTGGCGCTCGACGAGCGCCGCGAGCACGCCGATCGCCGCCCACATGCCGGTGCCCGAGTCGAGGACGGACGTCCCCATGCGCATCGGCGGCCCGCCCTCCTCGCCGTTCACCATCATGAGCCCGGCAAACGCCTGCACCATCGGCTCGTAGCCGGGTCGGAGGCGGAGCGGCCCGCTCGTGCCGAAGGTCCACAGCGAGCAGTAGACGAGCCGCGGGTTCTTCGCGAGGAGCGTCTCCGGTCCGAGCCCGAGCTCCCCGATCACACCGGGCCGGAGGTTCTGGACGAGCACGTCGGCACCTTCGATGTACTCGATGAGCCACGCCACCGCCGCGGGGTCGCGCAGGTCGAGCGTGATCGAGCGCTTGTTCGTGTTGGCCGCGTGAAACACCGGCGAGAGGTCGGCGAGGAACGGCGGGCCCCAGCCTCGCGCGTCGTCGCCGCCGTCGGGCCGCTCGACCTTCACCACGTCGGCGCCCAGGCGCGCGAGGATCTCGCCGGCGAACGGGCCCGCCAGATTCTGGGCGATCTCGACGACCTTGATCCCGGCGAGCGGCAGCGCCGTCATCGTACCGGGGTCTGCTCGTGGAGGTCGAAGTGAAAGGACATGGCGCGCCTCCCTTCCGGCGTCGGCGGGGATCATACAGTAGAATCGGTGGCCGGACACGGGAACTCAAGGAGCGTCAGATGAGCGCCGTTCGATCCATGCGCGACAGGCGGTGGTCGCTCTCGGTGCCGCTCGACGGCTTCACGCTCGCCGAGCACGCCGAGCTGGCGCGCGAGGCCGAACGCCTCGGTTACACCGACGCCTGGTCGCTCGAGGTCGACGGCGTGGACTGCTTCGCGCCGCTCGCCGTCGTCGGGCTCGCGACGCGCCTGCGCGTCGGCACCGCGATCGCGAACGTCTACACGCGCGGCCCGGCGACGCTCGCCCTCTGCGCCGCGGGGATCGCCGAGATCGCGCCCGGCCGGTTCTGCCTCGGCATCGGCGCGGGCTCGCAACCCGTCGTCGAGGCGTGGAACGGCGGCGTCTTCGCGCGGCCCGCGACGCGCGTGCGCGAGATGGCGCAGTTCCTCCGACAGGCGCTCGCGGGCGAGCGCGTCGTCTTCCGCGGCGAGACGTTCGCGGTGGACGGCTTTCGGCTGGTCAAGCCGCCCGTTGAGCCGGTGCCCATCCACATCGCGGCGCTCCGGCCGGGCATGCTGCGGGTCGCGGGCGAGGTCGGCGACGGCGCGATCCTCAACTGGCTCTCCACCGACGACGTGCCCAAGTCTGTCGCCGTCGTCCGCGAGGCCGCAGCCAGGGCCGGGCGGGATCCCGGGACGATCGAGATTACGGCGCGGCTCCTCGTCAACATCGATCCCCCGGGGCCCGCGGCGGACACGGCGGTGCGGCGCCACGTCACCGCGTACCTCAACGTGCCCGTCTACCGGGCGTTCCACGAGTGGCTCGGGCGCGCGGCTGCCCTCGGGCCGATGTGGGAGGCGTGGGAGCGCGGCGACCGCAAGGGCGCGGTGGCCGCCGTCCCCGACAAGGTCATCGACGACCTGATCATCCGCGGCTCGATCGACGAGATCGACCGTCACGTCCGTCGGTATCTCGCGGCCGGGATCGACACGGCGTTTCTCTCGCTCTCGACCGTCGAGCAGGACCCGGCCCGCAAGCGCGAGGTCGTGCGGAGCGCGATCCGCGCCCTCGCGCCGGGCAAGCCGCCCGGGTAGGCGTGAGCCCGCTCGACCCGGCGGCCTCGTGCGCTAATTATTCGTGCGCTAATTATTTGGTCCCTGCCGCAGGGCCCTGCTAAGCTGCGCGCATGAAAAACCAACTATGCGCGACCCTCGTGCTGATGCTCTTGGCCACGGCGTGTGCGACCACGCGGCTCCGGACCGGGTTCGACGACGTTCCACTGCCAAGAGGCTTGACCTACCAACCGCAGCGCTCGGTCGTGATCGAATCGCCCAGCGTGAAAGCGGCGAAGCTGGTCTATCGAGGACGCCTGGAGCCGGAGAGCCTCGGGCTCGCGATGCGGACGCTGCTGGAGTCGAACGGCTGGCGCCACGTCAGTACAACCACCGTGGCCAAAGACGGCACGCGGCAGGTCTTCGACAAAGGCGGCAACGCCCTCGAGGTCCACATCTATGAGGGCCTCTGGTTCACGTACCTTACCATCGGCGTCTCCGAGAGGCTCTATGGTGCCGCTCGCGCGAGCGCCGCGACGGTCTCAAGCCAGGAGAGGGGTACGAGCCCCAGCCCTACGACGGTGGACGTGGGCACGTCAGTCAGCGCTCCGTTAACGCCGGAGACGCCGCCGGCGTCGGATCAACCGAGGAGCAGTCCTGACCCGTCGTTCACTCAGCGCGTGAGGAGCTTCTTCACCAACCTCTTCTCGCGGTAAGTCGACTAGTCCCGGGCCAGGTGACTCATGGCGAGCGCCACTTCCACGGTCTCGGCAAGATAGCGGAGATCGACGGGCTTGACGATGTAGTCGAAGGCCCCGCGGGCGAGCGCCTGGCGTGCCCGCTCTTCGTCGGTTGTGCCGCTTACCATGACCACGGGCACACCGGGCGCAAGCGCCCGGATGCTCGGCAGCGCCTCAAGGCCGCTGAGGCCCGGCAGAAGAATATCCAGGAGAACCAGATCAGGCGCCCCTTGGACGAGAGCGCGTAGCGCTGCGGCGCTGTCCGCGACCAATTGCCCCTCATAGCCCAGCTCGGTCACAAAGTCTTTCAGCATCGCGCCCGTGTACGAGTCGTCTTCGACAATGAGGACTGTCCGTGGACGGCCGGGGGCTGGCGGCGCGCTTGGCCTCGTCGAGAACCGTCCGGTGGATTGCGCCCGGACACCCGTAAGGGGGGTCTCGGACCGGAGGGCGTTGAGGAGTTCACGCATCTCGAACGGCGCCGCAAGAACGGCGACGGCACCGAGCGAGACGGCCTGCTCGCGGATGTCTTCGGGGTGAACGGTCATGACGACCACCTTGAGCCCCGGGTCGAGGATGAGGACCCGCCTCAACGCCTCGAGGCCGCCCAGTCTCGGCGTTCTGAGATCGAGCACCACAGCGTCGGGACGCTCACCC
>QHTD01000162.1 GCA_003220675.1 Candidatus Rokuibacteriota bacterium | reverse complement strand
CGGCCGAAGCGCCGCGGGCGGTGGTTCACCGGCACCTCGAGCACGCGGTAGCCCCTCATCTTGAGGAGCGTTGGGATGAACCGATGGAACCCTCGGTAGAGCACGAGATCGCGCAGGCACTCGCGACGGAACGCGCGGAACGTGCATCCGCTGTCCTGGACGGTCTCGTCGCTCAGCCGGTTGCGCACGCGGTTGGCGATGGACGCGGAGAGGCGGCGGAGCCAGTCATCACCTTCGCCGCGGTTTACCCGCCAACCCGTCGCCGCGTCCCAGCGGTCGAGGTACGAGAGGAGCCTCGGGATGTCCCTGGGATCGTTCTGGAGGTCCGCGTCCATCACGACGACCCACGCGCCGCGCACCGCCTTGAAGCCTGCGTCCGTCGCCGCGGTCTCCCCCGCGTTCGCCTTCAGCCGCACGAGGCGCACGCGCGGGTCGGCCTCGCGAAAGCCCCGGACGATCTCCGCGCTGCGGTCGCGGCTACCATCGTCGACGAAGACCACCTCGAAGGCGAGCCCGAGCCCCTCGAGCACGCCCCGGAGCTCCTCCCAGAGCAGCGGGAGATTCGCCTCCTCGTCGTAGACGGGGATGACGATCGAGAGGTCAATCACCGGGCTCGCCCTTGACCAGGCGATTCGTGCCGCGCCACTCGGCGACGAGCGCTTGCGGCAGGTTCAGCCGGTCGAGCACGCGCGCGACCGTATGGTTCACGATGTCGTCGATATCTTTTGGATGGGTATAGAAGGCGGGCATCGGCGGCAGGATCACCGCCCCCATCTCCGCGAGCGCGGCCATGCACCTGAGGTGCCCGAGGTGCAGCGGCGTCTCGCGCAGGAGCAGGATCAGCGGCCGGCCCTCCTTGAGCGTCACATCCGCCGCCCGCGCGATGAGCGAGTCGGTGTGACACGAGGCGATCGCGCCCGCGCTCTTGATCGAGCACGGCGCGATCACCATGCCCGCCGTGCGGAACGAGCCCGACGCGATGGAGGCGCCGATGTCCTTGTTGTCGTAGTGGTGCGTGGCCAGCGCCTCGACGTCCTTCAGCGCGTACGCGGTTTCTTCGACGATCGTCCGCTTGCCCGGGGCGGAGACGACCAGGTGGGTCTGCACGTCCGTGTGCCCGCGCAGCACCTCGAGGAGCCGGATCCCGTAGACCGCGCCGGTCGCGCCCGTGATGCCGACGACCAGACGCATCAGAGGCGGAACCTCTTTCGGAAGACTTCCTCGCGCGTCTTCTGGTACATCACCTCCCACTCGCGACTGCCCTCGGGCATCGGACGCGCGTAGGACCCGAGGATCTTCCGCACCTCGCCGTCGATCGATTGCTCGAGCTTCGACTCGTCGGTGAGCGCGCGGATCACCTCGGGGCGGAGATCGTCGGGCGCCTTGACGTGCACGCCCGGCATGGCTCCGAGCTCCTTCACGATCAGGTCGGCGAGGTGGAAGATACGCTCGCGGCTCATCCGCATCAGAGGATGAACCCCCGCTCGCGGGCAAGCTTCTCCTTCACCTTCCCGAGCAGCTGCCGGTAGTCGGCGGCGGACTCTTTGATCTTCTTGGCGTGCTCGAGCAGGAGCTGGCGCGCGTCCGCTTCGAGCTTCTCCTCGGCGAGGATGTTGTCGACGAGGACCTGGCGCACGACACCGCGAGCCCCCGCCTCGTCCTTGATCTCGACGACCTTTCTCGTCGTCAGGCGCTTGACGATGGCGTCGGCCATCCGCTCCGCGACGATCTCCTCGCGCCGAGGCATACGCACTCACACTACACGCCCGCGACGCGGAGAGTCAAGGAACGGCCGGCAACGAGAAGGCCACGCGCGTGCCGGCGTCGCGCGCGCTCTCGACGTGGATCACGCCGCCGTGAGCCTCGACCAGCGCCTTGACGACGGCGAGCCCGAGACCGGTGCCGCGGACCGTGCTGGTCGCGGGAACCCGATAATACGGCTCGAAGATCCGCGCGAGCGCGTCGCCCGGAATGCCGGCGCCGCGGTCGAGGACCGCGACCTCGACCATCGCGCCGGCGCGGCGGGCACACAGCCGCACCTCGCTGCCGGGCGGCGAGTACTTCACGGCGTTGGAGACGAGGTTGGTCAGGATGCGCTCGAGGGCGTCCGGGTCGGCGTCCACTGGAGGCAGCGCGGGCGCGCAATCCACGACGATCGTGTCCGCGACGCCGCGGCGGAAGAGGTCGGCAGTCGCGACGAGCGCGGCCTCCACCACCACCGGCACGCGGTGGAGCGTCGGCTCGAGACCGCGCTCGATGCGCGAGAGATCGAGCAGGTCGCTGACGATCCGCCCGAGGCGCGCCGCCTCGGCGCGCATGATCCCGGCCATCCGCCGCACCTCCTCCGGCGCGAGCGAGCGCGCCGCGAGGATCTCGCTGAATCCCTGGAGCGCGGTGAGCGGTGTCCGAAGCTCGTGCGAGGCGACGGCGACGAAGGCGGATTTCGCCCGGTCCAGCTCCTCGAGACGACGCGTCGCGCTCGCGACGCTCCGCTCGAGCTCCTCGGCGAACCGCCGTTGCCGCGACGTCAGGCGGGCGTTTTCGAGCGCGACGGCGATGTGCACGCCCAGTGCATCGAGCGCCGCGCGTTCGTCGCGGTCGAGCTCGGCGACCCGCTCGACCGCGAGCACGCCGATCGGCTGACCGGCCACGAGGAGCGGCGTGGCGAACACCCGGCGCGGCCGGCGGCCCTCGCCCACGTCGGGGACGAACACCGACGTCCCGACGGCGAGCACGCCGGCGGCAACCGACCCAGCAGCGACACGATCGGCGCCCGCCACCACCTCACGCGCGCCATCGCGCACGACCAGCCCGACGTCGGCCGCGCGCAGCCGCTCGATGAGCACGGTGCGCAGGCGCCCGAGCGCGGCCTCGAGCGGAGTCGCGCCCGCCAGTGCCCGCTGGACCGTCAGAATGGTCTCGTACCGCGCCCGCTGCCGGCGCGCGCGCGTGGTGAGCGCGCCGCCGAGGGCCCCAACGCCCGCGACGACGGCGCAGGTCACGAGCCCCTCGATCGTCTCCGGCGTGAGCCCCGAGCGCTCGATCTCGAGAAGCACGACCGGCGCATACAGGCCGAGCGCGGCCCCGGTGCCCAGCGCGCCGCCGAGCCTACCGAACGCGAGCGCCAGTGCGACGACGGGGAGCAAAAAGCCGTGACGGAGCACCGACGCGGGACCGCCACCGGTGAGCGCGATCAACGCTGTGACAACCGCGAGCGTCAGCGCCGCGGCGGCGGCGAGCCCGCGCGTCACCCGCCGGTCCCCAGCAGCCGGTACGCCGCGAAGAAGACAAGCGCGCTGACGACGCCGGGGACGAGGCTCCCCGACCACCAGAAGAGCCAGCAGTTTCCCGCGCTCAGGAGCGTCAGGTAGAACACCGCGCCGACGACCCACTCGACGCTCTTTGGCAGGAGCGGATCGACGAGATACCGTGCCACATACGCCGCCGTCGCGAGGACAAGCGCGGTGGCGAAGGACCAGCGGCGCTGGGCGCGGTTGAACAGCGCGCCGCGGAAGAGGCACTCCGCAGCGAGCACGTTCGCCCCGGCGTCGTAGGCCAGGGCGGCGAGGACCCCGGCGCCCCCAACGGGCCTGATGTGCACGCCGAGCGTGAGCGAGGCAGACACGAGCAAGTGACCGCCGAGGAACGCGCCGAGCACGACCGCGGCGAGCAGCGCTCGCCGCGGGACCGGGCCTGCGAGGCCGAGTGCCACCAGGCGCTGACGCCGCGCAAGCCAAGCCACCCACAACGGCACAGCGAGGTACGCGAGCGCGCCCGCGGGGCCCAGCGTGGCGGCCGCGGCGGCCGCCGCAAGGAGGACGATCGCGACGACCCCGGACCCCGGGACGCATCCGGCCCACGCGAGCGCAGTCGCGAGCAAGGCACCGTGGCCGGCCGCGACGCCGACCACCCGCATCGCTCCTGTCGGGAGCGGCGTCCGGCTCGCGAGTACCAGCGCCGCCACGACGACGCACGCGACCGCCACGAGCAGCCGCGTCGGCGTGTCAGCGAGAAGTGGTCGTGTGCCAGGCCGCCAGGGCCGGACGAGCGCCCACATGCGGGTCCGCCGACGGGGTCTCGCGCGCCAGCGCGACGAAGGCCGCCACCACGCGACCGTCGAGCGTCCGTCCAGCCTGCCTGGCGACATACGCAAGCGCCGCCTCGCGGTCGAGCGCCGCGCGGTACGGGCGATCGGAGGTGAGCGCGTCGTACACGTCGGCCACTGCCACGATACGCGCGCCGATCGGGATCGCCTCGCCGGCGAGGCCGTCGGGATAGCCGCTGCCGTCGAGGCGCTCGTGGTGGTGACGGATCGTGAGCGTGCCGACGGCGAAGAACTCGAACGGCGAGACGATCTGGGCGCCGATGAGCGGATGCTTCCGCATCAGCGCCCACTCATCGTCGTCGAGCTCGACGCGCTTGCGCAGCACCGCCTCGGGGACGCCGATCTTTCCGATGTCGTGGAGGAGTCCAGCCTGGCCGACGATGTCGGCCTCCTGCGACTGGAGCCCGAGCGCCACCGCGACACGCCGACTCGCGGCGCCGACGCGCTCGGAGTGACCGCGCGTGTAC
Organism: Candidatus Rokuibacteriota bacterium; assembly: GCA_003220675.1. Classification (GTDB taxonomy): domain Bacteria; phylum Methylomirabilota; class Methylomirabilia; order Rokubacteriales; family CSP1-6; genus 20CM-2-70-11. Next base: position 13,006 of record QHTD01000162.1, on the reverse strand, counting down.
GCGTCCTTCGCTTCGAGCGCGTTGGCCAGGCCGAGCAGCGACTGATAGATCGAGCGGTGCAGCTGCTGATACAGCCGCTTGACGTCCTCGGCGTAGCGGAGCGTCTGCTGGTATGCGGCGCTGAGCCGGCGATAGGCGGCCGCCGGGTCGGCGCCAGCCTGGAACGCGGCGGGCGCTACCCGCGCTGCCATACGATGGCGCGCGGGAGGAGCGTCTCGATCAGCCCGAGCAGCCTCACCGGCGAGAAGGGCTTCGTCAGATAGTGGTCTGCGCCGGCGGCCAGGCCGCGCGCAACATCGTCCGCCTGCGCTGCCGCCGTCAGCATCACGATCTTGGTCGAGGCGAAGCGCGGCTCGCGCCGGAGTTGGGCGCAGACGTCCAGGCCGCTCATGTCCGGCAGGTTCACGTCGAGCAGAACCAGGTCGGGCCGGTGCGCCTCGGCGAGCGCGAGCGCCGTCACGCCGTCGAGCGCCTCGACGACCTGGATCCGCTCGTCCTCGAGCGTCGCGCGCACGACCTCGACGATGTTGGCCTCGTCGTCGACGATCAGGATCGTTGGCATCGCACCCGGTGAGGCGCAAGCGCGATGCCAGACGGCGGTGGCTGCAGCGGCGCGGAGTTAGCGAGCGCGGGGCGGCCCGACTGCAAAACGGAGAGGGCAGAGTGCCCTCCCCACTGAGCAGCCGGCGCGGGGCGCTACTTGACCTCGATCGTGCCCTTCATGCTCGTGTGCAGGCCGCAGATGTAGTCATAGGTGCCAGGCGTGGCTAACGTCTGCGTGTGGCTCTGGCCCTTGAGCAGCACGGGGGAACGCTCCTGGGTCTTCGGGAACGCGATCTGGTGAGGCGAGTCGTCCGCGTTCGTCCACGTGACCGACTGCCCGGGCCCGACCGTGAGCTTGTTCGGCCCGAAGGCGAACCCTGCGATGTTCACGTCGCTCGCGCCCGTGCGCATCGCGACCGGGCCGGTCGGGAAGGTGCCGGCCAGCTTGGCGAGCGAGATCACGTAGTCCTGCTTCTCGTGGGGCTTGTGGCATTGGAAGCACCCCTTGAAGTTCGCCTTGTCGTTGAACTTCCCCTCCGCGGTGAACGCCGAGTACTCCCACTCGCCGTTACGGAGGTCGTCCGGGTACTCGGCGCCCCAGCCCGCACGCTTCTCCATGACCGTGAAGGCAACCAGCTCGCCCTTGACGAAGCGGCCGTTGGCGTCCTTCACCGGATTACCCTGCGCGTCCACCTGCGCTTTGTACTGGACCAAGGTCAGGACGGAGCCGCTCGGGATCGGCTTGCCCTCCTTGGCCGCCCGGACCGCCTCCGGAGTTCCGTAGAGCTCGCGATACTGCTTGGTGTCGTACCGATCGAGGGTCGCGTAGAGGACGTGGTCCTTGTAGTTCGCGGGAAACGCGATCTTCTCGGGGCCCGCCTGGATCGCGCTCGCGGCCACGGCGAGCGCTCCCGCGGCCACGAGAACGACGACGCTCGGTCGCTTCATGTCATGCCTCCCGGGTGGCTGGTGATGGATTGCGCTCCACGCTGGATACGCAAGGGGCTAGCGATTGCGGCTCACAGTCTGATGGCGCGCGAGCGCGCGATCGAGCGCCGCCGTCGCCCGTGCGTAGTCGATCGCCTCCTCGGAGCTTCCTCCGAAGATGCGGCGCTCGGCCCGCTCCTTCGCCCGCGCGGCACGACCGCGGTCGATCTCCTCGGGCCGTTCGGCGGCGTCGGCGAGGACGATGACCTTGTCGTTTCGAACCTCCGCGAAGCCGCCCGACACGGCGAGGTAGAACTCGTCGCGGTCGATGCGGTATATGACCTCGCCGGTCCCGAGCGTCGTGAGGAACGCGGCGTGGCCCGGCAGCACGCCGAAGTATCCGTCGCTCCCGGGGACCACGACCTCGTCGACGGTCTCGGCGACGACGAGGCGTGTCGGCGTGACGACCTCGAGCCTGAGACGATCGGCCACTACGCCACCTCGCGCAGCTTCTTGGCCTTCTCCGTCGCCTCGCCGATGTCGCCCACCATGTAGAACGCCTGCTCGGGGAGGTCGTCGTGCTTGCCCTCGACGATCTCCTTGAAGCTCTTCACGGTCTCGGCCAGCTTCACGTAGCGTCCCTGCGTCCCGGTGAAGGCCTCGGCGACGAACATCGGCTGCGAGAGAAACCGCTGGAGCTTGCGCGCGCGCGTGACGATCAGCTTGTCCTCGTCGGACAACTCCTCCATGCCGAGGATCGCGATGATGTCTTGCAGGTCGCGGTACCGCTGCAAGATCGACTGCACCGTCCGCGCCGTCTGATAGTGCTCGTCGCCGAGGATCGCGGGGTCGAGGATCCGTGAGGTCGACGCGAGCGGGTCGACGGCCGGATAGAGCCCGAGCTCGGCAATCTGCCGGCTGAGCACGGTCGTCGCGTCCAGATGCGCGAACGCGGTCGCCGGCGCGGGGTCGGTGATGTCGTCGGCGGGCACGTAAATCGCCTGCACGGACGTGATCGAGCCTTTCTTCGTGGACGTGATGCGCTCCTGGAGCGTGCCCATCTCCGTAGCGAGCGTCGGCTGGTACCCCACGGCCGACGGCATGCGGCCGAGCAAGGCGGACACCTCCGACCCGGCCTGGGTAAATCGAAAGATGTTGTCGATGAAGAGCAGCACGTCCTGCCCCTCCTCGTCGCGAAAGAACTCGGCCGCCGTGAGCCCGGTGAGGCCCACGCGCAGGCGCGAGCCCGGCGGCTCGGTCATCTGGCCGAAGATGAGCGCGGTCTTCTCGATGACGCCCGACTCCGTCATCTCGTGGTAGAGGTCGTTGCCCTCGCGCGTCCGCTCGCCCACGCCGGCGAAGACCGAGATGCCGCCGTGCTGCTTCGCGATGTTGTTGATGAGCTCCATGATGATGACGGTCTTGCCGACGCCGGCGCCCCCGAAGAGGCCGGTCTTGCCGCCCTTGGTATAGGGCTCGAGCAGGTCGACGACCTTGATCCCCGTCTCGAACATCTGGACCTTCGTGGACTGGTCCTCGAAAGCCGGCGCCGGGCGATGGATCGGGTAGGTCTTCTTTGCGTGGATCGCGGGGCCCTTGTCCACAGGCTCGCCGATGATGTTGAGGATCCGGCCCAGCGTCTCTCGGCCGACCGGGATCGAGATGGGCCCGCCCGTGTCGTTGACGGTCATGCCGCGCGTCAGGCCGTCGGTCGACGCCATCGCGACGGTGCGCACCGTGCTCTCACCAAGGTGCTGCGCCACCTCGAGCACGAGCCGCTGTGAGTAGGAGAAGATGTCCTTGATCTCGATGCCCTGCACCTCGAGCGCGTTGTAGATCCCGGGCAGCTTGCCCGGCTCGAACGCGACGTCCACGACCGGCCCGATGACCTGGACGATCTTCCCGACGTTCATGCCTCCGCTCCTTGCGTGAGGGCCTCGGCGCCGCCCACGATGTCGAGCAGCTCCTTGGTGATCTTCTCCTGGCGCGCCTTGTTGTACTGGATCGTGAGGACCTCGATCATGTCCTTCGCGTTCTTGGTCGCCGCCTCCATCGCCGTCATCCGCGCGCCGTACTCGCCCGCGAGCGACTCCATGAGGGCGCGAAAGATCTGCGTCCGCACGTGGCGGGGCAGCAGGTCGCCGAGGATCGCGTCCGGCGCCGGCTCGTAGATGTAGTCCACCGGCGTCGTGCTCCCCTCGCCCGTCTCCGCGCGCGGGATCGGCAGGAGCTGCTCGCGGCGCGGACGCTGGACGGCGACCGAACGGAACTCGTTGTAGATGAGGTGCACCTCGTCCACCTCACCGTCCAGGTACTGCTGCATGAGGTAGTTGCCCAGCTCGGTCGCGTGCGTGTAGGCGAGCCCGTCCCAGAAGCCGATCATGGCGCGCTTGATCGGCCAGCCACGCCGCCGGAAGAAGTCGCGGCCCTTCTTGCCGACGACGACAAGCGTCACGTCCGGCGCGCTCGACTGGCGGATGAAGTCGAGCGCCCGGCGGACGATGTTCGAGTTGAACGCGCCCGCGAGCCCGCGGTCCGCCGTGATGATCACGATCTGTCGCCGCGGTCCCGCGCGCTGGATCAGGAGCGGGTGCGGCGCCTCGTCGGCATCTGCGCTACTCACGAGGTTGCCGAGCAGCTCGGCCATTTTCCCGGCATACGGGCGCGCGGCGAGAATGCGCTCCTGAGCCCGCCGGAGCTTCGCCGCGGCGACCAGCTTCATCGCCCGCGTGATCTTCTGCGTGGACTCGACGGACCGGATCCGCCGCCGGATGTCGCGGAGGGTCGCCATGCGCGAGGGCCGTTACGCGGCCCGGATGCCCCTGGCGGCCACGAACTCCGCCTTTGCGTCGGCCACGGCCTTCGTGAGGCTCTCACGCAGCGTGTCCGAGATCTCCCTCTTCTCACGGATCTCGGTGAGGATCCCGGGCGCCTCTCGCTCGAGCCAGCCGAAGAAGTGCGTCTCGAAGTCCCGCATCGCGTCCACCGGGAGGTCGTCGAGAAGCCCCTGCGTGCCCGCGAAGACGATCGCCACCTGCTTCTCGACGGGCAGCGGCCGGTACTGGCCCTGCTTGAGGATCTCGACCATGCGCTGGCCGCGCGCGAGCTGAAGCTGGGTCGCCCTGTCGAGGTCGCTCCCGAACTGCGCGAAGGCGGCAAGCTCGCGAAACTGTGCGAGGTCGAGCCGCAGCTTCCCGGCCACCTGGCGCATCGCCCTGATCTGCGCAGAGCCGCCGACCCGCGAGACCGACAGGCCGACGTTCACCGCGGGGCGGGTGCCGCCGTAGAAGAGGTCCGACTCGAGGTAGATCTGCCCGTCGGTGATGGAGATGACGTTCGTCGGAATGTAGGCGGACACGTCGCCGAGTTGGGTCTCGATGATCGGCAACGCCGTCAGCGAGCCGCCGCCGAGCGCGTCGTTGAGCTTCGCCGCGCGCTCGAGCAGCCGCGAGTGCAGGTAGAACACGTCCCCCGGGTACGCCTCGCGCCCGGGCGGCCGCCGGAGCAGGAGCGAGAGCTGCCGGTATGCCGCGGCGTGCTTGGAGAGATCGTCGTAGATGCAGAGCGCGTGGCGCTTGGAATCGCGGAAGTACTCCCCCATCGTGACGCCGGCATACGGCGCGATGTATTGGAGCGGCGCCGGCTCGGACGCCGAGGCCACGACGACCGTCGTGTACTTCATGGCGCCGGCGTCCTCGAGGACCTTGACCACCTGCGCGACGGTCGAGCGCTTCTGCCCGATCGCCACGTAGAAGCAGTACACGTCCTGGCCCTGCTGGTTGATGATCGTGTCCACGCCGATCGCGGTCTTGCCCGTGCCGCGGTCGCCGATAATCAGCTCGCGCTGGCCGCGCCCGATCGGGATCATCGAGTCGATGGCCTTGAGCCCGGTCTGGAGCGGTTCCTTCACCGACCGGCGGTCCACGACGCCAGGGGCGTAACGCTCGATCGGCCGAAACTCGTTGGCGTTGATCGGGCCCTTGGCGTCCACCGGCTGGCCGAGCGCGTTGACGACCCGACCAGTCAGCGCCTCGCCGACCGGCACCTGGGCGATCCGGTTCGTCCGCCTGACGATGTCGCCTTCCTTGATGAGCGTGTCGTCGCCGAGGAGCACCGCGCCGACCTGTTCCTGCTCGAGGTTGAGGATCATCCCGACGACGTCGCCGGGGAACTGGAGCAGCTCGCCCGCCATCGCCCCCTCGAGCCCGTAGATGCGCGCGATGCCGTCGCCGACCTCGATGACGCGGCCGACCTCCTGCAGGTCCACCTCCGCCTCGTAGCCCGCGAGCTGCTGCCTGATGATCTCGCTGATCTCTCCGGCCTTGATCATCCCTGTCCCCTCACCAGCCGCTCGCGCAACGCCGCCAGCTGGCCGTCCAGGCTTCCGTCCACCAGGAGGCTGCCGATTTCGGCGACGAACCCGCCCAGGAGCGCGCCATCCACGGCCTCTTCGAGCACCACCTGCTTGCCGCCGAACACGCGGCTCAACCGGCCCGCCAGCGCCATGCGCTCGCCGTCGGCGAGCACGATGGCCGTGCGCACGCGCCCGCGCACGCGGCGGGCGCCGGCGTCCACGAGCTCGCGGTACGCGGCAGCGATGCCCGGCAGGTGCTCGGCGCGGCCCCGCGCGGCGACGAGCGCCAGGAAGTCGCGCAGGAGCGGCCCACCCTCGAGCCGTGCCGCGACCTCGGCCGCCGCGTTGCGCTTGACCGCCCCGGTGATCCAGGGGCGACCGAAGACGGCGCGGAGCGCGGGCTCGTTGGCGAAGAGGGCCGCCGCGGCGTCGAGCCCGCGGCCGACCGCGTCCGCCTGCGCGAGCTCCTGCGCGAGCGAGAATAACGCCTTTGCGTAGGAGCGGTCGACACCCGCCGTCACGGTCACCTAGTCGCCGATCTTCGCGATCGCCTCGGCGAGGAGGCGCCGGTGATCCTCGTCCCGCAGGCTCTTCCTGATGAGCTTCTCGGCCACCGCAGTGGCGAGCTCCGCGACCTCGCGCCGCAGTTCATCACGCGCGCGCCGGACGTCCGCCTCCATCTGCGCTCGCGCGCTGTCGATCAGCCGCTGCGCCTCCGCGCGGGCCGCATCGACGAGCCGCTTCTGCTCCTCCGCGGCCTCCTGCAGGGCCCGGGCGCGGATCGCGGCCGCCTCGGCCTGCACGGCCCGTAGGCGCGCCTCGTTCTCCTCCTGCTGACGCGCGGCCTCGGCGCGAGCGGCGCGCGCCTCTTCGAGCGCCGTCCGGATCGCGGCGGCCCGCTCCTGCATCTTCGCGAGCAAGGGCTTGTAGAGGAGGCGGTGGAGGATGACGAGCAGGATGAGGAAGTTGACGACCTGGACGATGAGTGACTTGTCGAGGTTGATCAGGCCGCCCTCCTCGCCGGCTTCGGCCGCTGCCCAGACGACGCCGGATTCTGGTAGTCCCGATCCGGCCAGGAGCAAGACGATGGCGCACACGACCCCGCCCGTCCAGTCACGTCCACGCCAATACGTCAAGGAGGTTCTCCCGATCTCGTGAAGCTCGCGAAGGTTTGTGAAAACTATCACGCGACGACGCCCGGTGTCAATCACGGCGCGGACGATCTAGCGCGAGATCACGCCGCCACCGACGACGCACTCGCCCCGGTACCACACCACCGACTGCCCCGGCGTGATCGCTCGCTGCGGCTCGTCGAACACGACCTCGGCGGTGTCCGCGTCGACGACGCGCAGCGTGGCCAGCGCGGGCACGTGGTTGTGGCGGATCTTCGCCTCAACGCGCATCGGCTCCCGCGGCGGAGCGCACGCGATGAAGTTCACCGAGCGCGCCACGAGCCGGTCGCGCTCCAGATCGACCGCGTCCCCCACGACCACGGTGTCCCGCTCGGCATCCAGGTCGACGACATACAACGATCGCCCGAGGGCGAGGTGGAGCCCCTTCTTCTGACCGATCGTGTATCCAGCGACGCCGCCATGCGTCCCGAGCACCTTGCCCTGGAGGTCCACGATGGGGCCGGAGCGGAACATGCCGGGCTCTCGGCGCCGCAGGAAGCCGCGGTAGTCGTCGTCGGGCACGAAGCAGATCTCCTGGCTCTCGGGCTTGTCCGCCGTCACGAGACCGAGACGCCGCGCGTGTTCCCGCACTTCGTCCTTCGTCAGCTCGCCGACCGGAAAGCGCGCCGCCGCGAGCTGCTCTTGCGTGAGCGGCCAGAGGAAGTCGGTCTGGTCCTTCCGCGCGTCCCGCGCGCGGAAGAGCATATGCCGTCCCGTCACCTCGTCGCGCTTCACGCGCGCGTAGTGGCCCGTCGCGACGGCCGTCGCCTCCCAGGCACGGGCCCGTCGAAGGAGCGAGCCGAACTTCAAATCGCTGTTGCACGCGAGGCACGGAACCGGCGTCACGCCCCGTCGGTACGCGTCGGCGAATGGACCGACGACGGAGCGATCGAACTCCCCCTCCATGTTGAGGAGGTAGTACCGGATGCCGAGGGCGCGGGCGACGTGCCGCGCGTCGTCCGCAGCCTCCGTGCCGCAACAGCTTCCGAAGCGCTTCGTCGGCTCGGCTGGCTCGGACCAGGGCCAGACGCGCATGGTGACCCCGACGACGTCGCAGCCCTGCTCTACGAGGAGCGCGGCGGCGACCGAGGAATCGACCCCCCCGCTCATCCCGACGACGATTCGCTCAGCCATGTCCCAGAGTTTAGACGCTCCCCGGCTCAGTGTCTCGCGCCGAGCAACTCGGCGAGCCGGTCGAGCTCCTCCGGCGTCGCGTAGCCGACCTCGATCTTGCCCTTGCCCTCGTTGCCGACGATCCGCACGCGCGTCATCAGCGCTCGCTGGAGCTCGGCCTCGAGCGCGGCCAGCTCCGCGGAGCGCCGACGCCCCTGCCGCGACGCGGTGTCGCGCGGGCGCACCGCCTCCTCGAGGGCGCGGATCGAGTCCTCCGTCGCCCTGACCGACCACGTGTGCGCGAGAATATCGTCACGCAGCCTGAGCTGATCTGCCGGGTTCGCCAATGCGAGCAGCGCCCGCGCGTGCCCCATTGTCAGCCGCCCCCCGCGCAGATCCGCCTGGATCTCCTCCGGCAGTCGCAGCAGTCGCAGCGCGTTCGCGATCGAGCTGCGGTCGCGGCCGATGCGCTTGGCAAGTTCCTCCTGTGTCCAGCCGAACTGTCCGAGGAGCTTTTCGTAGGCCTCAGCCTCTTCGATCGGGTTCAGGTCTTCGCGGAGCAGGTTCTCGACCAACGCGAGCTCAAGACTCTGGGCGTCTGTCGCGTCGCGAACGATCGCCGGGATGTGCTCGAGTCCGGCCTGGCGCGCCGCACGCCAGCGGCGCTCGCCCGCTATGAGCTGATAGCCGGCGCCTCGCCTCCGGACGATCACCGGCTGGATCACCCCTGACGCTCTGATCGAGGCAGCGAGTTCGTCTAATGTCTCAGGATTAAAGAATTTTCTCGGCTGAGATTGGCTCGCCTCGATCTGGTCGAGAGGTACTTCGAGCAGAATGTCGTCCGCCGTTGGTGTCGCAGAAAGCAGAGCGCCGAGGCCGCGGCCAAGCCCTCGCCTATTCATGCTTCAGCACCTCCCCGGTGAGTTCGAGATATGCGACCGACCCACTCGATCTCAGGTCATGGAGCATCACGGGCTTCCCGTAGCTCGGTGCCTCCGAGAGGCGCACGTTGCGCGGGATCACCGTGTTGAAGATCTCGCCCGGGAAGTAGCGGTGCACCTCGTCTCGGATCTGAAGCGCCAGGCTCGTCCGGCCATCGAACATCGTGAGCACGATGCCCGCGACGGCGAGGCGCGGGTTCAAGCGCTCGCGCACGAGCCTGATGGTCTGGAGAAGCTGCGTGAGCCCCTCCAGGGCGTAGAATTCGCATTGAAGGGGCACGAGGACGCGGTCGGCAGCCACTAGGGCGTTGATCGTGAGGAGTCCGAGCGAGGGCGGACAGTCAACGATCACGAAATCGTAGGCCTTGGTCACGGACTCGATCGCGAGCCGCAAGCGATACTCCCGCTGGTCGACGGACACCAACTCGATCTCAGCGCCGACCAGATCGATGTCCGACGGGAGCAGCTTGAGGTACTTCAGCTCGGTCTCGTGAATGGCCTTCTCAACGGGCTCGTTCCCGAGAATGGCGTGGTAGACCGTCGGGTAAAGCCCAGACTTCTTAACACCGAGCCCCGTCGTGGCGTTGCCCTGAGGGTCCAGATCTACGAGGAGGGTAGGGCGCTCGGCGAGGGCAAAGCCTGCTGCGAGGTTAACGGCGGTGGTAGTTTTCCCGACTCCGCCCTTCTGGTTCGCTATCGAGAGAATCCTAGCTATTGGAGTGTTCCACGCGGAACGCGACCAATCATATGACGTGTGAACGAGGGGCGTTCCACGGTGCACATTCTCGTGGTAAGAGGCCGATCACGTCAAGAATTACGGTAGACCGCGAACCTACGAGCCTTTCCTCCCCTTCGGCGAGTCACCACCGTGATCCAGTCACCAACGGGCAGAGGCCGGGGCTTGGGTGGACCAGAAGCCGCAACCGTCCCTCCACGCCTGAGCAATCGGGCGGCAATCGGCAAGAGCTGCCCCGGGTCGCCGGCGCAGCGCATGACGACGGCGTCGAACCGTCCTTCAAGCTCATCCATGACGTCCTCGACCCGCCCGCTCACAACGCGCACATTTTCCAGTGCGAGCTCTCGCACCGCGCTCGAGAGGAACGAGACGCGCTTCTGGCGTGACTCGACGAGGACGAGCTCGACCTCACCTAGCACGATCTTGAGCGGGATTCCTGGAAGGCCGGCGCCTGCACCGAGATCGAGCAGCGTGCTGGGCGGTGAGGGAAACACCTTGAGGAACAGCAGGCTATCGAGAAAGAGATTCTCGACGATCCAGTGGGGCGCGGCCGAGCCGATGAGCCGCTGAGATTTCTTCCACTTGATTAGTAATTCCAGATACTTACAGAAAAGCTCCCGCTCGCGCTTGGTCAGCGGGCGACCGAGAATCTCCTGCGTTCCTTCAGCCAAACTCTCGAGCGGATCGGTCACTTGCCTAGACAGAAGGTCGCGGCGCCGAATCAGGCCCGGCCGGCGTCTTTGGCCTCGCGGCCGGCGCGCTCGCGCGCCGGGCGGTTCATCCGCCATTGCTGGGCGATCTGTAGGATATTCGACACCGTCCAGTAGAGGACGAGTCCTGACGGAAGGTTCAGGAACATAAACGTGAAGACGAACGGCATGACAAGCATCATCTTCGCCTGGCGGGGGTCGCCGGCGGTCGGCGTCATCTTCTGCTGGATGAACATGGTGATGCCCATCAGGATCGGGAGGACGTAGGTAGGATCGTGCGCCGCGAGGTCACAGATCCAGAAGTCGATCCCGAACAGTCGCGCGATGCAGAGGAACTTCGCATTCTGCAGCTCCACGGAGACCGAAAGAGCCAGGTAGAGGCCGTAGAAAATCGGGATCTGGGCGAACATCGGCAGGCACCCGCCCATCGGGTTCACCTTGTGTTTCCGGTAGAGCTCGAGCGTCTCCTTCTGCAGCCGCTGCGGGTCGCTCTTGTACTTGTTGCGGAGCGCGTTTACTTGAGGTTGCAGCGCCTGCATCGCCTTCATCGACCGCATGCTCTTCACGGTCAGCGGGTAGAAGAGCACGCGCGTCACCACGGTCAGCAGGATGATCGCGAGGCCGTAGTTCCCGACGTACTTGTAGACCCAGTTCATCAGCAGCAGGATGGGCACGCCGAGCCACCGCATCGGAATCGACGGTGTTGGCACGCCCTTGATCTCGCAGGGCAGCGGGAAACACCCGAAGTTCACGGAGCCCTCAAGCCCGCGGGCGCTTAGACGGTCGTACTCCTTCGGCCCGGCGTAGAGCAGGGCGCGCCCCTCCCACGCCTGGCCCGGTTGGATCGTGGGCGACGCCCGCAGCGCGATGCTCGCGCGGCCCGCGGGCGCGTTGTCGCCGTTCTTCGGTTCAGGGGGCTTGCCTTCGCTGGTTGCCACGAGCTTGAACCCTGGCGTCTCGGGGACGAGCGCCGCGAGGTACCAGACGCTCCCGACGGCGATCCACTCGCCATCGGCGACCTGCTCAACGACCGCCATCAGGTCTTCGATCCGCTTGATCTGGCCGGCCGACGACCAGACGATCTCCGTCGGGTGCTGGCCCTGGAACTTCTCTTGCGTCGCGTGCCACGCCTGGCGGGTGAGCCAGGGCAGTGCGATGGTGACCGTGCGCGGCGCGCCGGCGTCGTTCTCCACCCGCAGCGATACGTCGATCGCAAAGTCGTCGGCGCGAACCGTGAGGGTCTGGCGAACGCGGAGCCCGTCCACATCGCCCGTCAGGACAAGGTCCTGCGTCGGGCGTTCTGGGCCGACCGCGATCCGCTCGGTGCTTAGTGCCATAGGGACGACGGTGGGGGACTGGCGGGCGTCGGGTGCAATCAGCAACCCGGCCGGCCCCAGGTCGCCGAGGATGACCATCGGCTTCTCGCCGCGGTACTTCAGGACGAGCTCCTGGAGTTTCCCGCCCTCGCTGCTCACGACGGCCCGGTAGAGGGGCGTCTCGACGGTCGCGAGCCGCTGCGGGGAGCGCGGCGCTGCCGGCCGCCGCGTGACGGGCGCCGCAGGAGCCGCCGGGGCGGCCGGGGGAACGGCGGGCGTCGCCGTCTGAGGCGAGGGCTTGGGCGCCGGCGGCTCCTGGGGCACCGGGAAAAAGAACATTTGGTAGGCCAGGAGAAGCGCCGCCATGAGGACGGCCGCGATGAGCGCGCGCTTTTCCATCGTCAGACGTGCCCCTGGCGGACCGGCGGCGGGTCGTAGCCTCCTGGATGAAAGGGGTGACACTTCAAGACCCGACGGAAGGCGAGCCAGCCGCCGCGCCCCGGCCCGTGCTCGAGCACCGCGAGCCGCGCGTACTCCGAGCACGTCGGCGCGAACCGGCACACCCGCGGCAGGAGCGGGGAGACGAAGCGCTGGTAGATCATGAGCGCGGCGAGCGTCACGCTCGGGCTCGCGTGAGCGCGGCGAGCGCCCCACGCATCTCGTCGGCCAACGTCTTGAACGGCGCGCGGAGCGCCGACGGCTTCCCGATGACGACGAGCGCCCCGCACGCGGGCGCGGCCTCGCGCGTCGCCCGATACGCTTCGCGCAGGCGGCGACGCACGCGATTGCGGTCAACGGCACGCCGGACCTGGCGGCTCACGGCGAAGCCCACACGACGCGGTTCGACGCTCTCGCGCCAGAGAATGATCGTGGACGGCCGGTCAATGTGTTTGCCCCGCTGGAAGAGCGCCCGGAAGTCGGCGCTGGTGGTCAGCCGTTCGCGTCGAGGGAAGCGTCCCGTCAGACGGTCAGCCGTTTGCGCCCCTTGGCCCGCCGGCGTTTCAACACCTTCCGCCCGCCCTTAGTCTTCATCCGCTCGCGGAAGCCGTGTGTTTTCTTCCGCCGACGTACATTCGGCTGAAACGTCCGCTTCACGAGCGCTGCCCCCCCTGCGATCGTCGAACCGAGACAGTGTAGACATCGCTCGTGGGCGAGTCAACAGGCCGCATCGACTCAACACGCAGCGACGACTGG
>QHTD01000161.1 GCA_003220675.1 Candidatus Rokuibacteriota bacterium | reverse complement strand
ACTCTCCGCGAAGCTCCTGTTGGGACGTCACGTCTGGGACCTCGCCCAGCACGCGGACGCCTTCGGCAAGCGCCTGCCCGAGCTGCGCGCCCACGCCCAGGTCTCGGAGCCGGCGAGCGACCGCGTCGTCGCCTTCATGGACGCTCTCGAGGAACCGGAGGCGCAGCAGCAGACCGTGGAGCGGCTGGTCGGCGTCTACCGGGTGCTCAAGCCTCACCTCCTGGCGAGTTACCACGACCATCTGGTACGGGCGAATCCCGTCTACGAGCCGCCGACGCGCCGGATTCTCGTGTGCTGCATCGACGACGAGCGCCGGCACATCGCCGCGGGGGAGACGATCCTCGGCCACCTGTGCGTCACGCCCGCGCTCACCGAGCGCGCAGGCGCCTGGCAGCGGAGACTCGAGGGACTGCTCACGGCGGCCGGCGGGGTGACCGGCGACGGCCTGCCGCCTGCTCTGCCCGAGAGCAATGATGTGCCCGTCGAGACGAGCGACGACGCGCGCGAGTTCATCCGCCTCGAGAAGCCCACGGCGAGTTGGCCGATCCCGGAGGAGCTGCGCGCCGCCCTCGGCGCCTTTGGCGATTCACTGCTCGCGCGGGACCGGGAGGCGGTCGCTCGCTGGCTCGCTCCGGGAGTCTCTCCCGACCCCGCGCGCGAGGCGCTCGGTGCGGCTACGCTGACAAGCCTCCGCCTCGTCGCCTTTGCGCGGCTCGGTCACCAGCGCCTCGTGAAGTGGAGGCTCGAGGGGCCGGACGCGTCGGTCACTGTCCTGAGCCGGTGGGCACCAGGGCCTGAAGGCTGGCGCGTCGCCATGCTTGACGTCGCCCGGATCGAAGCACCCCACCCTGCTCTTCCGCGTCGTTGATCCGCAGCGTCCTGGTCGCCAACCGAGGGGAGATCGCACGGCGCGTGTTCCGCGCCTGCCGGCAGTTGGGCCTGAAGACTGTCGCCGTATTTTCCGAGGCGGATCGCGATTCGCCCCACGTCAGGGAGGCCGATCAGGCCATGGCGATCGGGTCGGCGCCAGCGCACGACAGCTACCTGAACATCGACCGGATCCTCGAGGCCGCGCGCACGAGCCGTGCCGATGCCATCCATCCCGGCTACGGCTTCCTCTCCGAGAACTGGCGCTTCGCCGAGGCGTGCCGCCGCGCGGGCCTGATCTTCGTCGGCCCGTCGCCAGACGCCATCCGCCAGATGGGTGACAAGACCGAGGCGCGGCGGCTCATGGCCGCCGCCGGCATCGTGGTGGTGCCGGGCAGCCACGAGACGGTGGCGGACGCCGGTGAGGCCGAGCGCGTCGCTCGCGAGATCGGGTATCCCGTGATCCTCAAGGCAGTGGCCGGCGGTGGCGGCATCGGCATGACGCGGGTGGACAAGCCCCAGGACCTGTCGACGGCGTTCGCGACGGCGACCCGGCGTGCCCAGGCCGCGTTCGGCAGGCGCGACGTCTACATCGAGCGCTACCTCGATCGCCCGCGCCACGTCGAGATCCAGGTGTTCGGCGACGGCAAGGGGACGACCGTCCACCTTCACGAGCGCGAGTGCTCGATCCAGCGCCGCCATCAGAAGCTCGTCGAGGAGGCCCCCGCGCCGAACCTGGCGCCGGCGGTCAAAGACGGTCTCGCGGGCGCCGCGGTCGCGGGGGCGCGAGCGGTCGGGTACGTCAACGCGGGGACGCTGGAGTTCCTCGTGGACGCCGCGGGCGACTTCTACTTTCTCGAGATGAACACGCGGCTCCAGGTCGAGCATCCGGTGACCGAGGAGGTGACCGGGCTCGACCTCGTCGTGGCCCAGCTTCGCGTGGCCCAGGGTGAGCGGCTGCCCTGGCGCCAGGAGGAGATCGCGCAGCGCCGCGCCGCGATCGAGTGTCGAGTGTATGCTGAGGACCCGGCGAAAGGCTTCCTACCCTCGCCGGGCAAGGTCGAGCGGCTCGAGCTGCCCTCGGGCGAGGGCATCCGGATCGAGTCAGGCGTCGAGGCGGGGAGCGTGGTCCCGGTCCACTACGACCCGCTCCTGTTCAAGCTCATCACCCACGGTACCTCGCGCGCCGAGGCGGTCGAACGGATGGCGGCCGTGCTCGAGCGCTCGGTCGTCGAGGGCGTGCGGACCACCATTCCGTTCCTCCGCCGCGTTCTCGCGAGTGACGCGCTCCGTCAGGGGCGGGTGCACACGCAGATGGTCGAACAAGGAGCGTTCGATGGTTGAGGAGATCAAGGCGCACATCACGGGGGTCGTGTTCCAGATCACCACGAAGCCGGGTGACCGCATCGCCGCCGGCGACGCCGTGATCGTGCTCGAGTCCATGAAGATGGAGATCCCCGTGGAGGCGCCGCGCGCAGGCGCAATCAAGGAGATCAGGGTCCGGGAGGGTCAGACGGTCCAGGAGGGTGACGTCGTCGCCGTGCTGGAGTAAGGAGGACACCATGAGCCTCGAGATGGTCCGGGGACTGTACGACTATCACCGTTGGGCGAACCGGAGGCTGTTCGACGTAACAACGGCGCTCGGCGAGGACCTCGCGTCGCGCGAGGTGGGCCGACAGTTCAGCTTCCCGACCCTCACGCGGATGTTCGGGCATCTCTACGGGGCCGACTGGGTCTGGCTCTCGCGCTGGAAGGGCGTCTCGCCGACGAAGCTCCCGGGGGCCGAATTCCCGACGCTCGCGTCCATCCGGACGCCGTGGGACGACCTCGAGCGGGAGCAGCAGGCCTTCGTCGAGGCGCTGACGCCCGCCGGCCTCGACCGGGTGATCGAGTTCAAGAACACCGAGGGCAAGCCGTTCAAGCTCGCGCTCTGGCCGCTGCTTCAGCACGTGCCGAACCACGCGACCCACCACCGGAGCGAGATCGCCACGATGATCACGCTGATCAGCGGATCGCCGCCGGACACGGGCATCAACACCTACCTTCTGATGAAGACGGGGCAGCAGTAGCCTGGGAGGGGCACGACAGCGAGGTCGAGCAGGGGGCGCCGTGCCCGACCTCGCGGTCAGTTCTCGACGAAGGCGCGGAGGTTGCGGCCGCGCAGCGGGTGGCGCAGCTTCCGCAGCGCCTTGGCCTCGATCTGACGGATGCGCTCGCGCGTGACCGCGAAGCGCTGGCCGACCTCCTCGAGCGTGTGCTCGCCCTCCTCGCCGATGCCGAACCGGAGGCGCAGGATCTCCTTCTCCTTGGGCGAAAGCGTGGACAGCGCCCGCTCGACCTGCGTCGTCAGGTCCTGGTTGAGGAGCGACTCGTTGGGCGAGCCGGCGGACTTGTCCTCGAGAAAGTCGCCGAGCTCGGAGTCCTCGCCGATCGGTGTCTCGAGGGACAGCGGCTTCCGCGACGACTCGAGAATGAGCCGTACCTTCTTCGCCGGCACGCCGGTCCGCTGGGCCAGCTCCTCCGGCGTGGCCTCGCGGCCCATCTCGTTGACGAGGCCGCGGTTCACCCGTGAGATCCGGTTGAGCGTCTCGACCATGTGGACGGGAATCCGGATCGTGCGCGAGTGATCGGCGATCGCCCGCGTGATGGCCTGGCGGATCCACCAGGTCGCGTACGTCGAGAACTTGAAGCCGCGGCGGTACTGGAACCGGTCGACGGCCTTCATGAGCCCGATGTTGCCTTCCTGGACGAGGTCGAGCAGCGACAGGTCGCTGCCCAGGTAGCGCTTGGCCACCGAGACGACCAATCGAAGATTCGCCTCCATCAGCTCGCGCTTGGCCTGGCGCACGGTTCGGTCGCTCCGCTCGATCTGCTCGAGGAGCTGGCTGAGCTGGCGATACGGTAGGCCCACATCCTTCTCGAGCTCGCTGAGTTCGCGGCCGGCGGCGGTCCGGTTCCGACGAGCCTCCCCGGCGGGCTGGTTGACGCGCTCCCGGCGTCGGCGAACCTGCGCCACGAGGTCGTCGATCAGCGCCGGCTTGAGTGGCATGTCCGCGACGACCTTCTGGATGGTGTCGCGGGCTACTGCGATGGCCTTGGCGCGGGTGACGCGACTCGCCTTCGACCGGCGCTTGTCCTGGAGCAGGGCGATCTTCCGCTGGAGCCTCCGGAGTCGCCCGAAGGCGAGCAGTACCGGCCGCAGCTCGTTCGCGTCCAGCTCACCGCCCTCGGCCAGGACGATCACGTCGTCGGCGGGAATCTCGCCGCGGCGGAGCTTGTCGCCCACCTCGAGGAGCGCCTCGACGGCCATCGGAATGCCGGCTAGCGTGCGGCGGAGCGCGATCTGACCGACCTCGATACGCCGGCCGATCTGCACCTCTTGGGCGGCCGTCAGCAGCGGGACCTTTCCGATCTCCTTGAGGTAGAGGCGGACGGGATCCTCGCCGCGCGGCGACGCACCGGCTTCGAGTGGCTCGGGCCGCGGGGTCTCCTCGGCTTCCTCCCCGAGGGCGCCCGGCGTCTCGGGCTCGTCGGCGGTGATGAGCCCGCCTGGAGCCACAGCTGTGGCTCCGGGGTCCGTATCGCGAGCACTTTCCCTGAATGTCATCCTGTCACCAATTCTCCGTCCGGAGTCGCTATTTATGACGCAAAATTCGCTGGTGGCGTTTCCGGTAGAACCCTCAAAGTTCCCGAGGCTTTTCCCGGAGAGGGGAGCCCCCATGCTGTCTACGCATCTGACCGGGGGGTCGGCCTCATCTATTCAGGTCCAGTGTGATTGGGCCCTGGTAGGCTTGCTTCGATGGGCTCTGAGAAGGACGGCCCCCGCAACCGACCGGGAGGTGGGGACCCTGCGACCATGAAGACGCCGAGTGCCTCCTACAGCTTCACGATCCGCCTGCAGATCGCCAACCGCCCGGGCATGCTGGGCCGCGTCGCGTCCGCCATCGGCGAGGCGGGCGGGGACATCGGCGCGGTCGACCTCGTCGAGACCACGCGCGAGCGGACCGAGCGCGACATCACCGTCAAGGCGCGCGACAGCGTCCACGCCCAGCAGATCGTGAGCCGGCTCCGCCACGTCGCGGGCGTTCGTGTCGGGCACGTCTCTGACCGGACCTTCCTGATGCACCTCGGCGGCAAGATCGAGGTGCGCAACAAGGTCCCGATCCGCACACGGGACGACCTCTCAATGGTGTACACGCCCGGGGTCGCCCGCGTCTGCTTGGCGATCCGCGACGACCGGCAGCGCGCGTTCTCGCTGACCATCAAGCAGAACACGGTCGCCGTCGTGACCGACGGCACGGCGGTGCTCGGCCTCGGCGACATCGGGCCCGAGGCGGCGCTGCCGGTGATGGAAGGGAAGGCGATGCTGTTCAAAGAGTTCGGCGGCGTGGACGCATTCCCGATCTGCTTGGCGACGAAGGACGTCGACAAGATCGTCGAGACCGTCAAGCTCATCGCGCCGGCCTTCGGCGGCATCAACCTCGAGGACATCGCCGCGCCCCGCTGCTTCGAGGTCGAGGAGCGCCTCCGCAAGGAGCTCGACATCCCCGTATTCCACGACGACCAGCACGGCACCGCTGTCGTCGTCCTCGCCGCGCTGCTCAACGCGCTTCGGATTGTAAAGAAGGACCTCCGGCGGATCCGCGTCGTCGTCACCGGCGTGGGCGCCGCGGGCACGGCCACGATCAAGATCCTCCAGTCGAGCGGCGTGCGCGACATCATTGGCGTCGACGAGTACGGCACGATTTATCGCGGGCGCGAGCAGGGCATGGACTTCATGAAGCGGTGGGTCGCCTCGGCCACCAACCCCCGCCGGGTCGAGGGCAAGCTCGGCGACGCGCTTGAGGGCGCCGACGTCTTCATCGGCCTGTCGGTGCCGGGGATCCTGACTGTCAAGGACATCAAGCGTATGGCGCGGGATCCGATCGTCTTTGCTATGGCGAATCCGGAGCCTGAGATACGGCCGGAAGAAGCCGAACGGCATGTTCGCGTGATGGCGACGGGACGCTCCGACTATCCAAACCAGATCAACAACGTGCTGTGCTTTCCCGGCTTCTTCCGCGGCCTGCTCGACTCGCGCGCGCGGGTGGTCAACGACGAGATGAAGGTCGCCGCGGCGCGGGCGCTCGCCGCGTGCGTCAGCCGGAGCGAGCTCAGCGAGGAGTACATCATCCCGAGCGTCTTCAACAAGAGCGTCGCGCCGGCAGTCGCGGAAGGTGTCGTGCGTGCCGCCCACGAAACCTCGGCGGCCCGTCGTCGTCGGCCCCTGGACCTCTCGGCGATCCCGTGACGACGCGCTGGTCGGTCGTCATCCCGGCGTTCAACGAGGCGCGGCGCTTGCCGACCTATCTGGACGACGTCGTCGCGTTCTTCGAGGGCCGCGGCGAGACGTACGAGGTCATCGTGGTGGACGACGCATCGACCGACGACACGCCCTCTGTCGTCCAGGCGCGCGCCCGCGAGGTCGCGTCGGTGCGGCTCCTGCGGCTTCCCGGGAACGCCGGAAAGGGCGCGGCGGTGCGCGCGGGGATGCTGGCCGCGCGCGGCGCCTACCGGTTGTTCACCGATGCCGACGGCGCCACGCCGATCGCCGAGGTCAAGCGGCTCGAGCCCGCGCTGCTGGCGGGTGCGGACGTCGTGATCGGCTCGCGCGTCCTCGTCGACCCGTCCGTGTCGGTCATCGCGCGGCCGCATCGGGTCGCCGCGGGCCGGGTCTTCAACTGGCTCGTCGCTCGGCTCGGTCTCCGGTCGGTGGCCGACTCGCAGTGCGGGTTCAAGGCCTTCGCCGCGGACCCGGCGGAGCGCCTCTTCGGCGGACTCCAGACGCGAGGCTTCGGCTTCGACGTCGAGCTCCTCCTGACGGCGCAGGCCGCAGGGTATCGTATCGTCGAGGTCCCGGTGAATTGGGCCGACCAGCCGGGGAGCAAGGTCGGGGTGCTGCGGCACGGCCCGGGGATGCTCCGGCAGATCGTCAGGGCGCGACTTCGCACAGGGAGGCGACGGTGAGCTTCGCGCGGCGGGTCCGGGAGATCGAGCCGTTCCTCGCGGTGGAGATGGGAGAACGGGCGCAGGCGCTCGAGCGCTCGGGCGTGGACGTGGTGCACCTCGAGTTCGGCGAGCCGGACTTCGAGGCGCCGGCGGTGATCCGTGAGGCGGTCGCGAAGGCGGTCAAGGACGGCCGCACGCGCTACACGCACAGCCTCGGCATCCTCCCCCTGCGCGAGGCGATCGCCGCGCACTACGCGGCGACGTACGGCGTCAGCGTGTCGCCGGACCAGATCCTCGTGACCGCGGGGACCTCGCCGGCGATGCTCCTCCTCTTCGGCCACCTCCTCGACCCGGGCGACGAGGTCGTGCTGAGCGACCCCTACTACGCCTGCTATCCGAACTTCATCCGCTACGCCGAGGGCGTGCCCGTCTATGTCGGAGTGACCGAGGAGGACGGCTTCCAGTACCGTCCCGAGGCGATCGGGGAGCGTCTCGGCCCCCGCACGAAGGCGATCGTCATCAACTCGCCGGCCAACCCGACCGGCACGGTGCTGTCCGCGGAGCGCATGGCGGCGATCGCGGCGCTCGCGCGCGACGGCGGGCCGCGCATCGTTTCCGACGAGATCTATCACGGCCTGAGCTACGAGGGGCGGGACCGGACGATCCTCGAGTTCACGGACCGCGCGTTCGTCCTGAACGGCTTCTCCAAGGCGTATGCGATGACCGGTTACCGGCTCGGCTGGATGATCGCGCCGCGCGACCGGGTGGCCGCGCTCCAGACGCTCTACGGCAACTTCTTCATCTCGACGAACGAATTCGTCCAGTGGGCGGGCGTCGCGGCGCTGCGTGAGGCGGGCGAGGAGAGCCGCCGCTTCCGTGCCATCTTCGACGAGCGGCGGCGCGCGATGATCGCGGGCCTCCGCGCGCTCGGGTTTGGCGTCGGCTGCGAGCCCACGGGCGCGTTCTACGTGCTTGCCAACGCGCGCCACCTCGGCAAGGACTCGGTGAGCCTCGCCCGCGAGATCCTCGAGTCGGCGCACGTCGCGGTGACGCCTGGCGCGGCCTTCGGCGCCAACGCTGAGGGGTATCTCCGCTTTTCGTACGCCGCGGCGCTCGCGCGCATCCGGGAGGGGCTCGCCCGCCTCGGTCGGTTCCTCGCCGCGAGACCGTGAGCGCCGCCGGTCGGCCGGGGCGCGTGACCTGAATGGATCCGGCGTACGTCGCGACCCACGTCGAGGAGGACCGGCGCCACTGGTGGTTCCGCGGCCGACTGGCGGTGCTTCTCGCGATACTGCGCCGCGTGCTCCCGCCTGGGCATGCGCGTCTCCTCGAGCTCGGTTGTGGCACCGGTAACGTCCTCGCCGCCCTCGCCGAGTTCGGCGAGGCGGTGGGCATGGAGACGCATCCGGATCTCGCGGCGGCCGCGCGCGCCGCCGGCCTCGACGTGCGGACCGGCCGACTCCCGGACGATCTCGTCGTGCCGCCGGGCTGGGCTGACGCCGTGCTCCTCCTCGACGTGATCGAGCACCTGGACGACGACGTGGCGGCGCTCGAGACGGCCCGCCGCGCCCTGTGCCCGGGCGGTCTGCTCGTGATCACGGTGCCGGCCTATCGCTGGCTCTGGAGCGGCCACGATGTGGCGCTCGGCCACCGGCGGCGCTACACCGCGCGTGGGCTCGCCCGCCTGGTGGAGCGCGCGGGCCTCCACGTCGTCCACGCGAGCTACTTCAACACGCTCCTCTTTCCCGCCGTCGCGCTGACGCGCGTATGGAAGCGGCTCACGGGGGAGGCGAGCCACGACCTCCACCGACCCTCGCCCGCGGTCAACCGGTGGCTCGCGCGGGTCTTCGCGCTCGAGCGTCACGTCGTCCCGCGTGTGGCGCTCCCGTTCGGGGCCTCACTGCTCCTCGTCGCCCGCCGATGAGGCTCGCCCAGTCTTGGCGGGGGCGTGAGGCGGCGCAGGTCTGCGCAATCCTGGCGGCGCTGGTCGCGCTCGCCGCCGTCTGGCTCGCGCTCGACCGTCGGCCGCCGGAGTGGGACCACGCCAACCACCTCGAGCGCGCCGTGATCTGCGCCCAGGATCTCGCGCGCGGCGACCTCCACGCCGTCCTTGAGCGCTCGTCCTTCTACCCGCCGCTCGTTCTCTGCGCTGCCGGCCTCGTCTACCGCCTGGCGCCGTCCGACGTCGCTGCGGCTCAAGCCGTCGTTCTGGCCTTCCTGGCGCTCGGTGTGGGCGCGGTCTACGTGCTGGCGCGCGGCCTCGGCGGAGCGACAGCAGGCGTCGTGGCGGCGCTCGTCTTCGCCACCGCCCCCTTCGTCGTCTTCGGGTCCCTGCACTTTCAGCTCGACCTTCCGCTCGCGTCGATGGTCGCCCTGATCCTCATCGTGCTGCTCCGGATCGAAGCCTTCGAGCACCGTGGCTGGTCGGTCGCCGCCGGCATCGTCCTGGGGCTCGGCATGCTCACCAAGCCGTCGTTCGCCGTCTACGTGCTGGCGCCGCTCGCCCTCGCGGCCGCGCGGATTCGCTCGCGCCGTGCGGTTACGAACCTGATCCTCGCCCTGCTGATCGGCGGTGCGCTCAGCCTGCCGTGGTACGGCCCGCGGGCGTTCAGCCTCGTGCCGGAGATCACGAGCCGCTCGTTCAGGCAAGCGGCGGAGTCGGGTCACCCCCACCCGCTGACCGCTGGGGCGCTCACGCTCTATCCGCGGTGGTTCCCAACCCAGTTCGGCTTCGTCGCCGGCCTGCTCGTCCTCCTCGGACTCGGGGTCGCGGCGCGGCGGCGCCACTGGCTCCTGCTCGCGGCGCTCCTGCCGGCGCTGACGCTCCTCGAGCTCCTGCAGAACAAGAATCTGCGCTACACTCTGCCGCTCCTGCCGGTCGCCGCCGTCCTGGCGGGCCTCGGCTTTAGCGCGCTCCCGGGACGCCTGAAAGCGGGCGCCGGCGGCCTGCTTCTCGTCGCCGGAGTGATGCAAGTGAGCGCGACGGCGTTCGGCGTCCCCCACATCTCGCTTCCCGTGGTCGACGTGCCCTTCGTGGTGGCGACGCCCCCGGTGCGGGACGACTGGCGCCAGCGCGAGATCCTGGCCCTCCTCGCTCGCGACAGCCGTGGCGCTCCGGCCACGGTGAGCGTCGTGCCGAACTACGCGCTTTTCTCCACGAGCAACTTTCGCTACTACGCGCTCCGCGACGGCCTGCCGCTCAAGTTCGTGCGGGCGTGGGACGGGGAGCCCGTCGGGATCGCCTACATGGTGTTGAAATCCGGCGAGCAGGGACCGCCGTGGACGGCCGAGCGCCCGCGGCGCATCGCCGAGCGCCTCGCCACCGATCCGCACCTCGCCCGTGTCTTCCCGGTGATCGGCACGTTCCCGCTACCGGACGGCTCCACCGCGACGGTCAGGGCGCGTCGGCTGGACGACGGACCCACCGTTGCACCGGCCGCGATGGCCCGCGCCGTCGAGAGCGCGATTCGCGCTCGCCTCTCCGACGTCGCGCGGGACGTCGAGGGCCTCGAGATCCGGCTCACGCACGACAACGCGATTCGCCGCGGCCGGATCGCGCGCGTCGAGCTGCGCGCGGCGACGGCCACGGTCGGCGATCTCACGCGACCGAACGCCGCGCGCGCGCGCGTCCGCGACCTCCAGATCGGAATCGACGACCTCCTCGTGAACCCGGGCAGCGCATACGCGGAACGCCGGCTCGATCCGCTCGACGCCGGGCGGGTGAGAATCGAGCGGGCGACGATTCTCGCCGCCGACTTCAGCGCGTTCCTCCACCAGCTCAAGGGCCTGCGGAACGCGTCGGTAACGCTCGAGCGCGACGCGCTCGCGCTGGCCGTCGCGCAAGCAGGCCCCGACCTGACCGCGCGGGTGCGCCTCGTGCCCGCGAGCGACCGGCCGTTCGCGATCGCCTTCGAGCGGGTCCGTGTCGGTGGCGTCCCGCTGCCCGGTCTGCTCGTGGACTGGGTGGTTCGCGGGTATGATCCCTCGCTGGGGCTGGCGAGCCGGCTGCCCGTCCGGCTGGAGGTCGGTCGCGTCGAGATCACGCCGGAAGCCATCCGTGTCGCTGGCGGCCCCTGACGGGAGAGTCGATGCGGGAGTCGCTGGACGCGAAGCGGAGGCGCGCGCGGAAGATCATCCGCGCGCTCAAGAAGGCCTATCCCGACGCGAAGATCGCCCTCGACTTCTCGAACCCGCTCGAGCTCCTGGTCGCGACGATCCTGGCCGCCCAGTGCACCGACGAGCGCGTGAACAGGGTGACGCCCGCACTCTTCGCAAAGTACAGGACGGCGCGCGACTGGGCGCAGGCCGATCTCGGGGCGCTCGAGCGCCTGATCCACTCGACGGGCTTCTTTCGCGCGAAGGCGCGCGCGATCGTCGGCATGGCGCGGGCGTTGGTCGAGCGCCACGGGGGCGAGGTTCCCCGGACGCGCGACGCGCTGACGGCGCTGCCAGGGGTCGGCCTCAAGACGGCCAACGTCATCCTGGGAAATGCCTTCGGCCAGCCGGCGATCGCCGTGGACACCCACGTCTTCCGGGTCGCCCAGCGGCTCGGGCTCGCCCGCTCCGAAGACGCCGACGAGATCCATGACCAGCTCGTGGAAGTGCTGCCCCGGCGGGAGTGGACGCTGATCACCCACCTCCTGACGACTCACGGACGCCGCACCTGCTCGGCGCGAAAGCCCGCGTGCCCGGTCTGCCCGGTCCGCGCGCTCTGTCGCTGGCCCGACAAGACCAGGATTCGTTGACAGGGCACGGGTTTTCCAATAGAGTAGGCGTTGCAAATTTTTCTGTCCGGACGCCCACTTAGAGCCGTCTGGGGTCAGAGCCGTCAAGGGGACGCGATGCCGACGCCGATGCCGAAAGAGAATGAGATCGATCGGAAGTGGTTCGTCCTGGATGCCGAGGGTCAGGTCCTGGGTCGCCTGGCCAGTCGCGTCGCGTCAATCCTCCGCGGAAAGCACAAGTCGAACTTCGCGCGGCACCTCGACGTGGGCGACCATGTCGTCGTCGTGAACGCCGGGAAGGTCCATCTGACGGGACGGAAGCTCCGCGACAAGGTCTATCGCTGGCACTCGGGGTACATGGGGGGCCTGCGTGAAGTGCGAGCGGAAACCATGCTGAAGACTCATCCCGAGCGCGTCATCGAGTGGGCGGTGCAGGGGATGCTGCCGAAGAACCGGCTCGGCCGGGCGATGGCCAAGAAGCTCAAGGTCTACCGGGGCGCCGCCCATCCCCACCAGGCACAGCAGCCGGTCGCGATGCCCGGGTCCACCAAGTCGGAGGTTCGCTGATGGCGGCAGTGCTCGACAAATTCTATGGAACTGGCCGGCGCAAGACGTCGATCGCGCGCGTGTGGATCCGTCCCGGCTCCGGCCGCATCTCCGTCAACGCGCGGGCGTTCGAGGACTACTTCCCGCGCGAAACCCTGCGCATGATCATCACGCAGCCGCTCCAGGTGACGAACACCGTCGGGCAATTCGACGTGATCGCCACCGTGGGCGGCGGAGGCCCGAGCGGCCAGGCGGGCGCCGTTCGTCACGGCATCGCGCGTGCGCTCGCGCGCTTCGACGAAAAATTCCGGCTGCCGCTCAAGAAGGCGGGGCTCCTCACGCGCGATCCGCGCATGCGCGAGCGGAAGAAGTACGGTCAGCCTGGCGCGCGCCAGAAGTTCCAGTACTCGAAGCGCTAGTGCCCGGGCGGCGTGACGTGGTACGCGTTGCCATTACAGGCGCGAGCGGCTACATGGGGGCCGAGCTTCTGCGGCTCCTGCCGGGCCACCCCAAGATCACTGTTACCGGTGTAACCTCCGACCGGCTCGCCGGCGAGCCGGTCGGCCGCGCCTATCCGCATCTGCGTGGGCTGACCGAGCTCTCCTTCCACGACCTCGACGCCGAGTGGCTCGCCGAGGTCGCGGACGCGGTTTTCCTCGCGCTGCCTCACCTGGAGTCGCAGCGTACGGTTCCGGTCCTGCGCCGCCGCGGTGTCAGGGCGATCGATCTCTCCGCCGACTACCGGCTGCGCGACCCGAACGATTACGTGACGTGGTACAAGGCGCCGCACGTCGATCCGGCCGGACTTGCCGAAGCGGTCTACGGCCTGCCCGAGCTCCACCGCAAGGCGATCGCGGGCGCGCCCCTCGTGGCGTCACCGGGCTGTTACGCGGCCGGCGCTATCCTCGCGACGGCGCCCCTGCTCAGGCGCGGGCTCGCGCGCCTCGACGGCATCGTGATCGACGGCAAGTCCGGCGTGACGGGGGCCGGGGCGCAAGGCCGGAAGATCGAGCCGATGTACCTCTATACCGAAGCGAACGAGAACGTGCAGGCGTACGGGATCGCGAGCCACCGCCACACGCCGGAGATCGAGCAGGAGCTCGGGGCGCTCGCCGGGACGCCGGTCCGCGTCGCCTTCACGGCTCACCTCGTGCCGCTCAACCGAGGGCTCTTCACCACCGCCTCCGTGCCACTCGCCACGACGCTCTCGACGGCCGAACTCCTGGACGTCTACCGCGAGTGCTACGCGGGCGAGCCGTTCGTCCGCGTGCTGGATGAGGGCGAGCGGCCCACGACGCGCGGGGTCGTCGGGTCGAACTACTGCGACGTCACGGTGGTGGCCGATCCCAGGACCGGTCGCGCGGTCTGCCTGTCCGCGATCGACAACCTCGGCAAGGGCGGCTCGGCCAACGGCGTCCAGAACCTCAACGTCATGTTCGGCTGGCCCGAGCGCACGGGGCTCGAGGCGCCCCCGGTGTATCCCTAGCGCGATGGCGGCGACGGAGATCGAGTGGCTTGAGGGCGGCGTCACGGCGGTCCCCGGGATCCTCGCGGGCGGCGTGGCGGCGGGAATCAAGCCAAGCGGCAAGAAGGACCTCGCGCTGATCTACTCGTCGACGCCCGCGCGCGCCGCCGCGATGTTCACGTCCAACCAGGTGAAGGGCGCGCCGGTCCTCGTCTCCATGGAGCACGCGCGGGGCGGCCAGGCCCAGGCGATCGTCGCCTCGAGCGGCTGCGCCAACGTGTGCACGGGGGAGCGCGGGATCAAGGACGCGCGCGAGATGGCGCAGCTCGTCGGCGAGCTGCTTCGGATTCCTGCGAGCCATGTCCTGGTCGCCTCGACAGGCATCATCGGCGTCCCGCTGCCGATGGACAAGGTCCGCACCGCGCTGCCGAAGCTCGCCAAGTCGCTCTCGCCCCAGGGTGGGCGCGCCGCCGCAGAGGCGATCCTCACGACGGACACAAAACCCAAGGAAGCAGCGCTTCGGCTCGAGGTCGACGGCCGGCCCGTCACGCTCGGTGGGATCGCGAAGGGCGCTGGCATGCTCGAGCCCCATCTGGCGACGATGTTCTGCTTCGCGGCGACCGACGCGGTCGTGGCGCCGGCGGCGCTCCACGCCGTCGTGCGGCGGTCGGTGGATCGCTCGTTCAACCGCATCACGGTCGATTCCGATCAGTCGACGAGCGACACCGTGGCGGTGCTCGCCAACGGGCTCGCCGAGCATCGGCCCCTCGAGCGCGGGCGGGGGATCGCGCAGTTCGCGGCGGGCCTCGAGGCGCTGATGCAGCGGCTCGCGCGGATGCTGATCGCCGACGGCGAGGGCGCGACGAAGGTGGTCGCGATCGTCGTGCGCGGCGCGGCGAGCCGGCGGGACGCGCTGCGCGCGGCCCGCTCGGTGGCGAACTCGCCGCTCGTGAAGACCGCGCTCAACGGCGCCGATCCGAACTGGGGACGGATCATGGCGGCCCTCGGCAAGTCGGCGGCGCGGGTGGAGCCGGACAAGGTCGCGATCGCCTTCGGCGGCGAGCGGATCGTCGAGCGCGGCATGCTGCGAGAAGGCGTGCGTCTGGAGCAGGTCCGCGAGATCATGGGAGGTCGGGAGTACGAGATCACCATCGACCTGGGCCTCGGCGGCGGCGAGGATCGCGTCTGGACCTGCGACCTCAGCGAGGAGTACGTGCGGATCAACAGCAAGTACACGTCGTAGTTCACCATCACACACGCCGCGCGCTTTCGGTCGGGCGCGGAGCGCCCGTGGCGCGGCGGAGGCAAACCGAAGGAGGAGTCATGGCGGCGTTGACGATGAAGGACCTGCTGGAGGCCGGGGTGCACTTCGGCCACCAGACCAAGCGGTGGAACCCGAAGATGCAGAAATACATCTTCGGGGAGCGCAACGGCATTTACATCATCGATCTACAGAAGACGCTCAAGAAGTTCCGCGAGGCGTACGCGTTCGTCCGCGACCTGGCCGCCGGCGGCGGCACGGTGCTCTTCGTCGGCACCAAGAAGCAGGCGCAGGACACCGTGTTCGAAGAGGCGACCCGATGCGGGATGTTCTACGTGAACCAGCGCTGGCTGGGCGGGACGCTGACGAACTTCGCGACGATCCGGAAGTCGATCGCGCGGCTCAAGAAGCTCGAGGAGATGAAGGAGACGGGCGAGTTCGAGCGGGTACCGAAGAAGGAGGCGCTCGAGCTCGACCGCGAGCGGGAGAAGCTCGAGAAGGCGCTCGTCGGCATCAAGGCGATGGAGCAGCTGCCCTCGGCGGTCTTCATCATCGATCCCCGGAAGGAGAAGATCGCGGTGGCGGAAGCGCAGCGGCTCGGCATCCCGATCGTCGCGATCGTGGATACCAACTGCGACCCGTCCGGAATCGACTACCCCATCCCGGGGAACGACGACGCGATCCGCGCCGTGCGGCTGATCACGTCGCGCATCGCCGACGCGGTCAACGAAGGGCGCGGCACCCTGGCCAAGGACGAGACCGAGGCGGCAGCCGAGACGCCCGCGGAGCCCGCCGAGGCGGCCGCGATCGAGGCGGAGGGTTAGCCATGGCGTCGGGCGCCCAGCTCGTGAAGGAGCTCCGTGACCGGACGGGGGCGGGGGTGATGGACTGCAAAGAGGCCCTCGAGGAGACGCGGGGGAACGTGGAGGCGGCGTTCGAATACCTCCGGAAGAAAGGGCTCGCGCAGGCGGCGAAGCGCGCGCACCGGGAGGCGAAGGAGGGTGTCGTCGCGGCCTACATCCACCCCCTCGGCGCCAAGCTCGGCGTGCTCGTCGAGGTCAACTGCGAGACGGACTTCGTCGCGAAAACCGACGCGTTCCAGGAGCTCGTCAAGGACCTCTTGATGCAGATCGCCGCGGCGAACCCCACGTACGTCGCGCGCGAGGACGTGCCCCCGGCGGTCGTCGAGCGCGAGCGCGAGGTCTACCGGGCGCAGCTCGCCGACCAGCGGAAGCCGCCGCAGATCGTCGACAAGATCGTCGAGGGCAAGCTCGAGAAGTTCTACGGCGAGCAGTGCCTGCTCGAGCAGCCCTTCGTCAAGGACGAGTCGGGCAAGACCCGGGTCCGGGATCTCGTCGACGCCGTGAACGCCAAGACGGGCGAGCGCGTCGTCGTCAAACGCTTCGCGCGGTTTCAGGTCGGCGAGGCAGGGTAGCGATGGCGGCGGGTGCGGGGGTCGTACGCCCGGCGTACCGCCGTATCGTCCTGAAACTGTCCGGGGAGGCGCTCGCCGGCAGCCAGGGCTATGGGATCGATCCGCAGGTGCTCGAGCGGATCGCCATCGAGGTGCGCGACGTCACGACGCTCGGCGTGCAGGTCGCGATCGTGATCGGCGGGGGCAACATCTTCCGCGGCATCGCGGCGAGCGCGGGCGGCATGGAGCGCGCGACCGCCGACTACATGGGCATGCTCGCGACGGTGATCAACGCGCTCGCGCTGCAGGACGCGGTCGAGAAGGCCGGCCTGCAGACGCGCGTGCTCTCCGCGATCGAGATGCGCGCCGTGGCGGAGCCGTACATCCGTCGGCGCGCCATCCGGCACCTCGAGAAAGGTCGTGTCGTCATCTTCGCCGCAGGCACCGGGAACCCTTTCTTCACGACCGATACCGCCGGCGCACTCCGGGCCGTCGAGATCGGCGCCGACGCGATCATGAAGGCGACGAGGGTCGACGGCGTCTACTCGGCCGACCCGGAGCGCGATGCGCACGCCCAGCGGCTCGCGCGGCTGACCTACATCGACGTCCTGAACCGGGGGCTCCAGGTGATGGACTCGGCTGCGATCTCGCTCTGCATGGACAACAAGTTGCCGATCATCGTCTTCGATCTGACCCGTTCGGGGAACATCAAGCGAATCGTGCTCGGCGAGCCGGTCGGCTCGATCGTGTCGTCTGGAGGATGACGGGATGCAGACGCTGGTAAAGGACGTGGAGACCAGGATGGCCGCCGCGCTCGAGGTGCTCGGGCGCGAGTTCGCGACGGTGCGGACCGGGCGCGCCTCGACGGGGCTGCTGGACGCGATCCGCGTGGACTACTACGGCACGCCGACGCCACTCAACCAGATGGCGTCCGTCTCGGTGCCGGACGCCCGCACGCTCGCGATCCAGCCGTGGGAGGTGAGCCAGCTGAAGGCGATCGAGAAGGCCATCATGGCGTCGGACCTCGGGCTCACGCCGGTCAACGACGGCAAGGTGATCCGGCTCGCGATTCCGCCCCCCACCGAGGAACGGCGCAAGCAGCTCGTGAAAACCGTTGCCAAGCACGCCGAGGAGTCCCGAGTCGCGATCCGGAATATCCGGCGTGAGGCGAACGAGAAGCTCAAGGCCCTGGCGCGCGACAAGAAGATCTCCGAGGACGACGAGCGCCGCGGCCACGACCAGATCCAGAAGACCACCGACAAGTACGTCGCGAAGGTGGACGAGCTCCTCAAGAAGAAGGAGCAGGAAATTTTGTCCTTCTAGCCCTTGTGTGAGATGACCGTCGCATGGCGTTGAAACCCACGGGCGCCGGGGCGCAGGCGGAGCTGGCCACCCTCAGCGAGGGCGAGCTGCTCGCGGTGGTGCGCGCGCAGCCGCGGCCCGAGCACGTCGCGATCATCATGGACGGCAACGGCCGCTGGGCGACACGGCGAGGCCTGCCGCGCGTGGCCGGCCATCGGGAAGGGGTGAAGACGGCCCGCGCGATCGTCCGCGCGGCGGACACGCTCGGCCTGCGGTACCTGACGCTCTATGCGTTCTCGACCGAGAACTGGAGCCGGCCGGAGGACGAGGTCTCGACCCTCCTGAGCCTGCTCGAGCGGGCGATCCGCTCGGAGCTGCCCGAGCTGATGGAGCGCAACGTGCGCCTCCGCGTGCTGGGTCGCAAAAACGGCGTGCCGCTCCAGGTGCGCCGGGGGATCGACCACGTCGTCCACGCGACGCGCGACAACACCGGCCTCGGCCTCATGATGGCCTTCAACTACGGCGGGCGCGACGAGCTCATCGATGCCTGCCGCGCGATCGCGCGGCGGGTGCAGGCGGGGGAGCTCCGGCCCGAGGACATCGGGGAGACGGAGATCCAGCGGGCCCTCTACACCGCCGACGTGCCGGACCCCGACCTCCTGATCCGGACGAGCGGCGAGATGCGCGTGTCGAACTTCCTCCTGTGGCAGATCGCCTACACCGAGCTCTGGATCACGCCGACGCTCTGGCCGGACTTCGGCGCCGCCGACCTCTACGGCGCGATCGCGGAGTTCCAGCGGCGGACGCGCCGGTTCGGCGGGGTGTAGCGAGGGATGGGGATGAAGCGAATCACACTGCTCGGCGCCACCGGCTCCATCGGCCTCCGGACGCTCGATCTGGTCTCGAGCTTCCCCGAGGAGTTCCAGGTGGCCGGGCTCGCGGCGCGCGGGTCCAACATCGAGCTGATCGCCGATCTCTGCCGGAAGTATTCGCCGCGCGCCGTCGCGCTCCTCGACGCCGGGGCGCTCGACCGGCTGGCGCAGCTCCTGCCGGCCCCGCGGCCGGAGCTCCTCAAAGGGGCGGACGGCCTCGTGGCGCTCACGCGCGACGTGGAGGCGGACGTCGTCGTCTCGGCGCTCGTCGGCGGCGTGGGGCTCCTGCCGACGATGGCCGCGATCCTCGCCGGGCGGACCGTCGCGCTCGCCAACAAGGAGACGCTCGTCGTGGCGGGGAGCCTGATGACGGCCGCCGCCCGAGCGCGCGGGGTGAAGCTCCTGCCCGTGGACTCCGAGCACAGCGCCGTCTTCCAGTGCCTGGCGGGCCACAACCGCGCCGACGTCCACCGGATATTATTGACCGCCTCGGGCGGACCGTTCCGCGAGACGCCGAAGGCTCAGCTCGCGACGATGACGGTCGAGGACGCGCTCAAGCATCCCACGTGGAAGATGGGCGCGAAGATCACGATCGACTCGGCGACCCTCATGAACAAAGGCCTCGAGATCATCGAGGCCCGCTGGCTGTTCGATGTGGCGCCGGACCAGGTGCAGGTCGTCGTTCACCCGCAGTCGATCGTGCACTCGATGGTGGAGTACCTGGACGGATCGGTCATCGCCCAGCTCGGCGTCGCCGATATGGGCGTGCCGATCCTCTACGCCCTCACGTATCCCGAGCGGCGACCGACTCCGGCCGCCCGCCTCGACCTCACGCGGGTTGGGCAGTTGACCTTCTACGAGCCCGACACCGACAAGTTCCCGTGCCTCAGGCTGGCGCGCGAGGCGCTCGAGCACGGCGGCGGTGCGCCGGTGGTGCTCAACGCGGCGAACGAGATCGCGGTCGCCGCCTTCCTCGACCGGCGCATCGGGTTCACCGAGATCGCCCGGCTGATCGAGTGGGCGCTGGACGACGCCCGGCCCGGCGCCGCCCGCTCGCTCGACGAGTGCGTCGCGATCGACGCCGAGACGCGCCGTCGCGTCCAGCGCAGGATTGACGCGCACGGCGGGGGTCGGTCCGCGTGATCACCCTCGTCGCGTTCGTCATCGTCATCGGAATCCTCATCCTGATCCACGAGCTCGGCCACTTCATCGTGGCGCGCCTGTGCGGGGTGGGTGTCGAGCGCTTCTCGATCGGGTTCGGTCCCGTGCTGCTGCGCTGGCGTGGGAAGGAGACCGAGTACTGTCTCTCCGCGGTCCCGATGGGTGGGTACGTCAAAATGATGGGCGAGGAGAACCCGCTCGAGGGCGGCGGCGGGACCGCCCCCTTCGACCCGGCGAAGTCGTTCGCGCTCAAGCCGCTCCCGGCGCGGTTCCTCATCGTCTTCGCGGGTCCTGGAATGAACTTCGTCCTCGCTGCGCTGATCTTCGGCGTCGTCCTCGCGACGGTTGGACGGCCGGTGTGGCCCCCTGTCGTCGGCCGGGTCGCCGAGGGGAGCCCGGCGGCGGCGGGCCTCATGACGGGCGACGTCGTGACACGCGTCGACGGGCGGGCGATCACGCACTGGGAGGACCTCGACCGCGCGGTCGCCGCGTCGCACGGCCGGGCGTTGGAGCTCACCGTCGCGCGCGGCTCGACCGAGCTGACGGTGCGCGTCACGCCTCGGCGAACCATCGTGCGCGACCCGATCTTCCGCGACCCGAAGGACGCGTGGGACCTCGGCGCCGGGCCCCAGCTCACCCCGCAGATCGGCTCTGTCAACCCGGGCTCGCCTGCCGAGACGGCGGGCCTGCGCGTCGGGGACGTGGTCGTCGCGGTCGCGGGCCAGCCGGTCTTCACGCCCGACGAGCTCATGCATGCGATCCAGAAGCGCGGCGGCCAGACCTTCGACGTCACCGTGGAGCGCGATGGCAAGCGCGAGACGCTGACCGTCACGGCCGCGGCCGTCAAGGAGAAGGGGCCCGGCGGGCAGGACGTCGAGCTCGGGCGCATCGGGGTCGGCATCGTGACGCGCGCGGTGCGCTACGAGCCCTACCACCCGCTCGTCGCGATCGGATACGGCTGGGTCAGGACGTGGGACATGACCGTGCTCACGGCCAAGGGCCTCTGGAAGATCGTCTCGCGGCAGATCGACTCGTCGAACATCGGCGGCCCGATCCAGATCGCGGCGGAGGCCGGGCGCCAGGCCAAGGAGGGCGCCGCCTCGCTCGCGGTGTTCACGGCGATCATCAGCGTGAACCTCGCGCTGCTGAACCTGCTGCCGGTGCCGATGCTGGACGGTGGGCACCTCTTCTTCTTCGTCCTCGAGGCCGTCATGGGGCGCCCGCTCTCGCTCAAGAAGCGCGAAGCGGCGCAGCAGCTCGGGTTCGTTTTGCTCATGCTCCTGATGGTCTTCGCGCTCTACAATGACCTGGTGAGGATCGACGCCTTCAGGGTCTTCAAATAGGACGACTCCATGATCACACGGCGGAAGACACGGCAGATCCGGTTGGGCAACGTGAAGATCGGCGGCGACGCGCCCCTCACCGTGCAATCGATGACGAAGACCGACACGCGCGACGTCCAGGCGACGCTGCTCGAGATCTGGGCGCTGGAGGCGGCCGGGTGCGACATCGTCCGCTGCGCGGTGCCCGTCCGTGAGGCCGCCGAGAAGCTCGGCGAGATCAAGCGGCAGATCCGCATCCCGCTCGTGGCCGACATCCACTTCAACTACAAGCTGGCGCTGATCGCGCTGGAGCAGGGAGTCGACGGCCTGCGCCTCAACCCCGGGAACATCGGCGGCAAGCAATTCGTGCAGCAGGTCGTGAACGTCGCCAAGGAGAAGAAGATCCCGATTCGCATCGGCGTCAACGCGGGCTCGCTCGAGAAGGACCTGCTCGCCCGGTACGGCGGCCCGACGCCCGACGGCATGGTCGAGTCTGCGCTGCGCCACATCCGCATCCTCGAAGACTGCAACTACCCAGAGATGAAGGTCTCGCTGAAGGCCTCCGACCCGCTCATGATGATCGAGGCGTACCGGATGCTCGCCGACCAGGTCGACTATCCTCTCCACCTGGGTGTGACCGAGGCGGGCACGCCCGGCGTTGGCACGATCAAGTCGGCGGTCGGTCTCGGGGCGCTCCTCTCCGAGGGCATCGGCGACACGGTTCGCGTCTCGCTCTCCGCCGATCCGACGGAGGAGGTGCGCGTCGGGATCGACATCCTCAAGTCGCTCGGCCTCCGGACGGGCGGCCTGACGTTCGTCTCGTGCCCCTCATGCGGCCGCGCCGACGTCGACCTGGTCAAACTCGCGAAGGAGGTCGAGGACGAGTTCCGCGGGCTGAACGAGGAGATCCATATCGCTGTTATGGGGTGCGAGGTCAACGGCCCCGGTGAGGCGCGTGCCGCCGACATCGGCGTGGCGGGCGGGCGCGGGATCGGCCTCATCTTCAAGAACGGCGAGGTCATCCGTAAGGTCCCCGAGAAGGACATCGTGAAGGCGATGCGCGAGGAGGTCGACCGGTTCATCGCCGAGCGGAAGGCTACACGGGCGGCGGCCCCGGCCGACGACGACTGATGGCGGTGGAGCGCCCCCACTAAGAAGGATACCTCGTAGCCGTGCGCCGCTCGCAGTCGCTCGTCCCCACCCTCCGGGAAGATCCCGCCGACGCCGAAGCGCTGAGCCACAAGCTCATGCTCCGCGCCGGCCTCATCCGCCAGCTCGGCGCCGGCATCTACCTGTTCCTGCCGCTCGGCCAGCGCGTCCTCGACAAGGTCAACGCGATCATCCGGGAGGAGATGAACGCCATCGGCGGGCAGGAGATCACGATGCCGGTGATTCACCCCGCCGAGATCTGGAAACAGTCGGGGCGCTGGGAGGGCATCCCGGAGATGTTCAAGCTGCAGGATCGCTACGGGCGCGACCTGTGCCTCGGGATGACCCACGAGGAGGTCGTCGCCTGGCTCGCCGCGCGTGAGATCCGTTCCTACCGCGACCTCCCACAGATCTGGTACCAGATCCAGACGAAGGAGCGCGACGAGGCGCGCCCACGGTCGGGCGTGCTGCGCACGCGCGAGTTCCTGATGAAGGATTCCTACACCCTCGACCCCGACGTCGCCGCCCTCGACCGCTCGTATGGGGCCCACGACCGAGCCTACCGGCGGATCTTCGACCGCTGCGGGCTCCGCTACTGGGTCGTGCAGTCCGACACGGGCATGATGGGCGGCCTCGGCTCTCACGAGTTCATGGCGCCGGCCGCAGCAGGCGAGGACGAGATCGCGATCTGCGAGGGCTGCGGCTACGCCGCGAACGTCGAGATCGCCCGTGGCGTTCCGGCACCGCCGGCGTTCCCCGCCTGGACGCGCGAGGAGGTGGCGACGCCCGGCGCGCGCACGATCGCCGAAGTCTCGCGGCTCCTCGCGATCGACCCGCGCCTCACGATCAAGTCGCTCCTCTACATCGGGAAGACGTCCGGGCCCGTGCTCGTGCTGGTCCGCGGCGACCACGCGCTCCACGAGAGGAAGCTCGCGCGCGCCCTCGGCCAGGAAGTCCGTCCGGCGCACCCCGACGAAGTCCGCCAGCACCTCGGCGCGCCGGCCGGATCGGTCGGCCCGGTCGGCGCGCGGGTGACCGTGCTCGCCGACGAGCACCTCAAGGACGGCGTCTACGTCGTCGGCGCGAACCGCGACGGCTTCCACCTGCGCGGCGTCGCCCCCGGCCGAGACTTCGACTGCCGCTTCGCCGACCTGCACACCGTCACCGCCGGTGAGGCGTGCGTCCAGTGCGGCAAGCCGCTCGTCGTCGAGAAAGCCATTGAGATCGGCAACATCTTCAAACTCGGGACGAAGTACTCCGTCGCGCTCGACGCGATGTATCTCGACGAGTCGGGACGCGAGCAGCCGATCGTCATGGGCAGCTACGGCATCGGTCCGGCCCGGATCGCCGCGGCCGCCATCGAGCAGCTCGCCGACGGGGACGGGATCGTCTGGCCGTGGTCGATCGCGCCGCTGCACGTGTACATCGTCTGCGTGAACGTCAAAGACCAGGCCCAGCGGGCCGCCGCCGAGGCGATCTACGATGCGTGTCGGACGCACGGTCTCGAGGCGATGCTGGACGACCGCGACGAGCGGCCCGGGGTGAAGTTCAAGGACGCCGACCTCCTCGGCATTCCCGTTCGCGTCACCGTCGGCAACTCCCTGGTGAAGGAGGGCGTCGTCGAGGTCCGCTCCCGCAAGACGCGCCAGGAGAGCCGCGTCCCTCAGGACAAGGTCATCGACGCCGTCCACGCGATCCGGGCCACCGAATCGAGGAACTAGCCGACCGCCCGGGGTGGGGGCGCCTTGCCTCCGCCCTCGATACGTGCTAAATTCTTGAAAAAGTGGGCGTTGCCCGCTTTTTTTAGTTTTGCCCAACGAGCAAGGGGACCGTCCCAATGGACGACGCAGTGCGGACCGACCAGATCGAGGAGGTCGTGATGCCCGTTCTGCGTGACCACGGGCTCGAACTGGTCGACGTCGAGTGGCGCCCGCTCCGTCCGCGCGGGGTCCTGCGCCTCTTCGTCGACAAGCCCGGCGGTGTCGGGATCAGGGACTGTGAGCGGGTGAGCCGGGAGATCGGTGACGTGCTCGATGCGTCCGCGATCATCGAAGCGTCCTACGATCTCGAAGTGTCCTCCCCCGGGCTGGACCGCCTGCTTCGCAAGGAGCGGGAGCTCTGCTGGGCGGTCGGCAAGCGTGTGAGCTGCTGGCTCGCCGGCGGGCGCGAGGTGCGCGGCCGGCTCGTGGCCGTCGAGCCGGACCGGCTCGTGCTCGAGCACGACGGCGAGCGGGTGGAGCTCCCGCGCGCCGGCGTCACGAAGGCCCGACTGGAGGCGGAAGTCCCCTGGCCGCGCAGGGCGTAGAATCTCAGGCAGGCGTCGGAACCGATGAACCGGGAGCTGATCACCGTCATCGAGCAGATCGGGCGCGAGAAGGGGATCGACAAGGAGATCCTCTTTGAGGCGCTGGAGTCTGCTCTGCTCTCGGCCTCCCGGAAGACCCTCGGCGCGGCCGACAACGTGCGGATGCACATCGACCGGAAGAGCGGTGACGTCCGCGTCTACTGCCGCAAGAAGGTGGTCGAGGAGGTGACCGACGACACGCTCGAGATCAGCCTGGCCGACGCCAAGGCGCTGAACACGGAGGCGGAGCTGGGCGACGAGCTCGAGCAGGAGCGTCCGCCGCAGGAGTTCGGCCGGATCGCGGCCCAGACCGCCAAGCAGGTGATCTTACAGAAGGTCCGCGACGCGGAGCGCGAGGGCATCTACTCGGAGTTCGCGGGCAAGGAGGGCCAGATCCTGCGCGGCGTCGTCCACCGGATCGAAAAGCGCAACGTGATCCTCGAGATCGGCAAGGCCGAGGCGATCCTGCCCGAGCGGGAGCAGATCCCGGGCGAGCGCTACAACCCGGGCGACCGGATCCGCGCCTACGTCCTCGAGGTGCGCCGCACCGCGAAGGGCCCGCAGATCTCGCTCTCGCGGACCCACCCGGGCTACCTCACCCGGCTCTTCGAGACGGAGATCCCCGAGATCCAGGAAGGGATCGTGCTCGTCAAGGCTACGGCTCGTGAGGCGGGCGAGCGCGCCAAGGTCGCGGTCGCCTCGACCAAGCGGGACGTCGATCCCATCGGCGCCTGCGTCGGGCTGCGCGGCACGCGCATCCAGGTCATCAGCCGCGAGCTGCGGGGTGAGAAGATCGACATCATCGAGTGGTCGCACGACCCGGCGACGTTCGTCGCGCGCGCGCTGTCACCGGCGAAAGTGTCGTCCGTCGTGATCACGGCGCCGAGCGAGCCCGACGGCCAGCCGTCGACGCTCGTCATCGTCCCCGACAACCAGCTCTCGCTGGCGATCGGCAAGAAGGGCCAGAACGCGCGGCTCGCCGCCAAGCTGACGGGCATGCGCATCGACATCAAGAGCGAGTCGGAGGTCGAGGCCGAGCGGGCCGCGAGCGAAGGCCTGCCTCCGGCGGATCGCGCCGCGCTCGCCGAGCTCGCCGGGGTGAGCCCGGAGCTCGTCGAACCGCTCGTGGCCGCGGGGCTCGGCTCGCCTGCCGCGATCGTGAGGACCGGACGGGAGAAGCTCGGGCTCGTCGCGGAGGTTGGAGATCGCGCCGATCGGATCCACGCCGCGGCCGTCGAATGGGTGGCGGCCCACGCCCCTGCGTCCGAACGGACCGGAGCCTCCGAG
This sequence comes from Candidatus Rokuibacteriota bacterium, assembly GCA_003220675.1. GTDB lineage: Bacteria > Methylomirabilota > Methylomirabilia > Rokubacteriales > CSP1-6 > 20CM-2-70-11. Next base: position 287 of record QHTD01000161.1, on the reverse strand, counting down.
GAGACGAGCGCGCCCGCATGAAGCGGGAGCCTCGGCGCACGTGTCTCGGGTGCCGGCGGGTGCGGCCCAAGCAGGCGCTCGTGCGACTCGTCCGCGGGCGCGACGGCGTCGTGATCGCGGACCCGCGGCGCGCCGCCGAAGGCCGCGGCGCCTACGTGTGCCCGGACGACCGGTGCCTCGCGCGCGCGCTGCACCGCGCGCCGCTCACCCACGCATTCAGGAAGCCCTGTGAAGCGAGCGAGGAGCTTGCGACGGCAGTGCGGACCTTCGGGTTTGGCGGGGCTGGG
>QHTD01000055.1 GCA_003220675.1 Candidatus Rokuibacteriota bacterium | reverse complement strand
GGGCTCACGTGTTCCAAGCCCTCCGCAAGATCCGTCGCAGCCTGAACGGGTCCGAGTTTTCGCTGGGGAGAGACGAGAGATGATGCGCAAGCCTTCCGTGTGCCAGAAGATCGAACCCGAGCTCGTGGCCACCGCTATCGGCGACGCGGACACCACGACCGCGGCGCGCGTCGAGACCCACGTGCGGGCCTGCGCGCCCTGCCGCCAGGATCTCGCGCGCTACCGGGCGATCGACAGCGCCGTGGGCGCGTGGCGCGGGGCGCCGGCGCCCGCAGAGGAGCTGGTGGGCGCGCGCCTGACGTCGCGCCTCGCCGACCTCCGACGCCGCACACTCGTGTACCGTATCTTCCCCTCGCCGCTTGGTCCCATCCTGATCGCGAGGTCCGAGGAGGGCGTGTCGTGTATCGAGTACCTCACCGGCGGCAGCGACTTCGCCCACTCAAGGCTGAGCCGAGTCGAGGGCGTCGAGGCGCTCCTGGACGGGGCCGAGGTCGAGGCGCTCTACCGCGAGCTCCTCGAGTATGTCGAGGGCCGACGCACCCAGCTCGAGTGGCCGCTCGATCTGAGATTGGCCCGGAGCGAGTTCCACCGGGCCGTGCTCCAGGCCACGGCGCGCATCCCCTACGGGGCGGTGCGCTCGTACGCGGGTATCGCCGGCGTGCTGGGTAAGCCCGCCGCCACGCGCGCGGTGGCGCAGGCGCTGCGCTGGAACCCGCTGCCCATCGTCGTCCCGTGCCACCGGGTGATCGGCGCCTCTGGCGCCCTGACTGGCTACGCCGGCAATCGGGTCATGCTCAAACAGCGGCTGCTCGCCGTTGAGGGGGTCCAGGCGCGCAAGGCCGAGCACGACTTCCGTGTTGTGCGCGAGGCCATGTATGCGCGCGATCACGACGACCCCGCGTACTGCCTGCCCACCTGCGGCTCGATCGGCCAGCGCTCGCTCGCCGGGCTCACACTCTTCGCCTCGCGCGAGCGGGCCGAGGCGGCGGGGCTCACACCCTGCACGGACTGCCGGCCGGATCTCCATCCGATTGCGCGCAACTAGAGATTTCACGTCCATCGCCGAGCGGTGTCTCAGGGGGTGGAGGAACCCATGGAGACACTGCTCGCGGTCGTCGTTGTTACGCTGTTCCCGCTCGCGGTAGTGCTGGCGCCGCTCCTGCTCGCCGGCTGGGTGGAGCGACGGCGCGCTGCGGTCATCGCGCGCCAGGTCGAGCTCACCGAGGCGATCCACCGCGACCTCGGCGCCGTCGTCGCGCCCTTTGTGACGCGGCGCCCGGGAGGGCGATGGCGCGTGAGGATCGCGGTTCCGTTCGAGCGCCCCGCAGTCGTCGAGGCGGTGCTGGCGGTGGTCCATCGTACGTTCCGGGAGCGCTTCGATCTCGTCCTCACCCCTCAGGAGGAGGCTGCCCCTCGTGGGACGCGAGCGTCCCGACAGGCGCACGAAGGGAGGTCGGTGTCGTGGGCGTGAACGAGTACGCGCTCGAGTACCTGGTGAGAGAACGCCTCGCCGAGATTCACCGCGATGCGGAGGCGCAACGGCTGGCGGCAGCCCGCGCCGGCGCGGGGCGCGCCGCGCTCGCAGCGCGGGTGAGGCTCTGGCTCTCCGCGGTGCGCCGGTCTCGGCGCCCCGCGCCGCTCACGGATACGCGAGCCGCGCGATGACCGCGTCGAGCTGGCACTTCCTGAAGCCGTACGCCGTGATCCCAAGGATGCCGGGGGTCAGCAGTGCGCATCGTAGAGGAAGAGCACCGTCGCGTCGGCGACTGCCGCGCGCTCCGCCGCCGCGCGGATCTCGTCGCCGGTCGGCTCGATCCCGACGAGGAGTACCGCGGGGGCAATGCCCACCGATGCGAACGCGCCCTCGAGGTACGCGCGCTCGTTGGCGACCTCGGGCTCGATCGTGATGCGCGGACCAAGCTCCGAGAAGCGCGGGAAGACCACGGTCACGCTGCCGTTGAGCGCGCGTCGGAAGCCCGGAGCCCCGGCGGTGACCGGCGTCACCGCGCGCGTGGCGATCGCCATCGCGAGCGGCGGGCCGTCGAGCTCGCGGGCAGGCGGGCCGCCCTCGAATCGCGCGCCCCGCTGCTCGCGCAGCCGGCGCACGCGCTCGACGGCCGCCTCGAGCCCGCGCCGCGAGAGCCGGTTCGCACGGTAGGCGTCAAGGAGTGCGGCGGCTGCGGCGCGCTGCGCGGTTTCGGTATGGCACACGAGCAGCAGGTCGTGGCCTGCCTGCGCCGCTCTGACCGCCGCCTCCCCCACGGGACAGCTCTGCACGATCGCGCCCATCTCCAGGTCGTCCGTGACGATCACGCCGCGGAACCCCAGTTGATTGCGTAGGCAGTCCTCGACGATCGGGCGCGAGAAGGTTGCCGGCACGCGCGCGGGATCGAGATTCGGATAGACGGGATGGCTCGTCATCACGCAGTCGACGCCGGCCGCGATCGCCTCGAGGAAGGGCGGCAGATGGGTCTCGCGCATCTCGGCCCACGTCGACTCGATGGTAGGCAGGGCCAAGTGAGCATCGAGCGGCGCGTGGCCCTTGCCGGGGAAGTGCTTGGCGCACGCCGAGGCGCCGCCCCGCTTCATGCCACGGATCCGCGCCGCGCCGTAGCGCGAGACGACCGTCGGGTCCTTGCCGTATGAGCGGATGCCGATGTTTGGGCTGTAGCGCTCGGTGAGCACGTCCAGGACGGGCGCGAGGTTCAGATCCACACCGAGGCGCCGCAGCTCCCTCGCCTCCACGAGGCCCTGGCGGTGCGCAAACGCCTCCTCGCCCGCCGTGCCGACCGCGAGGTTGTCGGGAAAGATCGTCGTGGCGCCGCCGAGCATGACGACGCGTCCGCCCTCGTGGTCGGTGGCGACGAGCAGCCGTCGCCCCAGCGCGCCCTCGAGGGAGCCGAGAAGGCGGAGGAGTCCCGCGGGGCTGTCAAAGTTCCGCCTGTAGACGATGAGGCCCGCGGCGCGCGTCTCCTTGAAGAGGCTGACATCCTCGTCACGGAGCGTCGGCCCCGGTAGGCCGAACATCAGCCGCTCGCCGACGATGTCCTCGAGGTCCGCCACGCCGCGATTGTATCGCGCGCGCGTATCGTCGTACGCCGGGAAGGCCGTTCCATGTCAAGCAGCTGACACCGCGACGCGCTCACGGACGCGGCCCATCAGACCGGGGGGCCTGAACCTATCGAATTTCCAAGCAGCCTGATCTGGCACGTGCACTGCACGCGAGCGGCGCCGGCGTGTCGGGCGGTGCAGGGATCATGTACACGCTGCACTCATCGTCTGACGCATCTTCGCGAAAGGGGTTACGGCAGGACGGATAACTCGAGCGACCCAGGTCGCGGCCACGCGTGCGGCTCGAGCGGCGATCGCTCCCGCTGTGCGGGGTTCGGCGGCCGGGGAGGAGGCAAGTGATGAACGGGAGCTGGGATCCGTGGAAGGTCACTGCGATCGCGATGGCGTTGATGATGGCGACGGCGCTCGTGACCGGGCTCGTCGTCGCCAACCGGGTGGGCGACGACACGAGGGCCGCCGTCAGCACTGGCACGGCGAGCGCGCCAGCGCCCCGTGTCGCCCAGCCGTCGACGATCCCGCCGCAGGCGGCCGTCGACGCCTGCAACCGGTACGCGGCCTCGCAGACCGGCGACCGTGACAAGACTGCCGAGGTCGTGAAGGACGCCGCGGTCGGCGCGGTCGTCGGCGCCGCTGTGGGCGCCGCGGGCGGCGCCATCGCAGGCGGCGGCAAGGGCGCGGGCAAGGGAGCGGCAATCGGCAGCGTGGTCGGCGCCGGCGGCGGCACCCTCTATGGCCTCAACGAGAGCAAGAAGCACGATGAGCGGTACCGCGAGGCCTATGCAGGCTGCATGCGCTCGCGCGGCTACGCAGGGTAGCCTCCAACCACGTCGCGGCTGATACCATGGTCATCGGGAGGTGTCGCATGAGACCGCTGACCATGGTATTCGCGTGCGCGTTTCTCCTCGCCCTGGGCCTGCCTGCCGCCGCCGCCGACTCGAAAGTGAAGGCCGCCACCAAAGAGGTGGAGAGCGGTGCCAAGAAGGTCGGCCAGGGTGTCGAGGAGACGGCGAAGGGCATCGGCAAGACCGTCGTCGAGGGCGCGAAGTCCACGGGCGCGACGCTCAAGGAGACGGGCGAGAAGGCAGGGAAAGCCGTGGAGCACACGGCCAAGAGCGCCTGGGAGCAGGTCCGTGACGGCACCGTAGACTTCGGCCGGAGCGTGAAGAAGTTCTTCGCGCGCCTCTTCGGGAGCTAGCGCTCCGTCACCGGTACGCCAGGTAGGGGGCGCGCGCCCCGAGCCAGCGCGTGAGGTCGGGCCGCCAGGAGCGCTCGATCATCGCGATGGACGTGCCGCGCTCGATTGCGCGACGGATCGCGTCGGTCCCGCACAGGATGTCGATCGGCAGCCGCCTGCGCTCGAACTCGTACGGGGGTCGGCGCCAGGCGAAGTGCCTGCGCCCCTGACGCCTGGCGACGGCGATCAGGGCGAGGCCCGTCAGGAAGGGCTTGAAGCGCGCGCGGTCGGTCACGTGCACCTGCGCGCCGTCGCAGAGCCGGCCGGCCCACTTGTGAAAGGTGGGGACGAAGCGCGCGGGGCGGAAGCGGACGCCCGGCAGTCGCTCGGCCTCGAGCGCGTCGGCGTAGCGGTGGGCGTCGAGGTAGGGCGCGCCGATCCACTCGAAGGGGCGCGTCGTCCCGCGCCCCTCGGAGAGATTGGTGCCCTCGACGAGGCACCCGCCCGGGTAGACGCGAGCGGTGTCAGGCGTGGGCATGTTGGGCGAGGGCGCCACCCACGGCAGTCCCGTGTCCTCCCAGAGCATCGCGCGGCGCCAACCCTTCAGCGGGGCCACCGTGAGGTTGCACCCGAGCGCGTGACGCTCGTTGAGATAGGCCGCGAGCTCACCGATCGTCAGCCCATGACGCGCGGGGAGCGGGTAGAGCCCGACGAAGGACGCGAAGGCGGGGTCGGGCACGTTGCCCTCGACGACCGCGCCGCCGAGCGGGTTGGGGCGGTCGAGCACGACGACGCCGACACCGACCCGTGCGCAGGCCTGCATCGACAGCGCCATGGTCCAAACGAAGGTGTAGTAGCGCGCGCCGATATCTTGAAGGTCCACGACGAGGACGTCCGCCCCGCGGAGCATCGCCCGCGTCGGCGCGGGACGCGAGCCGTAGAGACTGAACACGGGCAGGCCCGTCGCCGGGTCGCGCGTCGCCCCGACGCGCGCATGGTCCTGCGCCGCGCCCCAGAGCCCGTGCTCCGGCGCCAGGAGCCGCACGAGCCGCACGCGCCGCAGGTCGCCGAGCAGCGAGGCCGCGTGAGCGTAGCGAGAGTCGACCGAAGCCTGATGGGCGAGGAGCGCCACGCGGCGGCCTTGGAGGAGTGACTGCTGGTCGTGGACGAGGACCTCGAGCCCGGATCGGACGGTGGGCATCCGCCAGATAGTAGTAGCATGCGGGCGTGACGCCCTCGCGAATTCCCTACGCGCGGCTCGCCACCGAGCAGGAGAACCGTGCGAGCCGCGCCCTCGACCGCCTCACGCCGCTCCGCGTCGCCGCGCTGATGAACCGCGAGGACCGCCGGGCCGTGCTGGCGGTGGCGCGCGTCCGGCGCCAGATCGCGGCGGCGGTGGACGCGATCGTCGCGGCGCTCGGCGGCGGTGGCCGCCTGTTCTTCGTCGGTGCCGGCACGAGCGGCCGGCTCGGCGTTCTCGAGGCGGCGGAGTGTCCGCCGACATTCGGCACGCCGCCGCGCCTCGTGCAGGCGATCATGGCGGGCGGCCGCCCTGCGGTCTTTCGCTCGCGCGAGGGCGCGGAGGACGACGCGCGCGCCGCCGCGCGTGCCGTCGGCGCGCGCGTGAGGCACGGCGACGTCGTGGTGGGCGTGTCGGCGAGCGGTGTCACGCCGTTCGTGCGCGCGGCGCTCGCCGCCGCCCGACGCCGCGGTGCCCGCACCGTCCTGGTCGCGTGCAACCCGACGACCACTCGCGGCGCCCCGGCCGACGTCATCATCGCGCCCGCGCCGGGCCCGGAGGTGCTCGCGGGCTCGACCCGGCTCAAGGCCGGCACCGCCACCAAGCTCGTTCTCAACACGCTGACGACCGCGGCCATGGCGCGGCTCGGGAAGGTCTACGGCAACCGCATGGTGGATCTTCAGCCGCGCTCGGCGAAGCTCAGGGAGCGCGCCGTGCGCGTGATCACCGAGATCGCAGGCGTCCGGCGCCCTCGCGCGCGGCGCGCGCTGGCGGAGTCCGGGGGCAGCGTGAGGGTCGCGATCGTGATGGCGCGCTGCGGGCTCAGCGCACGTGGCGCCGCGCGGGTGCTTCGAGAAGCCGGGGGCTCCCTACGCGAGGCGCTTCAGGAATCGTCGCGGAAGTAGGTGGCGCGGACGCGGACCGGAGTGAGCTTGAACACGAAGAGGAGCCAGCCGAAGGGGAGGACGATCGCTGCCGCGGTCAGCCAGAAGTTGGTGCTCCTCCAGAAGGCCTCTTCCCCTATGCAGCAGGTCCGCCACAGTTCGCTGATCCAGTCCATGACACGTGGACTACGCAAGCCGGGTGCCAGGCGGATTTCCTGAAACGACGGCCGTAAGTGGCTGACGTAGAAGGAGGGCGCGACTGCTGGTGGGGCGGCCGCGGCTCGAGCGGTGGTGGAGCGGCCACCATGCCGGCCAGGTTCTTCCCAGCAAGGAAATGGCGGCCCCTGGTCTAGCTGTGCGACGGCCCCGCCGTGTCCTCCGCGCGAACCGGGGTTCGCCCGCGCAGGAAGTCGAAGTCCGCCCCCTCGTTCGCCTGGAGCACGTGGTCGAGGAAGAGGCGACCGTAGCCGCGGGTGAACCAAGGCGGCCGTGGCTTCCACGCCGCTCGTCGCCGCGCGAGCTCCTCACCGCTCACGCGGAGCGTGAGCTTCCGCTTCGGCACGTCGAGCTCGATCTCGTCGCCGTCGCGGACGAGCGCCAGCGGCCCGCCGACCGCCGCCTCGGGCGCGACGTGGAGGACCACGGTGCCGTACGAGGTCCCGCTCATCCGCGCGTCGGAGATCCTCACCATGTCCTTCACGCCCCGCTTGAGCAGGGGCGCGGGGATCGGCGCCGCGTCCCACTCGGGCATGCCGGGCGCGCCTTTGGGCCCCGCGTGCTTGAGCACGAGCACCGAGGTCTCGTCGATCGGCAGCCCCGGGTCGTCGATGCGGCGGTGGAGGTCGTCGTGGTCCTCGAAGACCACGGCGCGGCCACGGTGGGTCAGGAGATGCGGCGAGGCGGCGGACTGCTTGAGCACCGCCCCGTCGGGACACAGATTTCCGGAAAGGATGACCGTGCCGCCCTCGGGGGAGAGCGGCATCCCGAGCGGTCGGATGACGTCCGCATTCCAGCATCTGGCGTCCCGGACGTTGTCCGCCATGGACTTGCCGTTCACCGTCGGGGCGTCGCCGTGGAGCAGCGGCAGGAGCTCCTTCAGGACGGCGGGCAGGCCGCCGGCGTAGAAGAAGTCCTCCATGAGGTACTTCCCCGACGGGCGCAGGTTCGCGAGGAACGGCGTCGTGCGCGCCAGCTCGTCGAAGCGCGCGAGCGGCAACGGCACGCCCACCCGCCCGGCGATGGCGACGAGGTGGATGATCGCGTTGGTCGAGCCGCCGATCGCCATGTCGGCGCGGATGGCGTTGTCGAACGCCTGCGCCGTCAGGATCTCCGAGGGCTTGGGCCCACCGGCCAGCGCCATCTCGACGGCGCGCCGGCCGCTCAGCTCGGCGAGCGCCAGGCGCCGGGAGTCGGGCGCCGGGATCGCGGCGTTGCCGGGGAGCGTCAAGCCGAGCGCCTCGGCCATCGAGGCCATCGTGGAGGCTGTCCCCATGACCATGCAGTGGCCGGACGAGCGCGACATGCACGACTCCGCCTCGCAGAGCTCCTCGTCCGTCATTCGCCCGGCGCGCCGCTCGGCCCAGAGGCGCCAGACGTCGGTGCCGGAGCCGAGCTCCTCCATCCGCCACTTGCCGCGCAGCATGGGACCGCCTGTGACCATGATCGCGGGGACGTCGGCGGAGGCGGCGCCCATGAGCATGGCCGGCGTCGTCTTGTCGCAGCCGGAGAGGAGCACGACGGCGTCGAGCGGGTAGGCGCGCAGGCACTCCTCCACGTCCATCGCCATGAGATTCCGGAAAAGCATCGTGGTCGGTTTCATGAGGATCTCGCCCAGCGAGATGGTGGGGAACTCGAGGGGGAACCCCCCGGCGGACCACGCGCCGCGCTTCACTGCGTCGGCGACCTGCCGCAGATGGGCGTTGCAGTTGGTCAGCTCGGACCAGGAGTTGGCGATACCGATCACGGGGCGGCCGTCGAAGACGAGATCGCTGAACCCCTCCGTCTTGAGCCACGAGCGGTGGACGAAGCCGTCGAGGTCGTTGCGCCCGAACCAGTTGCGGCTCCTGAGCGGGTGTGCTGTCATGGGAACCCTCCGGGGCACCGATTATAGAGTACGGACGGAGGCGGAGCGCGCCGCGCTCAGACCACCCACCGCGCCGACCGTGCTCGGGGACCCCGCCACAAAGGAGATCCGCATGCGACTCGCCGGCAAGGTGGCCGTCGTGACGGGTGGTGGCAGCGGCATCGGGCGCGGCATCCTGCTCGCGATGGCGCGCGAGGGTGCCGACATCGCGATCCCGGACATCCAGGTGCTGAACGCGGAGAAGGTCGCCAGCGAGGTCAGAGCGCTCGGGCGCAAAGTCGTCGCGATGAAGGCGGACGTGACGAGCTCCGCGGACGTCAAGGCCATGATCGACCGCACGCGCGAGACGCTCGGGAAGATCGACATCCTCGTCAACAACGCCGGTGCGGGGTCGACCCCCGGCATGCCGTTCACGAACAACACTGAAGAAGATTGGGACCGCGCCTTTGCGGTCAATACGAAATCGGTGTTTCTCACGTGCAAGGCGATCGCGCCGTATTTCATCGAGAAGAAGGCGGGGCGGATCATCAACATCGCGTCCATCGCGGGGCCGCTCGCGGCAGTGACGATGCCGCCGTACAGCGTGGCCAAGCAGGGCGTGATCACCTTCACCCGCGTCGTGGCCAAGGAGCTGGCGCCGCACCGGATCACCGTCAACGCGATCTGCCCCGGCGTCCTGTGGACCGACTTCTGGCAGAAGCTCGCCGCCCATATCGCGGAGACCAACCCGGCGTTCAAAGGCATGACGGCGCGGCAGGTGTTCGAGAAGCGCGTCGCCGACATCGTGCCGATGAAGTGCGAGCAGGAGCCGGAGGACATCGGCGCGGCAGCGGTGTTCCTCGCCTCGGACGAGGCCCGGTATATCACGGGTCAGGCGCTCATGGTCGATGGCGGATGCGTCATGTGGTGAGGCGGCCATGAACTTCGACTTCAGCGAGCAGGAAGAGGAGTTTCGCAAAGAGGTTCGGCACTGGCTCGAGACGAACCTGCCCGACGATCTCCGCGGGCGTGCGTTCGCGTCCTCGCGGGCCGACCGCGACGAGGTCCGAAGGCTCCGCGCCTGGCAGAAGACGATGCACGCGGCGGGCTACGTCGGCATGGACTGGCCGCGCGAGTTCGGCGGGCGCGGCGCGTCGATCGTCGAGATGGTCATCCTCTACCAGGAGATGGCGCGCGCCGAGTCGCCCCAGTTCGTGAACCGCGGCGGCATCTCGATGCTCGGGCCGACGCTCATGAAGCACGGGACGCCGGCCCAGCAGAGGCGCTTCCTGCCGAAGATCCTGACCGCAGAGGAGCTCTGGTGCCAGGGCTTCTCCGAGCCCAACGCGGGCTCGGACCTCGCCAACCTCCAAACCCGCGCGGAGCACGACGACGGCCACTTCGTCGTCAACGGCCAGAAGGTCTGGACGAGCATGGCCCACGTCGCCGACTGGTGCTTCCTCCTCGTGCGGACCAGTCCAGAAGCTCCCAAGCACAAGTCCATCAGCTTCCTCCTCGTGGACATGAAGACGCCGGGCATCACCGTCCGGCCGCTCCGACAGATCACGGGCGAGGCGGAGTTCAATGAGGTGTTCTTCGACAACGTCCGCGTACCGTCGGAACACCTTGTGGGGAGACTCGATGAGGGGTGGAGCGTCGCGATCACCACGCTGGCATACGAGAGAGACCTCCTGACCTTCATCCGACATATATCGCTCCGCAACGCGCTCCACCGCCTGGTCCGCCTGGTCCAGCAGCAGAAGAAGAGCGCCGACCCCATCGTGCGCCAGAAGGTCGCCAGCCTCTGGACCAGCGAGCAGGCGCTCCAGCTCAACGGCTACCGGAGCCTGACGAACATCCTGCGCGGGGGCGCACCCGGGCCAGAGGGCTCGACCTCCAAGCTCTTCTGGAGCCAGGTGGACCAGGACCTGGCGCAGACCGCCACCGAGGTGATCGGTCCCTACTCGCAGATCGCCCCCGGCTCGCCCTGGGCGCCGGACGACGGGCAGTGGGAGTTCTACGAGTTGCTGGCGCGGGCGAGCGGCATTCGCGCCGGCACGTCGGAAATCCTGCGCAATATCCACCGCGGGGATGATCGACGCCTGGGCGAAGTCGCTCGGCGAGGCCCAGGCCGACGACAGCGTGAACGTCGTCGTCGTCACCGGCGCCGGCCGCGCGTTCTGCTCGGGCGGCGACGTGGGACGCATGCGGCAGGGTGAGCCGAGCGCGCTCGACGGTAAGAACAGCCTGTGGGAGGGCGTCCACCGAGTGCCAAAGGCGCTGGAGGCGATGGACAAGCCGGTCATCGCGATGGTCAACGGGCTCGCGGTCGGCGCGGGAATGGGCATGTGCGTGATGTGCGACATGCGCGTGGCCGCGGAGTCGGCCCGCTTCTCCACGGGCTACGTGCGCGTGGGCCTCGTGCCGGGCGACGGCGATACGTTTTTTCTGCCCCGCCTGGTGGGGCCGGCCAGGGCGCTCGAGCTCCTGTGGACTGCCGACTTCATCGAGGCGCCCGAGGCCCACCGGCTCGGCATCGTGCAGCGCCTGGTGCCGGACGCGCAGCTGAAGGAGGTGACCTACGCCCTGGCACGGCAGATTGCCGACGGCCCACAGATCCCGATCCGCATGATCAAGCGCCTCGTCTACCAGAGCCTCAAGCTCGACCTCAGGACGCACCTCGACCTCGTCAGCTCGCACATGTCGATTGTCCGCCAGACCGCCGACCATGCCGAGGGCGTCGCCGCGTTCAAGGAGAAGCGGCCGCCGAAGTTCCAGGGGCGCTGAGGACCATCTGGGTCTGGATCGTCAGCGTCAGCAGGCGTCCCGACGCGTCGGTGACGCGCGTCTCCCACACCATGGTGGTCCGGCCCCGGTGGAGCGGCGTGGAGGTGGCGCGTACCAGGCCCTCCTGCACCCCCGCGAAGAAATTGGTCTTCGACTCGAGCGTCGTCGTGCCGGCGCCCGGCGGTAGGTTGAGGAACGTGGCCGTGGCGGCGACCGTGTCGGCGAGGGCCATGAGGGTGCCGCCGTGGAGCCTGCCGCCGATGGTCTTGAGGTCGTCGCGGACCGCGAGCTCGGCCACCACGCGGTCCTTCGTCGCTTCCACGAAGCGCATGCCCAAGAGCTCGGGGAGACAGCCCTTGTGATGCGCGGTCAGGACGGCGGGATCGATCATCACGACGCTCTCCTTTCGAACCGCCGCCTCGCTCAGACGGCGGAGTACGCGCGATACTCCATCTGGGCGGCAATCTTCTCGCGCGCCGCGAGGCCCCAAAACCGTTCGACCAAGTAGAGCCCGAGGTCGAGCGCGGAGGCGACGCCGCCCGCGGTCACGACCTGTCCCTCGTCCACGATGCGCCGGTCCGTCACGACCTCGCGGCAGAGTGGGCGCAAGAGATCGAACGCGCGGTGGTGCGTCGTCGCCCGCTTGCCGCGAAGGTACCCCGCTTGCCCGAGCAGCAGTGCGCCCGTGCAGACCGAGGCGAGCGGACGCTCCGAGCCCCACGTCTTGAGGTAGTCGAGCAGGTGCCTGTCGTCCATCAGGGTCCGCGTGCCGAAGCCTCCGGGCACGTAGAGCAGATCGAAGGACGCGAGGTCCTCGTACACCGCGTCGGGCTTCATCACGAGACCTGTTTCATCGATGATCTCGGGCTCGGTGCCGATGATCCGGTGCGTCACAGCCGGGTCGATGGACATCGCCGCGATCCGCCGCAGGGCGTCGTAGGCGCCGACGAAGTCGAGGAGCGTCAGCCGTGGGAACACGAGGAACGCGATCCGCTTGATCGCCATGGCGTCAGCTGGGCTTGACGGACGCCCGGTGGCGCCGGGCGAGCGCCTGGTACGCCTCGGGGTTGACGCGCACCCAGTACTCGGCCGGCGTGCCGGCGAGGGGCCCGCGAATCTTCGCCGGCGTGCCCATCGCGAGCATCCCGTCGGGAATCTCGGTCTCTGGTGTCACGAGCGCTCCCGCAGCCACCATCGCTCTCGCCCCGACGCGGGCCCCGTCGAGGACCGTCGCCCCGTTCCCGATCAGACACTCCTCGCCCAGGGTGGCCGCGTGGACCGTGCAGTTGTGGCCGATCGTGGCTCCCGCTCCGACTTCCGTGCCCTGGCGCGGCGTGACGTGCACGACGGCGCAATCCTGCACGTTCGCGCCCCGGCGGACGACGATCGGGTTGAAGTCGGCGCGGAGCACGGCGTTGTACCACACGGACGCGTTCTCCTCGACCGTGACGTCGCCGACGAGCACCGCGGTTGGCGCGACGAAGGCGGACGGATGGACCTTCGGGCTTTTTCCCTCGAAGCTGAACAGTGGCATGGTCTCGACCCTCGCAGTATGCTCGGAGTGCTCTCATCTTACGCGAAGCCTCGAGGGAAGGAAGGTCGAATGGCGCTCCCGCGCATCACCGGCGTCGCGACCGCGACGCCGCCTCATCGCTACGCGCAGGCCGACCTGCTGGCGCTCGCGGGCTACGGCGACGCCCAGCGCCGAGGCTTCTTCAGCCGGAGTGAGATCGAGGGGCGCTACCTCTATATCGACCCCGCCACGTTCCGCCCGGACGAGAGCGTGGACGGATTGCAAGACAGGTTCCGGCGCGGCGCGCTCGAGTTGGGCGAGGCGGCAGCGCGCGGTGCGCTCGCGCGTGCCGGCTGGGAGCCGCGCGACGTGGATTTCCTCGCGACGACGACGTGCACCGGACGGCTCACGCCCAGCCTCGACGCTCACCTGATCGGCCGCCTCGGCTGCCGGCCCGATATCCAGCGGGTCCACGTGGGCGACACGGGCTGCGCCTCGGCGATGGTGGCCCTCCAGCAGGCGTCGAACTACCTGCGCGCGTTCCCCGGCCGCCGCGCCCTCGTCGTCTCCGCGGAGATCTGTTCCGCCGCCTACTTCCTCGACGACCGGCTCGAGAGCGCCGTCGCGAACGCGATCTTCGCCGACGGCGCGGGGGCCGCGACGCTGGCGACGGAAGGCGCCGGGCCAGCGATCGTCGCCCACCGCACACTCTTCCGCCCCGAGCACCTGGACGCGATGGGGTTCGAGTATCCGGGTGGGCGGCCGCGCGTCGTCCTGTCGAAGGACGTCCGCAAGATCGGCGCTCAGATGATGGGCGAGATGGCGGAGGCCCTCCTGACGACGCAGGGGCTCAAGCGCGAGCACGTCCGCTACTGGGTGCTCCACTCGGCGGGACGTCGCGTGATCGATCGCGCGCGGATGCTCCTCGAGCTGAGCGAGGCCCAGGTGGCACACTCGCGCGCGGTGCTCCGTCGCTACGGCAACATGTCCTCCGCGACGATCCTCTTCGTGCTCGAGGAGACGCTCCGGAACGAGTCGCCGCTCGACGGCGAATGGGGGCTCATGATCGGCCTCGGCCCCGGCTTCGCCGCCGAGGGCGCGTTGCTCAGATGGTAGCGGGGATGGCGAATGGTGCACTGGCCTGGGAGTGCGACCGGCCTTGGGGCTTAGAGCGATGGTGATAACGGTACGGAGCCGCTCGCACCTGGCTCAGGCCACCCGGGAGTGTCACCGGCCCCGCGGACCTCGCCACAACTGATGGACCGGGCCGATGGGGCGCTGGAGATCCTCGACCGCCCGGTGGCGCTGGCGGACCGGGTCGCGTCGCTCGCCGATATCGACCGGCTCAACGCCTGGTTCGGCGGCTACGCGCTCACATTACGCGAGATCTGTCGCGTCGTCGCTGCGGTCCCTGGGGGCGACGCGCTCGTCGCCGTGGACGTGGGGGGCGGCCACGCTGCATTCGGCGTGCGCCTGGTCGACTGGGCGCGGGGCGCGCGCCGGGCGATTCGCGTGGTCGTGGTCGATCGGGATGTGGAGACCCTGGCGCTGGCGCGCCGCGCGTGCGCCGCCTATCCGGAGATCTCGCTCGTCGTCGCCGACGCGACGGCGCTGCCCCTCCGAGAGGGCGCCGCGGACGTCGTGACGAGCGCGCTCACGCTGCACCACCTCGAGCCCGACGCGGCCGTGGCCAGCCTGCGGGAGATGGCGGCGGCGGCGCGGCGCGCAGTCATCGTGAACGACCTCTTGCGCACGCGCCTGGCGCTCGGGCTCGTGTGGCTTGCGACGCGGCTCCTCCGATGCCACCCGATCTCGCGCCATGACGGGCCGCTCTCCGTGCGGCGCGCGTACTCGGCGGCCGAGCTCGCCGCGCTCGCGCAGAAGGCGGGGATCACGACGCTCACGGTCCGCGCCTATCCCCTCTACGGCAGGCTCGTGGCGGTCGCGGCGTGACGACCGGGGCGGCCGACGTCATCGTCGTTGGCGCGGGGCCCGCGGGCGCCGCGACGGCGATCCTGCTCGCCGAGCACGGCGTCGCGGTGCAGCTCCTCGACCGCGCGCGCTTCCCGCGCCCGAAGATCTGCGGCGAGTACCTGAGCCCGGAGGCGCCGCGCGTTCTCGACCGCCTCGGCGTGTTGAAGACGGTGGATGGGTTGGCCACGCCGCTCGCCGGGATGCGGATCACCGCGCCTGACGGCACGGTCGTCATCGGCACGTACCGGACGGTCGGCGACTGGCGGCCGTACCGCGAGCACGCGATGGCGATCGAGCGCGCGCGGCTCGACGAGGCGCTCGTCGAGCGCGTGCGGGCCCTCCCGATCGACTTCAGGGAGCACGTGCGCGTCATCGACGTCCTCGTGGAGCGCGGGGAGGTCAGGGGCGTGGTGGCGGTCGACCGCGATGGGCGCGCCGCGCGGCTGCGCGCGCGGCTCGTGATCGCCGCCGACGGCCGCGCCTCCGTCGTCGCCGAGCGTCTCGGGCTCCGGCACGGTCATCGTCTGAAGCGCATGGCGCTCGTGACCTACGTGTCGGGTCTCGACGGCTGTCGCGACTACGGCGAGGTCTTCGTGGACCCCCCCGACTACGCGATCATCAATCCGGTCGCGGCCGACCGGGGGAACCTCTCGATCGTCGTGCCGCTCGCGCATGCGGCGCCGTGGAGCGGGCGCCTCGAAACGTTTTTCACGGCGCGGGCCAAGCACCTCCAGCACCTCGCCCGGCGGCTCGCCGGCGCGCGGATCGTGGCGCCGGTCGGCGCGATGGGCCCGCTCGCATACGAGGTGGACGCGCCGCGCGTGGGCGGTGTCCTCCTCGTAGGCGACGCCGCGGGGTTCGTCGACCCATTCACGGGCGAGGGGATCTACGCCGCGCTCCGCGGCGCCGAGCTCGCGGTGGAGACGGCGGTCGGAGCGCTTCGCAGCGGCGACTGTTCGCGGCAAGCCCTCGCCGCCTATCGCCGCGCCCGGCGCCTGGCCTTCGGCGGCAAGGCACGGGTGACGCGCGCGCTCCAGTTCGTCATCTCGCACCGCGGTCTCGCGAACCTCACCGCCCATGTCCTCGCGCAGCGACCGGGCCTTCTGGATGTCCTCCTCGGGGTGATCGGCGACTTCGTCCCGCCCAAGGCACTCGTGACTGGCCTCGTGCGCTAGAATCCCTGCCCGGGAGGGCGAGGGATGACGAGTCGATCGGACAACCTGCCGCGCCGCTTCGCGCGGATCTATACCCCCGCGATCACCGATGTCTTGGACGAGTTGGGGCTCCAGCGCCAGACGCTGCCCGCGGCGATCCAGCCCCTCACCGTCGACATGCGGCTGGCCGGCTACGCCTTCACCGCGCGGGGACGGCCCCACCGCGGTACGCCGCGCGAGCGTGACGCGACGTTACGCCTCTTCCTCAAGATGCTCGGCGCGGTCCCCGCCGACTCGGTCCTGGTGTTAGCATCCAGCGACAACACCGCGGCCCACTTCGGCGAGCTCTCCGCCGCGTGGTTCCGCGCGCGCCGGGTCCGCGGCGCCGTGATCGACGGCTCGACGCGCGACGCCGCGTCCGTCGCCCGCCTCCGCTTCCCCACGTTCGTCCGCTACCGTACGCCGCAGGACTCGGTGGGCCGCTGGCGGGTGCGTGACTGGGGGCAGCCGGTGACGATCGGCGGCGTGCGCGTGGCGCTCGGCGACATCGTCGTCGGCGACTGGGACGGGGTCGTGGTCGTCCCGCGTCGCGTCGCCCACGAGGTCCTCGTGCGCTGCGAGAAGCTCGTCGGGACCGAGAACAAGGTGCGCGCCGCGGTGCGGCGGGGGATGACGCCGCTCGACGCGTACGAGAAGTTCGGGTCCTTCTAGGAAATGGGGGGCCCCGAGATGGCCCCCCAAGCCCCCCAACGCTCGGAGCACCCCGGCTAAGCCGTGGCGCTCCTCGATCCTCCGACGCGCCCCCTAGGGCGTGGGGCGCTGGGCGTTCCGCGCGGGCGCGCGCCCGCCCGGCTCCTCGCGGCTGCCGATCTCGGACAGCCCCGCGTCGAGGAGCGGCTTCGTGATGTGGTCGCGGATCCACCTCGCGTCCCACCACTCGATCGGCGTCACCGACACCCCATGGACCAGCACCTCGAAGTGGAGGTGATCGCCAAGCGCGAGCCCCGAGGCCCCCGTGCGCCCGAGCTCCTGGCCCTTCGCCACCTCGTCGCCGACCTTGACCTCCATGGACGAGAGGTGGGCGTAGAGGGTCTGGAGCCCCAGCCCGTGGTCGAGGATCACGGTGTTGCCGTAGATCGTGAGCGGGTCGGCGAAGGCCACGACGCCGCGGTTCGCGGCCGTCACGGGCGACTGCTTCGTGGAGGCCAGGTCGTACCCGTAGTGCACCTGCGTGTCGATGTCGCGGCCGGCGTAGCGGTAGGTGCGGGTCTCGGCGAAGTTTGCGAAGACCTTCGTCTTGCGCGGCGGCACGAGCGGTCCCTCCCAGAGCGGCTGGTCGGCGGTCGTCGCGCCGATCCGGCGCTTCGTCTCCTCCGCCTGGCGCCGGAGGTCGCGGTTGATGATCAGGAAGCTGTCGACGAGGGGTTGCGACGGCTGGCGCTGCGGGAGCAGCTCCGGCACTTTCGCCTCGAGGAACGCGTCCTTGAGCTCGATCGAGTCGCGCGGGAACCGCCGCGGCCGAAGCTCCGACGGGATTCCCCGCGAGGCGACGTTGCCGGCCTCGTCCTCCGCGGTGATCGTGAGCGCCGTGCCCGGCGGGAGGTCCCAGGGCAGGGCGATCAGCGCGACGCGAGTCCCGCGCTCCGGCGGGCCCCACGCGAAGCTCGGCTCGACGAGCTTGCCCGCGCTCACCGTCGTCCGCGAGGCGCCGGTGACGCGGAACGCCACGAGGCCGCTGCCGCCCTGAGAAAGGTATCGCGTCGCGCCGAGGAGCTCGATCTTCGGCGGCGTGAGATCCACCGTGACCGGGTAGCTCGCGATCGCACGCTCGTGCGGGCGGAGCGGTCGCCAGAAATCGTCGCGCGCCCACACCTCGAGGCTGGCGCTCCCCTCGCGCAGACCGAGCGTGGCGCTCTCCAGCACGAAGGGGACCTCGACGCGCTGCCCGAACGTGCCCTCCTGTTTGGCGACGACCGAGGAGCTGCCGCCCTGGACGATGCGGATCTCGACGCGCGCGACGTTGCCGCGGGCCGCCTCGAGCGTGAACACGAACGCGGTCTTGTGTCCCACGAACCGCGGCGGTGTGGTGACGGACACGACACCCCGCACCGACTGGCGCCAGCCGAGATACGACACGGAACCGATGGCGGCGAGCAGCACGAGCAGGACGACGATGAGCCAGGCCTTCGAGCGAGACCGCTTGGGCACGAGAACTGAATGATACCATGCTGCCGGCCGGGCGCTTGCTTGACACCCAGAGCGACCTCTCGCTAGCATGACGCGGTGTCCACCGTCTGGTTGATCCCCGCTCTGCCGCTCGCGGGCGCGCTCTGCAACATCCTCTTCGGCAATCGCATCGGACGGCGGGCTCACTGGGTCGCGGTGCCCACCGTCGCGGGCTCGTTTCTCGCGGCGTGCACGGTGTTGGCGCACGTGTGGGACGGCGGAAGCTTCACGAGCCCGCTCTTCGCGTGGATCGTCGCGGGGGACTTCGAGACGTCGGTCGTCGCGCTCGTCGATCCGCTCACCGGCGTGATGCTCCTCGTCGTCACCGGCGTCAGCGCGCTCATTCACCTCTACTCGGTCGGCTACATGCACGACGATCCGGGCTACGCGCGCTACTTCGCGTACCTCAACCTGTTCGTCTTCTCGATGACGATGCTCGTGCTGGCCGGCGACTTCCTCGTCCTGTACGTCTTCTGGGAGGCGGTGGGCCTCTGCTCGTACCTGCTGATCGGCTTCTGGTACACGCGCCCGGCGGCGGCGCAGGCGGGGAAGAAGGCGTTCATCGTGAACCGCGTGGGCGACTTCGGTTTCGGTCTGGGCGTCATGTGGCTCTGGACCGCGCTGGGCACCCTGGATTACGTCGCGGTGTTCAGGGACGCGGAGACGCTCTCGCCCGCGACGGCGACGGGCATCGCGCTGCTCCTGTTCATGGGCGCCTGCGGCAAGTCGGCCCAGCTCCCGCTCCACACGTGGCTGCCCGACGCGATGGAGGGTCCCACGCCGGTCTCCGCGCTCATCCACGCGGCCACCATGGTGACCGCGGGCGTGTACATGGTGGCGCGGAGCCACGCGCTCTTCGAGCGCTCGGGTGTGGCCCTCGAGGTCGTCGCGTGGGTCGGGACGGCGACCGCGATCTTCGCCGCCACGATCGCTCTCGTGCAAACCGACATCAAGCGGGTGCTCGCGTACTCGACCGTGAGCCAGCTCGGGTACATGTTCGCGGCCGTCGGCCTCGGCGCCTACGCGGCCGGGATCTTCCACCTCGTGACGCACGCGTTCTTCAAGGCGCTCCTCTTCCTCGGCGCGGGCAGCGTCATCCACGGCCTCGGGGGCGAGCAGGACCTCCGAAAGATGGGCGGGCTCTCGTCACGGATGGTGACCACGACGATCACGACGACGATCGGAGCCCTCGGGCTCGCCGGAGTGCCGGGACTCGCGGGCTTCTTCTCGAAGGACGAGATCCTCGCCGCCGCGTTCCACGGCGGTCACCGGGCGATCTGGGGCCTGCTCCTGCTGGGCGCGTTCCTGACCGCGTTCTACGCGTCGCGTCTGCTCTTCCTCGCGTTCTACGGCGCTCCGCGCATGTCCAAGGAGGCTGCGCACCACCTCCACGAGTCGCCGTCGGTGATGACGCTCCCGCTCTGGGCGCTCGCGGTGCTCACCGCGGTGGCGGGGTTGGCGGTCGGGATCCCGTCCGAGCGCGGCACACGCTTCGCCCGGTTCCTCGATCCGGTGCTCCCGCTCCACGCGGAGGCGCACAGCGGCTCTGTTTCCTACGTGCTGCTGATCCTCTCCGTGGTCGTGGTCGCCGCGGGGATCACGCTCGCGTGGTTCATGTACGTGTCCTCACGGGTGCGGGCGGAGACGATCGGCCGGCCGCGAACGCCGCTGCATGCGCTGCTGCTGAACGCCTATTACGTGGATCGACTCTATGACTGGATCTTCGTGCGCCCGTTCTTCAGGCTCTCGACGGTCCTCGCCCGCGCCTTCGACCTCGGGGTGATCGACCGGGCGGTCAATGGACTGGGCGGCGCCGTCGTCGCGTGGGCGGCGGCGACGCGACGGCTCCAGACGGGCTACGTCGTGAACTATGCGCTCACGATGCTGGCCGGCGCGGTCCTCGTCGTCGCATTCCTGCTGAGCCGCTGAGTGACGATGCTGCTCACGGCGGTGACGTTCCTCCCGGCGCTCGGCGGCCTCGTCCTGCTCCTCGTGCCGCGGCGTGTCGCCTCGGCGTTCAAGGTCGGCGGGCTCGTCGTGACGCTCGCGACGCTCCTGCTCTCGGTGCCGCTCTACGTCGGCTTCGACGGCGACGTCGCCGACTTCCAGTTCGAAGAGGCCCGGGCGTGGATGCCGGACTTCGGGATCTCTTACCACCTCGGCATCGACGGCATCAGCCTCCTGCTCGTGCTCCTGACGACGTTCCTCATGCCGGTGGCCCTCGCCTCTGCGTGGCACGCGATCGAGGACCGGTGGAAGGAATTCGTGGTCACCATGCTGATCCTCGAGACGGGGATGCTGGGCGTGTTCGTGAGCCTCGACCTCTTCCTCTTCTATGTCTTCTGGGAGGCGATGCTGATCCCGATGTACTTCATCATCGGCGTCTGGGGCGGCGCCGACCGTATCTACGCCGCGGTGAAGTTCGTCCTCTACACGATGGTCGGCTCCGTCCTCATGCTCGTCGCGATCCTGGCGCTCTACTACCAGCACGGCGCGGCGACCGGCACCTACACCTTCGATCTCCCGGCGCTGACGCGCTGGGTGATCCCGCCGGGGCTGGCGCAAAACGTGATGTTCTCCGCCTTCGCGCTCGCGTTCGCGATCAAGGTGCCGCTGTTTCCGTTCCACACATGGCTCCCGGACGCGCACGTGGAGGCGCCGACGGCGGGCAGCGTGATCCTGGCGGGCGTCCTCCTGAAGATGGGGACGTACGGCTTTCTGCGCTTCTGCCTGCCGCTGTTCCCCGACGCCAGCCTCTGGTTCGGCCCGCTCGTGTTCGCACTCGCGGTGATCGGAATCGTCTACGGCGCGTGGGTGTCGACCGTGCAGCCCGACATGAAGAAGCTCGTCGCGTACTCGAGCGTGAGCCATCTCGGCTTCGTGATGCTCGGCATCTTTACCCTCACCCCCCAGGGGCTCGTGGGCGGCGTCATCCAGATGGTGAATCACGGCCTCAGCACGGGTGCCTTGTTCCTCCTGGTCGGCATGATCTACGAGCGCCGGCACACACGCCTGATCGCCGACTTCGGCGGTCTCTGGAGCGTGGTGCCCGCCTTCTCGGCGCTGTTCATGGTCGTCGTCCTGTCGTCGCTCGGGCTGCCGGGGCTCAACGGGTTCGTGGGCGAGTTCCTCGTCCTGGTCGGGGCGTTCCAGACGAGCCCGTGGCTCGCCGCGGTCGCCACGAGCGGCATCGTCTTCGCGGCGGTCTACCTGCTCTGGATGTACCAGCGGGTGATCTTCGGCGAGGTCACCCACCAGGCGAACCGCTCCCTTCCCGACCTCTCGCCCCGCGAGTGGGCCCTGCTCGTGCCCGTCGTGGTCTTGATCGTCTGGATCGGCGTCTACCCGACGGCCTTCACCGGCAAGACCGAGGCGACGCTCGAGGCGCTGATCGCCCAGGTGCGGGCGAAGGCGAGCGTGGCCCAGTGACGGCCGACCTCGTCTTTCCCGTGGTCCTCCTCGGGCCCCTCCTGCCCACGCTGATCGTGCTGGCGGCCGGTGCGCTCGTGCTGCTTCTCGACCTGCTGCCGCTTCACCAGGCCAGAGAGCTCATCGGGCCGGTCGCGCTCGCGGGCGTCGTGGGCGCGCTCCTCGCGACACTCGCACGCTGGGGCACGCCCGGCCGGGCGTTCTCCGACATGGTCGTGCTCGACAACTTCGCCCTGTTCGTCAACGTCGTGATCTGCTATGCGGCCGCGCTGATCTTGCTGCTCTCGATGGACTACCTGCGGCGGAGCGGTGCGGAGTCGGGCGAGTACTACGCGCTCGTGCTCTTCGCGACGGCCGGCATGATGCTGCTCGCCGCCGCGGGCGACCTCGTCGTCCTGTTCCTGGCCCTCGAGCTCATGTCGCTGTCGCTCTACGTCCTCGCGGGGCTCTTCACGCAGGCGCTGGCGTCGAGCGAGGCGTCGATGAAGTACTTCATCCTCGGCGCCTTCGCCTCGTCGTTCCTGCTCTACGGCATCGCCCTGATGTACGGCGCGACCGGGACGACGAACCTCGACCGGATCGCGGCGGCCGCCGCCGGGCGGAGCCACGACCCGCTGTTCATGATCGGGATGGGTCTCCTGCTGGTCGGCCTCGGCTTCAAGACCTCGTCGGTGCCGTTCCACATGTGGGTGCCCGACGTCTACCAGGGGGCGCCGACGAGCGTGACGGCGCTCATCGCCACCGGGTCCAAGGCCGCCGCGTTCGCGGCGCTGATCCGCGTCCTGACCGTGGCGTTCCGCGGCGCGCAGCCCGACTGGACGGCGCTGCTCTGGATCGTCGCCGCGCTGACGATGACCGTGGGCAACGTCGCCGCGATCGCGCAGTCGAATCTCAAGCGGATGCTCGCCTACTCGTCGATCGCGCACGCGGGCTACATGCTCGTCGGGCTCGTCGCCGGGGGGATGAGCGGCGCGGGCGCAGTGCTCTTCTACCTGCTGACGTACACGTTCACGACCGCCGGCGCCTTCGGCGTCATCACCCTCTGCGAGCGCGCGCGCGACGAGGCCGTGGAGGTCGGCGATTACGCGGGGTTGGCCGAGCGCCATCCGGTCCTCGCGGCGGCGCTCGGCCTCTTCCTCCTGTCGCTCATCGGCGTCCCGCCGCTCGCTGGCTTCGTCGGGAAGTTCTACGTCTTCGCTGCCGCGGTGCGGGCGGGGTACCTCTGGCTCACCGTCGCCGCCGTCCTCAACTCCGCCCTCGCCGCCTACTATTACTTGCGGGTCGTCGTCTACATGTACATGCGCGCGCCCGAGAGCACGCCGGTCGCGTACACCCCCTCGCTCGCCGGCGCCCTCGCGCTGGTCGTCGCGCTGGTCGGCATCGTGGCGCTGGGAGTCGTTCCCGCGCCGTTCGTCGACCTCGCGCAGGCCGCCGTCGCCCCGCTCGTGCGCTAGCGCCGAGGGATGAACCCGCGGGTCCGAGCCACGCGCTCCGCGTCCTTCAAACTGCCGCACCGCGGCTGGCTCTTCGACCTCGATGGCACCGTGTACCGGGGCGAGGCGCTGATCCCGGGCGCCGCCGAGACGATCGCGGCGCTCCGCGCGGCTGGGCGGCGGGTGGCGTTCCTCTCCAACAAGCCGCTCGACACGCGCGCCGGCTACGCAGAGAAATTGACGCGCCTGGGGATCCCCGCCGTCGCGGACGACGTGATCAACTCCTCGCTCGTGCTGGCGCGCCACCTGCGCCGCCTCGATCCGGGCGCCCCGGTGTTCGTGATCGGGGAGCCGCCGCTCGTCGCCGAGCTCCGCGCCCACGGCTTCGAGGTCCGCACAGACGCGCGCGTCCGCTGGGTCGCGATCGCGTTCGACCGCACCTTCGACTATGCGAAGCTCTGCACGGCGCTCCAGGCGGTGCGGGGCGGCGCGCGCCTGATCGCGACCAACCCCGACCGGACGTGCCCGACCGAGGAGGGCGAAATCCCGGATTGCGCGGGCATGATCGCGGCCGTCGAGGCCGTGACGGCCGCTCGCGTCGAGGTCATCGTCGGCAAGCCGTCACCGATCATCCTCGAGGTGGCGCTCGAGCGGCTCGGCCTGCCGGCGGGCGAGTGCGCGATGGTCGGTGACCGCGTCGAGACGGACATGGTGATGGGCAAGCGCCTCGGGCTCGCGACCGTCCTCGTGCTCAGCGGGGTCACGCGCGCCGACGACCCGCGCATCGCCGAGATCGCGCCCGACGCCGTGCTAGGATCGGTCCGGGAGCTTGTTCACACGACATGACGCGGCCCTCTGCCCTCGCCGACGGTGACTACGACGTCGTCGTGATCGGCGGCGGCATGGCGGGCGCCGGCGTCGCGCGCGACCTTGCGCTGCGCGGCGTTTCGGTGGCGCTCGTCGAAAAGGGCGACTTCGCCGGGGCCACCACGTCCCGCTCGTCGAAGCTGATCCACGGCGGGCTCCGATACCTCGAGTTGTTCGACGTCGCCCTCGTGCGCGAGTCTCTGCGCGAGCGCGAGACGCTCAACCGGCTCGCGCCCCACCTGGTCCGGCCGCTCCCGTTCCTGGTGCCGATCTACCGCGACGCCTCGCGGGGCCTCATCAAGGTGCGGATCGGCCTCACGCTCTACGACTGGCTCGCGCCGGGCCGGGGCCGCGAGCGGTACCGCGTCCTCCGCCCGATCGACACGCTCAGCCTCGAGCCTGCGATCCGCGCCGAGAACCTCCGGGGCGCGGGTTACTACGTCGACGACCTGCTCGTCTTCCCGGAGCGCCTCTGCCTGGAGAACGTGCTTTCGGCCTGCCGGCACGGCGCACGCGCGTTCAACTACGCGCAGGTGGAGGAGGTCGTCCACGCGCCGGGCGGCGCCCCCGCCGGCGTCCGCGTGCGCGACCTCGTCACCGGCCGCGTCGCGACGCTCGGGGCGCGGGCCCTCGTGAACGCGACGGGGCCGTGGGTGGACGAGCTTCGGGCGCTCGCGGGTGTCCAGGAGCGCGGCCGACGCATTGTCCGCCGGACGAAGGGCATCCACTGCCTGCTCCCCAGGCTCACGGACCACGCGGTCTACTACTCGACGAGCGACGGCCGGATGATCTTCGTGATCCCGTGGCGTGAGTTCTCGCTCGTCGGCACGACCGACACCGACTTCGATGGTGACCTCGAGCGGGTGCACGCCACGCGGGACGAGGTGAGCTACCTCCTCGGCGAGGTGCGACGGGTGCTGCCGGATCCGCGCGTCGCCGTGGAGAGCGTCGCCTACACGTACGCGGGTGTGCGGCCGCTCTCGTACGAGGAGGGCAAGCGCGAGTCCGACGTCTCGCGCGCGCACAAGGTCGTGACGGAGGCGGGCGGGCGCTTCCTGTCGATCACGGGGACCAAGCTCACCTGCTTCCGGAGCCTCGCGGCCCAGCTCGGCGATCGCGTCATGCGCACCTTCGGCCGCCGTGCGCCCGCGCGCACCGACCGGTTTACGCTCGACGGGCTCGACGAGGAGCCTGGGCGCGTCGAGGCGCACACCTGGCTCGACGTGTCCGCCGAGGTCGCGAGCTCGGGGCTCGCCCGCGAGACGCTCGAGACGCTCGTGATGCTCTACGGGCGGGCGTATCCGCGCGTCATCGACCTCGCGGGCAAAGTCCCCGGCGGCGCCGACCGGCTGTGCCCCCGGAATCCCGACATCGTCGCGCAGCTTCACCTCGCCGTGCAGGACGAGATGGCCGTGTCGCTGCAGGACTTCCTGCTCCGGCGCACGGGCATCGGCACGAGCCGCTGCCAGGGGACGGATTGCGCGGAGCCGATCGGACGCCGGATGGGCCAGCTCCTCGGCTGGACGCCGCGGCGGCTCGAGGCGGAGCTGGACGCCTACCGCGCCCACGTCGCGCGCTCGCAGAGGTTCAAGACGGCGTAGGACCGTCGCGCGCGTGTGCTATAGTGCGGCGCACTTGGCACGTCACCTGTACCGGTGATTGATCACGGAGGCTCTCATGGAGCGACGGGCCGGCATCGTCCTCGTCCTGACCGTGGTCCTCCTCGTGGGCGTTCCCGCGCCCGCGCTCGCCAGGACCGAGATCCAGTGGTGGCACGCGATGACCGCGGTGCTCGGCGAGCGCGTCAACGAGATCGCCGCCAAGTTCAACGCCTCTCAGAACGAGTACGAGGTGAAGGCGATCTACAAGGGCTCCTACCCGGACACGCTGAACGCCGCCATCGCGGCCTACCGGGCCAAGCAGCCGCCGCACATCGTGCAGGTCTTCGAGGTCGGCACGCAGACGATGCTCTCCTCGGGCGCGGTGTATCCGGTCTTCCAGCTGATGAGGGACAACGGGATCGCCGTCGACTGGAACGACCTGATCGGTCCCGTCAAGAGCTACTACTCGACGGCCGGCAACCTCTACTCGATGGCGTTCAACTCGTCGACGCCGATCCTCTTCTACAACAAGGACCTCTTCAAGAAAGCGGGCCTTGCCGACACGCCACCGGCCACCTGGGACGAGGTGGAAGCAATCGCGAAGAAACTCACCGGCGCCGGCGCGAAGTGTGGCTTCAGCGCCGCCTGGCCGTCGTGGACGCTGGTCGAGAACATGTACGCGCTCCACGACCAGCCGTTTGCCGATCACGCCAACGGGTTCGACGGCCTCGCCACCCGACTTCAGATCAACGGTGCCTTTGGCGTCACGATGATGGAGCTCCTCCAGCGGGGCGCGAAGGAGGGCTGGTTCACCTACAACGGCCGGTTAAACAAGGCCGAGGCCAACATGGGTGGCGGCGAGTGCGGTATCTTCCTCTCTTCGTCCGCCTACATCGGCAACCTGACGCGCGCCTCCGATGGCAAGTTCACGTGGGGGACGGGAGCGCTGCCGCGGATGAGCGGCTACCCGCAGGGCAACTCGATCATCGGTGGCGCGACGCTCTGGGTGATGAAGGGCGCCAAGCCCGAGGAGTACAAGGGCGTCGCGCAGTTCTTCAAGTACCTGGCCTCCACCGAGAACCAGGCGTGGTGGGCGGGAGTCACCGGCTATCTGCCGCTGACCAACGCGGCGGTGAAGGCGATGGAGTCCTCCGGCCACTTCCAGAAGAACCCGTCGCAGCGCACCGCCGTCACCCAGATGCTCGGCGGCAAGACCACGCCGAACAGTCAGGGCATTCGCCTTGGCAACTTCGCCTCCGTCCGCGACGCCATCGAGGAGCAGATGGAGAACATCTTCAGCGGCAAGAAGGCGGCGAAGCAGGGGCTGGACGACGCGGTCGCGAAGTCGGGCGAGATCCTTAAGGAGTTCGCCGCGCTCTACAAGTGAGGGGCGGGACGGCCACCCGCGATGAAGCGCTTCGTCTTCCGGAACCGGTGGCTGCCATACGCTCTCGTGGCGCCGCAGGTCGCGGTCACGCTCGCCTTCTTCTTCTGGCCCGCCTTCGACTCGCTCCGGCTCTCGCTCTACCGCGCCTCGCCCTTCGGTGACCGGCTCATCTGGGCCGGCTTCGCCAACTTCGAGCGGCTCTTCCGCGACCCCGCCTACCTCCGGAGCGCGCTCACCAGCTTCGTGTTCTCGTTCGTGGTGACGTTCGCCGGGCTGGCGCTGGCCCTGCTGCTCGCCTCGTTTGCCAACGCGAAGATCCGCGGCCTGGCGGTCTACCGTTCGCTGCTCCTCTGGCCCTACGGCATCGCACCCGCGATCGCCGGCATCATCTGGCTCTTCATCTTCCATCCCTCCTACGGGATCCTGCCGTGGGTCCTGTCATTCGTCACGGCCTACCAGTTCAACTGGTTCCTGAAGGGCTGGGTGGCGATGACGCTCATCGTCATGGCCGCCATCTGGAAACAGTTCGGCTACAACCTGGCCTTCTACCTGGCGGGGTTGCAGGCGATCGAGGCCTCGGTCCTCGAGGCCGCCAGCGTCGACGGGGCGGGGCCGATCCGGCGCTTCTTCGCGGTGACCTTCCCGCTGCTCTCGCCGGTGACGTTTTTTCTTTTCACGCTCAACATGACCTTCTCGTTCTTCGATACCTTCGGCCTGATCCATTCGGTGACGCAGGGTGGGCCCGGCGACGCGACCTCGATCCTGGTCTACCGCGCGTGGAAGGACGGCTTCGAAGGGCTGCAGCTCGGTTTTTCGGCGGCGCAGTCGGTGGTCCTGATGGCGCTCGTGATCCTGCTCACCGCCTTCCAGTTCCGCTTCGCCGAGAAGAGGGTGACCTACTGATGGCGCGGACGCTCGCACCGCCAACCGCCCTCGCGATCGGCGCGCCATCGCGCGTGAAGGCGCGCGACTGGAGCGGGATCGTCGCCCACGCGATCCTGCTCGCGGCCGTCGCCGTGCTGGCGTTTCCGCTCTACTACGCGTTCGTCATCAGCACCCAGACGCTCTCGCAGGTGACGAGCCTGCCACCGCGGCCGTGGCCGTCGACGGCACTCTTCTCGAACTACGCCGAGGCCTGGCAGCGCGCGCACATGGGTCGGCTGCTGCTCAACAGCGCGATCGTGGCGCTCGGCGTGGCGTTCGGCAAGATCGCCATCTCGCTGCTCTCGGCCTTCGCGATCGTGTACTTCAACTTCCGCGGCAAGCAGGTCGTCTTCTGGATGATCTTCGTCACGCTGATGCTCCCGGTGCCCGTGCGGATCGTCTCGACCTACCAGGTCATCAGCGTGCTCGGCTGGGTGAACACCTACTGGGGGCTCACGGTACCGCTCATGGCGTCGGCGACCGGAACCTTCCTCTTCCGGCAGTTCTACCAGACCATGCCGGACTCGTTGGCCGAGGCCGCCCAGCTCGACGGTGCTCACCCCATGCGCTTCCTCTGGTCGATCCTGCTGCCGCTGTCGAAGGCCAACATGGCGGCGCTCTTCGTCATCCTCTTCGTCTATGGCTGGAACGACTATCTGTGGCCGCTGATGATCACCAATACCCCGGAGATGCGCACGGCGGTCATCGGCATCGAGTCGCTGGTGCCGCGAACCTCGCAGCTGCCGGAGTG
Organism: Candidatus Rokuibacteriota bacterium; assembly: GCA_003220675.1. GTDB lineage: Bacteria > Methylomirabilota > Methylomirabilia > Rokubacteriales > CSP1-6 > 20CM-2-70-11. The sequence goes on along the minus strand of QHTD01000055.1, from coordinate 56,120 downwards.
GAACGTTGCGATGGCGGCGGCGATGATGGTGCTGTTGCCTCCGGTGGGGGTGATCGTGGTCATGCAGCGCTGGTTCGTGAAGGGCCTCATCGAGACCGAGAAATGACGCGCTTCGCGGCCCATCGGGGTGGCGCGGCCCTCTGGCCCGAGAACAGCCTCCTCGCCTTCCGGCAGGCACTCGCGCTCGAGAGCGACCTGGTCGAGTTCGACGTCCACCAGACCGCCGACGGCGCGCTCGTGGTCATCCACGACCCGACGCTCGACCGGACGACCGACACGACCGGGCCCGTCGCCGCGCGCTCCGTGGCCGAGGTCGGCCGCGCGCGGCTCAAGGGGCCCGACGGCGCGCTCACCCTCGAGCGTGTGCCCACGCTCGAGGACGTGCTCGCGCTCGTGGCGCCGTCGCGGACCGGGCTCCTCGTCGAGGTGAAGGGGCCGGTCGCGGGCTTCGGCGTCCGCTACGAGCGGCGCGGTCGCCGCTCCACCGCCGTACCGGGCGCCCGCTACGAGGGCCTCGAGGCGCGGCTGGTCGCGTCGCTCCGGCGGGCAGGGCTCCTGACGCGGTCGACCATCATGGCGTTCAACCCCGACGTCGTGACCGCGATCCGCGCGCTCGTCCCTGGCCAGCGCACGGCGCTCCTCGTGGCGGCCCGCCACGTCAGGCAGGCGGGCGCGCGCCCCGAGAACGCGGTCGATTGGGCGTCGGCAGCCGGCGCGACCGATGCCGGCCTCCAGTACACGCTCGTCAACGACGCAGTCGTGAAGGCGGCGCGGGCCGCCGGGCTGCTCCTGGGCGTCTGGACGGTGAACGCGGAGCCTGCGATGCGGCGGCTCGTGGAGCTCGGGGTGGACGTCCTCACCTCCGACCGCCCCGACGTGGCCAGGCGCGTGCTCGGGCGGGCGCCGTGAAGCACGCGGATCGACCTCGGCGTGGATATCGTGATGACCGACCGCCCGGGCCTCGCCAAGCGCCTGCGGGGGCGATGACCGCGCGCCGCGCGCCCGATCGATGACGGCCCGCCGCTACGTTCTCGCGCTCGACCAGGGCACGACAGGCTCGACGGCGCTGGTCGTCGACCCCGACGGCCGTGTCCTCGCGCGCGGCTATGCCGAGCTCCCGCAGTATTTCCCGAGGCCCGGGTGGGTCGAGCACGACCCCGAGGAGATCTGGACGACCGTCGAGCGAGCGGCGCGCGCCGCGCTCGGGGAGGCGCGCATCGCTGGCGCCGAGGTGGCGGCGATCGGGATCACCAACCAGCGCGAGACGACCATCCTCTGGGACCGTGCCACGGGCGCGCCCCTCCACCGCGCGATCGTCTGGCAGTGCCGACGGACCGCGCCGATCTGCGAGCGCCTGCGCGCCGAGGGGGCCGAGCCGCTCGTGAGAGAACGTACCGGGCTCGTCCTCGACGCCTACTTCTCCGGCACCAAAATCGGCTGGGTGCTCGACGAGGTCCCCGGCGCGCGCTCCCGCGCCGAGCGCGGGCACGTCGCGTTCGGCACCGTGGACGCGTGGCTCCTCTGGAAGCTCACCGGCGGCCGCGTGCACGCCACGGATGCCAGCAACGCCTCGCGGACGCTCTGTTTGAGCCTCAAGACGGGAGACTGGGACGACGAGATGCTGAAGCTCCTCGGGGTCCCGCGCGCCGTGCTGCCGGCGGTTCTCCCCTCCGCGGGCACCCTCGGCGAGACCTCGGACCTCGGGTGGCTCCCGCGCGCCGTGCCGGTCACCGGCATCGCCGGCGACCAGCAGGCGGCGCTCTTCGGCCAGGCGTGCCACGCGCCCGGCGCGGCCAAGAATACCTATGGCACCGGGTGCTTCATGCTGCTCAACACGGGGACCACGCCGGTGGCCTCGTCGCGGGGACTCCTCACGACGATCGCGTGGCGGATCGGCGGCCGCACGACGTATGCTCTCGAGGGCAGCGTGTTCATCGCCGGCGCGGCGATCCAGTGGCTGCGCGACGGTCTCGGGCTCTTCACGCACGCGGCGGCGAGCGAGGCGATGGCCCGGTCGGTGGACGACACGGCCGGCGTCTACTTCGTGCCGGCCTTCGTCGGGCTCGGCGCCCCGTACTGGGACATGTACGCGCGCGGGACGATCGTCGGGCTGACGCGCGGGACGACGGGCGCGCACCTGGCGCGCGCCGCGCTCGAGGCGATCGCCTTCCAGAGCCGCGACGTGCTGGAGGCGATGGCGGCCGACGCCGGGATCGGCGTGAGGGAGCTGCGGGTGGACGGCGGCGCCGCGGCGAACGACTTTCTCTGCCAGTTCCAGGCGGACATCATGAACGTTGCGGTGCTGCGGCCGAGCGTGATCGAGACGACCGCGCTCGGCGCCGCGTACCTGGCGGGGCTGGGCGCGGGCCTGTGGCGATCGCTCGACGACCTGAGCCGGCGTTGGACGATCGAGCGGACGTTCACGCCCGCGATGGACCCCGCGACGCGCGCCGCGCGCTGCGAGGGCTGGCGCCGCGCGGTGGAGCGCGCGCGGGGCTGGGCGGACGAGCGACCCCAATGAGGAGAGGACCCATGCGACGACTCCGGCTCCTGGCGCTTCCGCTGATGCTGGTGCTCGGTGCGGCCGTGGGCGCGGCGGCCCAGGCGCCCATCGAGAGCGAGCTGGCGCTGATCACTCCGGTGTCGAAGTTCATCCACGACGCGGCGCTCAAGGCGTTCGCCGACTACGCGAAGGAGAAGTGGAACGTCACGGTGAAGGTGAGCGCGATCCCGGCGGGAACGCCCGTGGCCTACGGGCGCATCGTCGAGTGGAAGGGCAGGCCCGAGGTGGACGTCTTCTGGGGCGGCGAGTCGGCGCTGTTCGAGAAGCTCACCGTCGGGATCTTCTCCTTCTACATCGCCGGCAGCGCCAACGAGGCGGCGGCGCTCGGCGCGATCCTCATTCTCGTCGCGGCCGTGAGCGTCGTCGTCATCAACCGAATCGCCGGCAAGCGCATGGGCGGGATGTTCGGGTAGGTTGTGCCGAGGGGGCTGGCCAGGATGCCGAAACGCTGCTGGAAAATCAGCCACTTGCGCCAGCTTGTGTGGGCGGTAGCGATGTGCTAGTGTCCTTCTTCACATGGCGCCGCCCGGGGAAAAGGGCACCTGGAGAGCGCTCGGCGAGCTGTCCTCGATCGGACTCACGCTGGTGCTGGCGACTGTGATCGGCCTGGGCGCCGGGTACTATGCGGATGGCTGGCTCGGCACCAAACCCTGGCTCACGCTGCTCGGCCTCGGCATGGGAATCGCCGCCGGATTCGTGAATCTCTTTCGGTCGGTCAGCCGTGCGGAGCGGGAGCTCGATGACTCCAAGTAACATGACGGCGCGTGTGACGGCGGCGACGTGCGCGCTCGTCGCCCTCCTCGCGGCCCCGGCCGGGTGGCTCGGGGGCTCGACGGCCGCCCTCGGCGTCCTCGCCGGGGGCGCGCTCGCCGTCGTGAACTTCCGCTGGCTTGCCGCGCGCGCGGTCGCGGTCGCGTCGAGCGCCGGCGTCGCGGGCGGGGCGTGGCTGGTCGGCGCCGGGCTCCGCCTCGCCGCGTTCGCCGCGGCGTGCGCGGTGCTGCTCGCGCTCGAGTGGGCGCATCCGGTCGCGCTGCTGGCCGGGCTCAGCGTGCTTCCCTGCGCGGTGATCGTCGAGGGGCTGCGCGCGGCGAGCCGGGAGCGCTGACCGTGGAGATCATCGAGCATCCCCCGATCGTCCGGCTGCCCGGGATCTTCTGGCCGGGCTACGTCCCGGACCACGTGACGTACACGTGGCTCGTCATGATCGTCCTGACGGCGCTCGCGTTCGTCGCGTCACGTCGACTCGAGCTGGTGCCGCGGGGCGTGCAGAACGTGCTCGAGGTGGTGCTCGTGCAGTGCGAGCAGCTGATCGACGAGGTCATCGGGCCCCAGGGGCGCCCCTACCTGCCGCTCATCGCGACCCTGGGCCTGTTCATCCTCTGCGGCAACCTTCTCGGGCTCGTCCCGGGGTTGGCGGGACCCACGGCCAACCTCAACACGACCGCCGCCTGTGCGCTGGTCGTCTTCTGCACGTACCACTACATCGGCATCCGGAAGCACGGCCTCATCGCGTACCTCAAGCACTTCACGGGGCCGGTGCCGCTTCTGTTGAAGCCCCTGATGTTCGTGATCGAGATGTTCACCCACCTGGCACGGCCGCTGTCACTGACGGTGCGGCTCTTCGGCAACATGTTTGGCGGCCACATCCTGCTCGCCATGATGTTCTTCCTCATGGGGCTGGACGGCCTCTTGGGCTGGGCGCTGTCGGGCAGCGCCGCCGGGGCAGTCCTCGGCAGCGTCGGCGCCGTGATGATCGTCGCGTTCAACATCGTCCTCATCTATCCGCTGAAGATCCTGGTGGCGTTCCTCCAGGCGTTCATCTTCGTGCTGTTGACGATGGTGTACATCGCGGGGGCGGTCGAGGGGCACGAGGCTCACCACCACTAGCACACCACACGTACACAGGAGGCGTTCGTGCGACGTTCACTGATTCTGGCGGGGATGGCGGTATTCGGGGTTCCGGGATTGGCGTTCGCGGCCGAGGCGGGCGGCGGGTGGATCGGGCCGTTCGCGGTCATCGCCGCGGGGCTGGGAATGGCGATCGCGTCCGGACTCTGCGGGCTCGGGCAGGGTCGAGCGATCGCGGCGGCGGTGGAGGCCATGGGCAGGCAGCCGGGCGCGGCCGCGCGCATCCAGACCGCGATGATCATCGGCCTGGCGCTGATCGAGTCGCTCGCGATCTACATGCTGGTCATCGGCATTATTCTGTTGTTCGTGCAGCCGATCAGGTAGCGACGATCCGGGGCATCGGCGCATTGCGCGCATCGGCGCGCGATGCGCCGCCTGAAGAGATGGCGCCACGCCCGAGCTCTCGGCTTCCCAGGATCCCCGAGATGACGATCCGTCGTCTCTCGGTCTACACGCGCTGCCTCCTCCAGCTCGAGGAGGACGGCGTCAAGACCGTCTCCTCGCAGGAGCTCGCCGATCGCTTCAACCTCAACTCGGCGCAGGTCCGCAAGGACCTCGCCTATTTTGGGGAGTTCGGCGTCCGCGGCATCGGCTACTACGTGTCGGGGCTGAAGGCCGAGCTCCAGAAGATCCTCGGGCTCGACCGTGAGTGGGCGGTGGTCCTCGTCGGCTTCGGCAACCTCGGCTCGGCGCTCTTTCGCTACAAGGGGTTCGCCCGCCAGGGCTTCCGCATCGTGGCGATCGTCGACGACGACCCGGCGAAGGCCAGGCGCGAGGTCGACCACGTGCCGATCGTCACGAGTCGTGACGTGGCCCGCGAGATCAAGGCGCGCGGCGCCCAGATCGCGATCATCGCCGTGCCCACCGAGTCGGCCCAGACCGTCACCGACCAGCTCGTGGCGGCGGGGATCAGGGCGATCCTCAACTTCGCGCCGACGCGCCTCAAGGTCCCCCGCGAGGTCCGGCTCAAGAACGTCGACCTCTCGATCGAGCTGGAGACCCTCAGCTTCTACTTGGCGAAGGGCTCGCGCTAGCCGGATCCGCGAGCGGTCGCCCCGAAGCGGCGCCGGTGGCGTGGTAGGGTAGGGTTGTTCGTTCGATGTTGAGAGAGTGGCCGGCCTTTCACGCCCTGGCGAAGACCTTCGCCGAGGGACCGGTCTGCCTGCGCATCGCCGGGCTGACGGGCGCCGCCCGCGCCCTGGCCGTCGCGGAGCTCGTCCAGGCGCACCCGCGGCCCGCGGTGGTTCTCGTGGAGTCCGTGCCCGACGCCCACCGCTGGACCCAGGATCTGAAATTCTTCGGTGCGCCGGCGCTCGAGTTCCCCGAGCCCGAGCCCCGGCTCTGGCGCGGGGGGCGGCAGCGGGAGGCCGACGCCGAGCGCGCCGTCATCTGCTGGCGGCTCGCCGCCAACGAGCCGGTGGTGGTCGTCGTCACCCCCGCGGCGCTCGACGCCGAGCTCGCGGCGCCGCCGGAGTTCGCGGCGCGCACGCTGCGGCTTGCGGTCGGCGACTCCCTCGACCGCGAGCCCCTGCTCGCGGCGCTCGAGCGCGCCGGCTACGAGCGCGTCGACACCGTCGTCGAAGTCGGGCAGTGGAGCCTCCGCGGCGGTATCGTCGACGTCTTCTCGCCGAGCCTCGTGAGCCCCGCGCGGGTCGAGTTCTTCGGCGACGAGATCGAGGCGATGCGCCTCTTCGACCCGAGCTCCCAGCGCTCCAGCGCGCCCCTCGACGAGCTCCTCGTCCTGCCCCTCCCGACTCAGGGCGACGGTGCGCGGCTGGCGCGGCTCACCGACTACGTGCCGGTCGCGGCGCCGATCGTCGTCGACGTCCCGCGCGTGCTCGACGCCACCCGCGAGGACGCGCCGGGGAGCCCGCCCCTCCGCGAGCGGCTCTCCGGGCGCCAGCTCGTCGAGCTCTCGCTCGTGGCCGGGACGTCGAGTGCCTTCGCGGGACCGCTGCCGGAGGCCGTCGAGGTGACGCTCGAAACGCAGGCGGTTCCCCAGTTCGGCGGCAGGTTCGCCCAGCTCGCGGGCGAGCTCGGGCGGTGGCGCGGCGAGGGGTTCAGGATTCGCCTCGTCGCGTCCGACGCGCGCCAGGTCGAGCACCTGCGCCAGATCCTGCGCGAGCACGAGCTCGAGGCTCTCCCGGCGACGACGCTCGACGGGGACACGCCGCTCGCGCTCGTCGTTGGCGACGTCTCCGCCGGGTTCTCGATCCCGGCACTCGGCGTGATCGTCCTCACCGAGGGCGAGATCTTCGGCGCTCGTCGGCGCCTGCTGCGGCGGCCGAAGTACCAGCGCGGCGCCGCGCTCACGGCATTCACCGATCTCGCGGTTGGCGACGTCGTGGTCCACGAGGACCACGGGCTCGGGCGCTACCTGGGCCTCAAGACGATGACGGTCGGCGACCGCGACGGCGATTTCCTCGTGCTCGAGTACGCGGAGGGCAACCAGCTCTACCTGCCTGTCGAGCGCCTCGACCTCGTCTCGAAGTACCTGGGCGCCGACGCGAGCGCCGTGCGCCTCGACCGCCTGGGCGGCGCCGCGTGGCCGCGCGTGAAGGAGTCGGTGCGCGCCTCCCTCCGCGAGATGGCCGAGGAGCTGCTCCGACTCTACGCCCAGCGCGCGGTCGCGGAGGGGCACGCGTGCTCCCCCGACACGCCCTGGCAGCGCGAGTTCGAGGCGGCCTTCCGCTTCGAGGAGACGCCGGACCAGTTACGCGCGATCGAAGAGGTCAAGCGCGACATGGAGTCGCCCCGGCCGATGGACCGGCTCGTCGCCGGCGACGTCGGCTACGGCAAGACCGAGGTGGCGCTCCGCGCCGCGTTCAAGGTGGTCGCCGACGGCATGCAGGTGGCGGTGCTCGTGCCCACGACGGTCCTCGCCCAGCAGCACTGGACGACGTTCGCCGACCGGTTCGCGCCCTTCCCGGCGCGCGTCGAGCTGCTGTCGCGGTACCGGTCGCCCAAGGAGCAGAAGGCGGTCATCGCGGGACTCCGGCAAGGGACGACGGACGTCGTGATCGGTACCCACCGCCTGCTCTCGAAGGATGTCGCGTTCAAGCGCCTGGGGCTCCTGATCGTGGACGAGGAGCACCGGTTCGGCGTCGTCCACAAGGAGCGCATGAAGCAGCTCCGCGCGTCGGTGGATGTGCTCGCCCTGACCGCGACGCCGATTCCACGGACGCTCTACATGTCGCTCTCGGGCGTCCGAGACATGTCCGTGATCGAGACCCCGCCGCTCGACCGGCTGCCCGTCGAGACGATCATCCGGCGGTTCAGCACGGCGGTGATCAAGGAAGCGCTCGAGCGCGAGCTCGAGCGCGGCGGCCAGGTGTTCTTCGTCCACAACCGTGTGCAATCGCTTCCCTCGGTGGCGCGCTTCATCCAGGAGCTCGTGCCGGACGCGCGGGTGATCATGGCGCACGGCCAGATGAAGGAGCGCGAGCTCGAGGCCACCATGGTGAAATTCGTGAGCGGCCAGGCCGACGTGCTCGCCTCGACCGCGATCGTAGAGTCGGGGCTCGACATTCCGGCGACGAACACGATCGTCGTGAACCGCGCCGATCGGTTCGGCCTGGCGCAGCTCTACCAGCTCCGGGGCCGCGTGGGGCGGGAGCGGCAGCAGGCGTACGCGTGCTTGCTCGTGCCCGCCGACGGGCGGGTGGACGAGCAGGCGCAGCGCCGCCTCCGGGCGCTCCAGGAGTTCACCGAGCTTGGCTCGGGGTTCAAGCTTGCGCTGCGGGACCTCGAGATCCGCGGAGCGGGCAACCTCCTCGGGGCCGCGCAGCACGGGCACATCGCGGCCGTGGGCTTCGATCTTTATGCGAAACTCCTGGCCGAGGCCGTGCGAGAATTGAAGGGCGAACCGACCGCCGCGGCCGTCGAGCCCGTGATCAGCGTCGCGGTGGAGGGTTTCTTACCTGACGACTATGTCCCCGAGGTCAACCAGCGCCTCGCCTTCTACAAGCGGCTCGCCAGCGCGGTCAGCGACGCCGAGGTCGATGACCTGCGCGCGGAGCTCCTGGACCGGTTCGGCCCGCCACCCACGGAGGCCGAGCAGCTCTTCGACATCGTCCACTTGCGGGTGGCCGCGCGCAGCCTGGGCGTGGAGAAGCTCGAAGCCGGCGAGGGCGTGGCGCTCGTCACGTTCGCGCCGGGGACACCCCTCGACCCACGACGGCTGGTGCGGGCGATTGAGGGAAGCCGGGGGCGGCTCAAGATGAAGCGGGAGTTCACAATCGAGGCGGTCGTGGAGCGGGGTGAGTGGGCGCGGGTCCGCGCCTCGCTGCTGCGCCTCCTCGAGGGGCTCGGCCGCCCGTGATCCGTCGGCCCGCGGCGGCCTGGCTGCTCGCGCTTGCGCTGGGCGGCTGCGCGGCGCCGTCGTGGATGCCGTGGCTCGGCAGGACAAAGGACGAACCCAAGCCCCAGCCGATCGTCGCCGCGGTGGAGGCGCCGGAGGCACCGAAGGAGGCGCGACCGCCGGGGCCGGGCGCCGCGGCGAAGCCCAAGGACGAGGACGTGACCGACCGCGTCGTCGCCGTGGTCAACAACGACGCGATCACCCTGGGCGAGCTCCAGGAGGCCATCACCGCGTACCGGTACCAGACTCACCAGGAGGCACCGGCCTCGGACGAGTTCGTCCAGCAGTTCCTCACGAAGATGATCGAGAACCGGCTCCAGGTCCAGGAGGCCGAGCGCGAGAAGATCGCGGTGGATGAGGCCGAGGTCGAGGAGGAGCTGACGGAGCGGATCAAGAAGCTGGAGGTGCGGAGTCGCGAGGAGTTCGAGAAGCTCCTCAAGGCGCAGGGCCTCACCATGGAGGCGATCAAGAAGCGGGTCCGCGACGAGCTCCGCGTGGCGCGTGTGATCAACAGGAAGGTGCGGCTCCGGATTTCGGTGACCGAGGCCGAGATCACCAAGTACGTCGAGGCCAACCGGCAGAAGCTCGAAACCGGCCTCGCCTACCATGCGCGGCACATTCTGATCGTGCCGGAGGGCGGCCCCTCCGACGCGGCCTGGGAGGCCGCGCGCATCAGGGGCGAGCTGCTCCGCACCCAATCGGTTCAGGGGGCCGACTTCGCCGAGCTCGCTCGCCGGCACTCGCGCGACGCCAGCGCGAAAGACGGCGGCGACCTCGGAATACTCAAGCGGGGCGAGCTGGCTCAGGACATCGAGGCGCAGATCCTGAGCCTGGAGCCGGGCGGGGTCTCCAACCCGTACCGGTCGTCGCTCGGCTACCATCTCTTCCGGCTCGAGTCAAAGGAGAGCCTCGAGGGGGAGGGGCTGGTCCGGGCCAAGGCGCAGATCCGCGAGATCCTGTTCCGGGAGAAGTACGAAGCGCGCCTGGAGGCCTGGCTCAAAGAAATCAAGCAGCGGGCCGTCATCGAGGTCCGCCTGTGAAAAATCGTTGACAATTCGTCGCCAGGATGGGAAGCTAATGCTTGCCGTTATCTTCCTAACCCCGCAGGAAATCTGCTGTCGTCGCGTAACCATTTCACTAGCACGCGGCCTCTAGAAGCCGCGCCCGGAGCCCGTTGATGAGCGCCCGCCGAGAGCGAGGTCAAGGAAACCCGACGCAGCACCCCGATGCGCCCGGCCTGAACCTCTCCGAGCTGAAGGAAAAGACGATCGGGGAGCTGAACCAGATCGCGCGCGACCTGAACGTCCAGAACATCGGCGGCCTGCGCAAGCAGGAGCTGATCTTCAAGATCCTCCAGTCGCAGGCGGAGAAGGACGGCCTGATCTACGCCGAAGGCGTCCTCGAGGTCCTGCCCGACGGCTTTGGCTTCCTTCGAGCGCCGGACTACAACTACCTGCCGGGTCCCGACGACATCTACGTCTCGCCGTCCCAGATCCGGCGCTTCGAACTGCGCACCGGCGATACCATCTCGGGCCAGGTGCGGCCGCCGAAGGACACGGAACGATACTTCGCGCTCCTGAAGGTCGAGGCGATCAACTTTGAGACGCCGGACCAGGCGCGCGAGAAGATCTTCTTCGACAACCTCACGCCGCTCTACCCGATGGAGCGGCTGCGCCTCGAGTACGATCCCGAGAACCTCACGACCCGGGTGATGGATCTGCTGTCCCCGATCGGCAAGGGGCAGCGTGGAATGATCGTGGCTGCGCCGCGCACCGGCAAGACGATGATGCTGCAGTCCATCGCCCACGCGATCGCGACGAACCACCCCGAGGTGTACCTGATCGTGCTGCTGATCGACGAGCGGCCGGAGGAAGTCACCGACATGCAGCGGTCGGTGAAGGGCGAGGTCATCTCGTCCACGTTCGACGAGCCGCCACAGCGGCACATCCAGGTGGCCGACATGGTCATCGAGAAGGCCAAGCGGCTCGTCGAGCACAAACGCGACGTCGTGATCCTGCTCGACTCCCTCACCCGCTTCGCCCGCGCCCACAACGCCGTCATCCCGTCGTCGGGCAAGGTCCTGTCGGGCGGGCTCGACGCCAACGCGCTGCAGCGCCCCCGACGGTTCTTCGCCGCGGCCCGGAACATCGAAGAGGGCGGCTCGCTGACCATCATGGCCACCGCCATCGTGGACACGGGCAGCCGGATGGACGATGTGATCTTCGAGGAGTTCAAGGGCACGGGCAACATGGAGGTCCACCTGGACCGCCGGCTGATGGACAAACGCATCTTCCCGACCATCAACATCGAACAGTCTGGCACCCGGAAGGAAGAGCTCCTGCTCGAGAAGGACGAGCTACAGAAGGTCTGGCTCCTTCGCAAGGCGCTCTCCCAGCTCAACCCCGTGGAGGCCATGGAGCTCCTGCTCGACAAGCTCAAGCTCACCAAGACGAACAAAGAATTCCTGGCCTCCATGCACAGCTTGGGGTAACCACGTCGGAGGGGGCCTTCCCTCTCCCCCTTTTGGGGGGAGGCACGGGCAGAGCCCGCGCTCGAAGCGGCCAAGTTCCTGCGCTCTTTGCCTTTTTCGTCCCGTACTGGTATCGTTGTCTTCTCGCGGGAGGTGGCGATCGTGAAGGTGGGTATTCATCCGGAGTACGTGGAGACGACGATCACGTGCGCGTGCGGCGAGGTCGTCCGCACCCGCTCGACCCGGCCCGACATCCGGGTGGAGATCTGCTCGAAGTGCCATCCCTTCTATACCGGCAAGCAGAAGCTCGTGGACACTGCCGGGCGCGTCGAGCGCTTTCAGCGGAAATACAAGCGGCAGAGCGCGTCGTCGTAGCGAACGCTCCGCGACCGGCTGGGGTGGGCTCCAGCCGGTTTTCTGTTTGCGGGAGGCGCTGAGCCCCGATGCTGTTTGACAAGCTCCGGCAGATCGAAGAGCGGTCGAACGAGATCGCCCGGATGCTGTCCGATCCCGCCATCCTCGCGCAGCCGGCCGAGTACGCGCGTCTCCGCAGGGAGCACGCCGAGACGGTCGAGACCGTGGAGCGGTTCACCGAGTACCGCAAGGTGTTGAAGCGGCTCGGGGAGGCCCGCCATATCCTTTCGGAGGGCGGTGACCGCGAGCTCGTGGAGCTCGCTCAGGCCGAGGTGGACGACCTCGCCGCCCGCCAGGCGGCGCTCGAGGACGAGCTGAAGCGCCTGCTCCTACCGCGCGATCCCAACGACGAGAAGAACGTCTTCGTCGAGATTCGCGCCGGCGCGGGCGGCGAGGAGGCCGCGCTGTTCGCCACGGACCTGGCGCGCATGTACACGAAGTACGCCGAGCGCCAGCGCTGGAAGATCGAGGTCATGGACGCCAGCATGACCGGCACGGGCGGCTTCAAGGACGTGGTCCTCTTCGTGCACGGGCGCGGGGCGTGGAGCCGGCTCAAGTTCGAGCGCGGCGTCCACCGCGTCCAGCGCGTTCCGGTGACGGAGGCGAGCGGCCGGATCCACACGTCGACCGTCACCGTCGCCGTGCTCCCCGAGGCGGAGGACGTCGAGGTCAAGATCGACGATAGGGACCTCAAGGTCGACGTCTACCGCTCCTCCGGGCCGGGCGGGCAGGGCGTCAACACGACCGACTCCGCGGTGCGCATCACGCATCTCCCGACCGGGCTCGTCGTCACGTGCCAGGACGAGCGCTCGCAGATGAAGAACCGGGCGAAAGCGATGCGCGTCCTCAAGGCGCGGCTCCTCGAGCGCGCGCAGCAGGAGCAGCAGGCCGCGATCGCCGCCGATCGAAGGAGCCAGGTGGGCACCGGAGAGCGGAGCGAACGGATCCGTACCTACAACTTCCCTCAGGCGCGTGTCACCGACCACCGGATCGGCCTGACGCTCCACCGCCTCCCCGCGGTCCTGGAGGGCGACCTCGACGACGTGATCGATGCGTTGACCGCGGCGGAACAGGCGGAGCGGCTCACGCGGGTGGCGAGCTGATGCGCGCCGCCCCGGGGACGCCCACGCGCCGCGCCGAGCTCGCCGCCGCGGTCGAGCTCCTCTCTGCCGCCGGGATCCCGACCGCGCGGGTGGACGCCGAGTGGCTGCTCGCCGCCGTGCTTGGGGTCGGTCGCTTCCAGGCCCAGCTCGATCTCGACCGCGCGCTTCCCGCGCCGGTCGCCACGCGCTACGCGACCGCCGTCAGGCGGCGAGCTCGACGCGAGCCCCTTCAGCAGATCCTGGGCTGGGAGGCCTTCCGCGGGCTGCGGCTCCGCGTCACGGCGGACGTGCTCGTCCCCCGGCCCGAGACCGAGACGCTGGTCGAGTGGGCGCTCGGGCTCCTGCCGGCGCGGCGCGACGGCGTCCGCCTGCGCGCCCTCGACCTGGGCACGGGCTCGGGCGCCATCGCGTGCGCTCTCGCCGCGGAGCGCGGTGACGTCGAGGTGATCGCGAGCGATGTTTCGCAGGCCGCTGCGGTCGTCGCGCGGGAAAACGCGCGGCGGCTCGGTCTCGCGGGGCGCGTCCGCGTCGTCGTCGCCGACCTCGCCGGCGCGCTGGGACGGGCCCGCGCCGATCTCATCGTGAGCAATCCGCCGTACCTGCCGAGCGTCCTCGTCGGGGGCCTCGAGCCGGAGATCCGGTGTCACGAGCCCCGCCTGGCGCTGGACGGCGGCGACGATGGGCTCGCGGTCATCCGGCAGATCGTCGTGTCCACACGTGAGGCGCTGCGGCCCTCGGCGCCGCTGGTTCTAGAGACCGCCGGCGGCGACCAGGCTGACGCCGTCGCCGGGATCCTCCGCGCGGCGGGGTTCGGGAGCGTGGCGGTCCGCGCCGACCTCGCGGGCGTGGACCGGTTCGTCGCGGGGAGGGCGTGATGCCGGCGCGGCTCGAGATCGAGGGCGGCGTCCCGCTCCTTGGCACGGTGAAGGTGAGCGCGGCCAAGAACGCTGCCCTGCCGGCGATGGCCGCTGCGCTCCTGACGTCGGAGCCGGTCACGCTCGCGAACGCGCCCGACCTCGCCGACGTGCGCACAATGGGGAGGCTCCTCGAGACTGTCGGCGCGAGGGTCTCCCGCATCGCCGGCGGGCTCCGCGTGCAGGTCGCGCGCGTCACGAGCGACCTCGCGCCGTACGAGCTTGTCTCGACCATGCGTGCCTCGGTCCTCGTCCTCGGCCCCCTCGTCGCCCGCCACGGCACGGCGCGCGTCGCGCTGCCGGGCGGCTGCGCCATCGGCGTGCGCCCGATCGACCAGCACCTCAAGGGGCTCCAGAAGCTCGGCGCCGACATTGCGATCGAGAACGGCTACGTCAGCGCGCGGGCGAGCCGGCTCAAGGCCGCGCGCATCACGACCGACCTGGTGACGGTGACCGGGACCGAGAACCTCATGATGGCGGCGGTCCTCGCCGAAGGCACGACCGTCATCGAGAACGCGGCGCGCGAGCCCGAGGTCGTCGACCTGGCGACGCTGCTCACCGCCATGGGCGCGCGGATCCAGGGCGCCGGCACGGCGCGTATCGAGATCGAGGGCGTCGTCGAGCTCGGCGGGGCCGTGCACCGCGTCGTCCCGGACCGCGTCGAGGCGGGGACCCTCATCGTCGCGGCGGCGATCACGGGGGGCGACGTCACGGTCACGGACCTCGTGCCCGACCACATCTCGTCGGTGCTCGCCAAGCTCGACGAGATCGGCGTGGTTCTCGAGATGGGGCCGACGTGGGTCCGCGCGCGCTGCCCCGAGCGGCCGCGCCCGGCCGACGTGACGACGAGCCCGTTCCCGGGCTTCCCGACGGACATGCAGGCGCAGGTCATGGCGCTGCTCGGCCTGGCCGACGGCCAGTCACGTGTCACGGAGACGATCTTCGAGAACCGGTTCATGCACGTCGCCGAGCTGGCACGGATGGGCGCCCGTATCGAGACCGAGGGCGCCATCGCGATTGTCCGCGGCGTGCCCGGCTACCAGGGCGCGCCGGTCATGGCGTCCGACCTGCGCGCCTCCGCCGCGCTCGTGCTCGCGGGGCTGGCCGCGCGTGGGACGACCATCGTCGCGCGCGTCTACCACCTGGACCGCGGTTACGAGCGCCTCGAGGTCAAGCTCGGAGCGCTCGGGGCCCGGATCGTGCGGCGCGCATGAAAGACGTGCTCACGCTCGCGCTCCCCAAGGGCCGGTTGCTGGACCCGGCGCTGGTGCTCCTGCGCGACGTTGGCGTGGAGGGGATCGACGAGGACTCGCGCAGGCTGATCTTCACCGACCCGAAGCGCGACCTGCGCGTGCTGTTCCTGAAGCCCGCCGACATCCCGGCGTACGTCCTCTACGGCGCCGCGGATCTCGGGATCGTCGGCAAGGACATCCTTCTCGAGCAGGAGCCGGACGTGTACGAGCCGCTCGATCTGGGGTTCGGTTTCTGCCGCCTCGTCGTTGCCGAGCCGCGAGAGCTCTGGGAGCGTGACGACCCGT
Source organism: Candidatus Rokuibacteriota bacterium (assembly GCA_003220675.1). GTDB lineage: Bacteria > Methylomirabilota > Methylomirabilia > Rokubacteriales > CSP1-6 > 20CM-2-70-11. The sequence goes on along the minus strand of QHTD01000055.1, from coordinate 40,850 downwards.
CGAAGTGGTCGTGGGTGCGGGTGGCCACCAAGTACCCGCGGCTCACCGAGGCCTACTTCTCCAACCGCGGTGTCCAGGTCGAGATCGTGCGGCTCGACGGTTCCGTCGAGCTGGCGCCGCTCGTGGGGCTCGCCGAGCGTATCGTGGATCTGGTCCAGTCGGGGGAGACGCTACGCGTGAATGGGCTGGTCGAGGTCGCGGAGATCACGCGCTCGACGGCCCGCGTCATCGTGAACCGCGCGTCGATGAAGACCGAGCACGCGCGGGTGACCGGTCTCATCGAGGAGATGGGGCGCGCACGGCGCCACCCAGCGACTGTCTCAGGCCACCCACCGAGTGTGGCGGCCCCAGGGGCGTTGGAATGAAGAGCGACGAGCGGAACGGAGCCGACTCGCCTCTCGTCTCAGCCCACCCGATCCGCGTGATCGACGCGCGGCAGCTCGGCCTTGGTGCCGTTGTCGAGGCGCTCGCGCGCTCGCCGGCGGCCGTCCCACCCGAGATCCACCGGGCGGTCGACCGGATCCTGGCCGACGTGCGCGCCCGCGGCGACGCGGCGCTCCTCGAGCTGACCGCGCGCTTCGACGGCTTCACCGCGGCGACGCCGACGGAGCTCGTAATCACTCCGGACGAGTTCGAGACGGCGGAGCGACGGCTCGCGCCCGAGGTCCGCGCGGCCCTGGCCTACGCGGCGGAGCGGATCGAGCGCTATCATGCGGTGGCGGCGCCGAAGTCGTGGCGCCTCACCGACGAGCACGGCTCCGTCCTCGGCCAGGAGGTCCGGGCGCTCGACCGGGTGGGGATCTACGCGCCAGGGGGGCGCGCGGCATACCCGTCCACGGTGTTGATGACCGCGGTGCCGGCGCGCGTCGCGGGCGTCCGCGAGATCGTGCTCGTGACGCCGGCGGGCCCCGGGGGCCGCGTCGAGCCCGCGATACTCGGCGCCGCCCGCCTCGCCGGCGTCACCGAGGGCTATCGCCTCGGCGGGGCCCAGGCGGTGGCGGCGCTCGCGTACGGCACGGCGACGATCCGCCGTGTCGACAAGATCGTCGGCCCCGGGAACATCTACGTGGCGTTGGCGAAGGCGCGCGTGTTCGGCGAGGTCGGCATCGACATGGTGGCGGGGCCGAGCGAGATCGTCGTCGTGGCCGACGGCGCCGCCGATCCCGCGTGGGTGGCGGCCGACATGCTCGCGCAAGCGGAGCACGACCCGATGGCCCGCGCGCTCTGCATCACGGACGCGGCGGACCTGTTGGCGCGCGTCGCGGCGGCGCTCGAGCGCCAGCTCGCCACGCTGCCGCGCCGCGAGATCGCCGCGCGGGCACTCGAGGCCAACGGCGCGCTGATCCGCGTGGCGTCGCTCGACGACGCGGTCGAGCTGGCCAACCGCCTGGCGCCGGAGCACCTCGAGCTGATGGTGAGCGTCCCCGCGGCTCTCGTGCCGCGCGTCCGCCATGCGGGAGCGGTCTTCGTGGGCGGCCACACCCCGGAGGTGGTCGGCGACTACGTCGCGGGTCCCAACCACGTCCTCCCAACCGCGGGCACGGCGCGCTTCGCGTCGCCGCTCGGCACAGAGGATTTCGTCAAGCGCTCGAGCGTCATCGAGTACTCGCTGCGCGGGCTCGCCGCCGCCGCGCCCCATCTCAGGACGCTCACGCGGATCGAGGGGCTCGCCGGGCACGGGCGCGCGGCCGAGCTACGGCTCGGGAACGACCCAGGGAGGAGCGAATGAGCGCGGAGACGACGGCACGGCAGGCCCGCGTCGAGCGCAAGACCAAGGAGACGGAGATCTCGCTCCAGCTCAACCTCGACGGCACCGGCGCCTCGAAGGTGCACACGCCAATCCCGTTCTTCAGCCACATGCTCGAGGCGTGGGCAAAGCACGGCCTGATGGACCTCACCGTCGAGGCGCAGGGGGACGTCGAGGTGGACCAGCATCACACGGTCGAGGACGTCGGCATCGTGCTCGGGCAGGCGCTCCGGCTGGCGCTCGGCGACAAGAAGGGCGTCGTCCGCTACGGCACCGCGTTCGTCCCGATGGACGAGGCGCTCATCGCCGCGTCGGTGGACCTGTCGGGACGGTCGTTCCTCGTCTTCGGCGTGCCGGTGGCGCGGACGCGCGTGTCGAACTTCGACCTCGACCTGCTCCAGGAGTTCTTCCGCGCCTTCGCCTTCAACGCCGAGCTCACGCTGCACGTGACCATGCACTACGGCCACAACCTCCACCACATCACGGAGGCGGTGTTCAAGGCGGTCGGTCGCGCTCTCGCCGAAGCGACGCGCATCAATCCGCGGATCGCGGGTGTCCTCCCGTCCACGAAGGGAGCCCTGTGAGCCTATGATCGCCGTCGTCGACTACGGTCGGGGCAACCTCGGCTCCGTCGAGAAGGCGTTCGCCCGCGTCGGCATCCCGGCGGTCGTGACCCAGGATCCGCGGGCCGTGGACGAGGCGGACGCCGTCGTGCTCCCCGGCGACGGGGCGTTCCACGACGCGATGGAGAACCTCGAGCGCCTGGGGCTCCTGCCGGCGCTCGGGCGGGCGCTGGACGGGAGCCGGCCCTTTCTCGGCATCTGTCTGGGCTACCAGCTCCTGTTCTCGACGAGCGAGGAGTTCGGCGAGGGGCGCGGCCTCGACGTGATCCCGGGTCTGGTGCAGAGGTTCCCGCCGGGCCGGAAAGTCCCGCACATGGGCTGGAACCGCGTCCGCCACGCGGGCGACCTGCGCCTCTTCGAGGGGATCCCGCCGGGGGCCAGCTTTTACTTCGTCCACTCCTATTACCCCGTTGTCGCGGGGGCCGCGAGCCCGGCTCCGGGTCGCCCGATCCTTCGCGCGGCGTGGTGCGATTACGGGGTCACATTCGCCGCGGCGATCGAGCAGGGGCGGATCTACGCGACCCAGTTCCACCCGGAGAAGAGCCAGCGCTGGGGGCTCCGGCTGCTCGAGAACTTCGCGGCGATCGTGAAGGGTGGCGCCCGGTGATCGTCATTCCCGCCATCGACCTCCGCGACGGGCGCTGCGTGCGGCTCCGTCAGGGCCGAAGCGACCAGGAGACCGTCTTTTCCGAGGATCCGGTCGCGACGGCCGTGTCCTGGACGAGGCTCGGCGCAGGGCGGCTCCACGTCGTGGATCTCGACGGCGCGTTCGCCGGCGAGCCGCGCCAGACCGCGCTCGTCGCCAAGATCGTGGCGGCGGTCTCCCCAGTCCCCGTGCAGATGGGCGGCGGCCTGCGCGATCTCGAGGCGGTCGGGCTGGCGCTCGAGACCGGCGCGCGCTGGGCCATCGTGGGGACGCGAGCCGCGCTGGATCCGGAGTTCCTCCGCGAGGTCTGCCGGACTTGGCCGGCACGGGTGATCGTCGCCGTGGACGGGCGGGGGTCGCGCGTCGCGGTCCGTGGCTGGACCGAGGTCACGAGCGAGACCGTGATCGATGTAGGGACGCGAGCCCGCAACGCGGCAGCGGCTGCGCTCCTGTACACGGACGTGACCCGCGACGGCACCGGGATCGGGCCCAACGTGGACGAGACCGCGAGGCTCGCCCGCGCGGTCGCCGTGCCAGTCCTCGCGTCTGGCGGCGTGGCGCGCCTTGACGACTTGCGACGGCTCGCCGAGGTGCCTGGCGTGGAGGGCTGCGTGGTGGGGCACGCCCTCTACACCGGCGCGATCGATCTCACCGAGGCCCTGCGGGAGCTGGCCAAATGACGCAAAGGGCGTTGGGGAGTGGGGCGGCCTCGCGGATGCCCGGCGTGAGGGCGGGAGAGGAAGGGAGCCGGGTCGCGCCTGGATCAGGCCACCCCCGGAGTGTGGCGGCCTCGCGGACCCCGTTACAATAAATGTTAGCCAAGCGCGTCATCCCGTGCCTCGACGTCAAGGACGGCCGGGTCGTCAAGGGTGTCCGCTTCGTGGACCTGCGCGACGCGGGCGACCCGGTCGAGGCCGCGCTCGCGTACGACGCGCAGGGCGCCGACGAGCTCGTCTTCCTCGATATCACCGCCTCGCACGAGGCGCGCGAGATCATGCTCGACGTCGCGCGCCGCACCGCCGAGGGCATCTACATGCCGCTGACCGTCGGCGGCGGCATCCGCTCGATCGACGACGTGCGACGGCTCCTGCGGGCGGGGGCCGACAAGGTCTCGCTGAACACCGCCGCGCTCGAGCGCCCCGCGCTCGTCCGCGAGGCGGCCGAGCGCTTCGGGAGCCAGTGCATCGTGGTCGCCATCGACGCGCGTCGTGAGGGCCGGGGAACGCGGCAGCGCTGGGGTGTTTACACCCATGGCGGCCGGCGTCCCGCGGGGCGCGACGCGGTCGCGTGGGCGCGCGAGGTGGTCACGCTCGGCGCGGGCGAGATCCTCCTCACGAGCATGGATCGCGACGGCACCAAGGACGGCTACGACCTCGAGCTCACGCGCGCCGTCTCCGACGCGGTCTCGGTGCCCGTGATCGCCTCTGGCGGCGCCGGCTCGCTCGAGCACCTCTACGAGGGGCTCGTCGAGGGACGCGCCGACGCGGTGCTGGCGGCGTCCATCTTCCACTTCGGCCTCCACACCATCGCGGAGGCCAAGGCCTATCTCGGGGCGCGCGGCGTCGAGGTGCGGTGCGAGCCATGAGGGTCGAGGAGCTCACGTTCGACGCGCAGGGCCTGATCCCCACCGTGGTCCAGGAGGCGGACACGGGCGAGCTCCTGATGGTGGCCTGGATGGACCGGCCGGCGGTGGAGAAGACGCTCGCGAGCGGCGTGACCCACTTCTGGTCGCGCTCGCGCGGCGTCCCGTGGCGCAAGGGCGAGACCTCCGGCCACACCCAGCACGTCCAGGCCGTCTACGCCGACTGCGACGCGGACGCGCTGCTCGTGCAGGTCCACCAGGAGGGCGTCGCGTGTCACACGGGGCAGCGTACCTGCTTCTTCACGACCCTCCAGGCGGGCGGAGGCCCGCCCGGGTCACAGCCGCCCGCGAACATGCTCGAGCGGCTCGAGCGGACGATCGAGACGCGGAAGACGAACCCGCCGTCGGGCTCGTACGTCGCCGGGCTCCTCGCGGCGGGCGAGGCGGCAATCTGCCGCAAGATCGGCGAGGAGGCGACCGAGGTCATCACCGCGGCGCTCGGGGGTGAGGGCGATCGGCGTCTGATCGAGGAGGCGGCCGATCTCTGGTTCCACACGCTGGTCCTGCTCGGCGCCCGGGCGATCCCGTTCCGCGAGGTGGTCGAGGAACTCGCGCGGCGGCACGCGGAGCGGACCACGCCGGACCGTTAGGGGACGGTGGGAGCGCGCGGCGTCGTGGCGCTCGCCCTCGCGGCCGTTGTCGTGACTGCCGGGTGCGCCGGCAGGCGGATCGAGAGCGGTGTCTTCCACTCGCCCAAGGGCTACCGCGTCGGACTCCCGGGGGCCGAGTGGACGGTGGTCGACGCGAGCCGGGCGGACCTCGAGCTCAGGCACCACGCGGCGCCGGCGGCGATGCTGGCCCACGCAACATGCGGGGGCCAGGCACCGGCGCCGCGGCTGGAGGCGCTGTCGCGACACCTCTTGATAGGGTTTCAGAGCCGTGCCATCGTCGAGTGGGGGGACGTCTCGGTCAACGGGCGGCGCACCGCCCATGCTGTGCTCGACGGCCGCCTCGCCACGGGTGGTGCGCTCACGAGAGTCGAGACGTACGTGCTGAAGGACGGGCGGTGCGTGTACGACTTCGCCCTGGTCGCGCCGCCGGCGTCCTTCGAGACCTGGCGGGCCGCGTTCCGCGGGCTGGTCGACAGCTTCGCGGCGGAGTGATGGGGTGGAACTCTACCTGATGCGCACGGTCGTCTGGTACGGCGGACTCGGCCTCCTCACGGGCCGCGTGCTGCGGAGCCTGGCGCTCCCGCCCAAGTACTTCCGGCTGATCCTCCGCGAGATCGAGTCGATGGGCGTGCAGTCGCTCGGCGTCGCGCTCACTGCGGCGATCTTCACGGGGATGGTGTTCACGATCCAGAGCGCGGTGAACATGGCGCGCTTCGGCGCCGAGACCTACGTGGGCCCGGTCGCGGCCCTCGCGATCCTCCGGGAGCTCGGGCCGGTGCTGACCGCGATCCTCGTCGGTGGCAGGGTCGCCTCGGGGATCACGGCGGAGCTCGGCTCGATGAGGGTCACGGAGCAGATCGACGCGCTCAGGACGCTCGGCGTGAACTACGTCAAGCGCCTCGTGGTCCCGCGCGTGCTCGCGTCGCTCGTCGTCTTCCCGCTGCTCACCGTCCTCACCGACGCGGTCGGCGTCCTGGGCGGCATGGTGATCATGTCCGTCGAGCGCGGCGCGGACCTCTACGCCTACTGGAACACGACCACGTACTGGGTGGTGCCGAAGGACTTCTTCACGGGCGTTGGGAAGTCGGTCTTCTTCGGCGCGATCGTGACGCTGATCGGCTGCTACAACGGGCTCTCCACCGAGGGCGGCACCGAGGGGCTCGGGCGCGCGACGACGGCGACGGTCGTCCACGTGACGATGGGCGTCATCGTCTCCGACTTCTTCCTCACCAAGCTGTTCCTGACGCTCTTCTACTGAGGCCCTGTGGCGCAGACGATCGTCGAGGCCATCGACGTGTGGAAGGACTTCGAGCCGGTCGAGGTGCTCCGCGGCGTCTCGTTCGCGCTCGCCAAGGGCGAGACGCTCGTCGTGATGGGCGGCAGCGGCTCGGGGAAGACGGTGCTCCTGCGGCTGGTCGCCGGCCTTATCCGTCCCGACGCGGGCCAGATCCGCGTCTTCGACCACGCGATCGAGCGTCTCTCCGAGGAGGACCTCCTGCTGTTCCGCCGTCGGATGGGCTTCGTGTTCCAGGGTGCGGCGCTCTTCGACTCGCTCTCCGTGTACGAAAACGTCGCGTACCCGTTGCGGGAGCACACGAGCCTGGGGGAGGCCGAGATCCGGGAACGGGTCGTGCGTAACCTCTCGCTCGTGGGGCTCGGGAGCGAGGTGCTCGGGCTCCGGCCGGCGGAGCTGTCCGGCGGGATGAAGAAGCGCGTCGGCATCGCCCGCGCGCTCTCCGTCGAGCCGGAGGTGCTCCTGTTCGACGAGCCGACCGGCGGGCTCGATCCCACGAACGCCAAGCTCGTCGGCGAGCTGATCCGGGAGCTGCGCGCCGGCGTGTGCGACACCGCCATCGTGGTCACCCACGACATCGAGCTCGCCAAAGCCGTCGCCGATCGCGTGGCGGTGCTGATCGCCGGACGGTTCGCGACGCTCGGTCCGGTGGCCGCGGTGCTCGAGACGACCGACACCGCCGTCCAGGCCTTCCTGGCCGGCGAGGCGAGGTGAGGCGATGAATATGGCAGTGCGAGCCGCAGCCGAAGGCGAGGTGAGGCGATGAGTGAGGAGCAACGCGAGCTCGCCGTGAAGTTCCGCGTCGGCCTATTTGTCCTCGTGGCGCTCGCCGCCTTCCTCGGTATGGTGTACGCTCTCGGCGCGCGGGCGCGGCTCTTCGAGGCGCGCTACACGATCCACGCCGACTTCACCGAGGTCGCCGGGCTCACGGAAGGCGCGACGGTCCGGCTCGCCGGCGTGCAGATCGGCCGCGTCGGAGGCGTGCACCTGCCGGGCCAGCCTGGCGGCAAGGTGCGGGTCGACCTCAACATCGCCCGGCGCTACGCCGACCGCATCCGCAAGGATTCGATCGCGCGCATCGAGACGCAGGGGTTGCTCGGCGACAAGGTGGTCGAGGTCACGGTGGGAACGACCGCGACCCCGCCCCTCCAGCCTGGCGAGGTCCTCGCCGCGCGCGACCCGAGCGACTTCGCCCGTGTGCTGACGCAGGGCGCCGACATGACGAGGGACGCCGCGGCGCTCGTCGCGGCGCTTCGCAAGACGGTCGAGGATGTGAACCGGGCGAAGCTCGTCGCGGAAGTCTCGACGACGGTCAACAAGATCAGCCGCGTCGTCGATCAAGTCGAGCACGGGCGTGGCTGGGCTCACGCCCTCTTGTTCGAGGAGCCGGTGGCGCTCAAGCGCTTGAACGAGGCGGTCACGACGACGCAGAAGCTCGTCGATCGCGTGGCCGAGGGCCAGGGCGCCGCGGGCGTGCTCCTCTCGCCAGACGGGACCGCCGCCGCGAAGCGATTCGCGGCGGCGATGGACCGGGTCGGGCGCCTGATCGACCGTCCGGGCGCCGAGGAGGGCATGCTCCCGGCGCTCCTCTTCGACCCGAAGTATACGGAGACGCTCGAGAACCTCCGGACCGTCACGCGGAACCTCCGCGACGTGTCCAACCGGGTCGCCGGGGGGCGCGGCGCGCTCGGTGCGCTCGTGGCTGACGGGGACGACGGCGGTTTGCGTGGGGCCGTGCAGGACCTGAAGGTCGCGGTGACGAACCTCAAGGCGATCAGCGAGAAGGTCAAGGACGGCGAGGGGACGATCGGCGCGCTCATCGCCGACCCGACGATCTACGAGCGGCTCGTGACGATCCTCGAGGGCGCCGAACGGTCCTTCCTGCTCCGGTCGCTCATCCGGAGCCTCGGCGAGCAGGGCGCGGAGTCGAAGGGTGACAGCACGCGACGCTAGCGTCTACCGCTGCCAGCAGTGCGGGTACGCGAGCCCGAAGCCCGGCACCTGCCCCGACTGCCTGCGGGCCGGCGCGGGCTACATCCAGCTCGTGGAGGAGCGCGCGGCGCCGGCGCGCGGCGCCTGGCGGGCGCCTGCCGCGGAGGGGCGGCCGCGGCCGCTGCGCGACATCACGATGGAGCCGCACGACCGCGTCCGCACCGGCATCGGCGAGCTCGACCGCGTCCTCGGCGGCGGCGTCGTTCGCGGCTCGCTCGTCCTGGTCGGAGGGGATCCGGGAATCGGGAAAAGTACGTTGCTGCTTCAAGCCGCGCGGGCGCTCGCGCAGGTCACGCCGCCCGTCCTGTACGTATCGGCGGAGGAGTCGGCGGCGCAGGTCAAGATGCGCGCCGATCGGCTCGGGATCGCCGCGGACGGCCTGCTCCTCTGGACGGAGACCGACCTCGCTGCCGTCCAGGTCCAGCTCGACGACGTGAAGCCCCGCGCGCTCGTCGTCGACTCCATCCAGACCGTCTTTCTCCCCGAGCTCGAGTCCGCGCCGGGCAGCGTCGCTCAGGTGCGCGAGTGCGGCGCCCGCCTCATGATGCTCGCCAAGGGGCTCGGGATCGCCACGTTCCTCGTCGGCCACGTGACGAAGGAAGGGGCGCTCGCGGGACCGCGCGTCCTCGAGCACCTCGTGGACACCGTCCTCTACTTGGAGGGCGAGAGCCACCACGCCTACCGCGTGCTCCGGGCGGTGAAGAACCGCTTCGGCTCCACCAACGAGATCGGCGTTTTCCAGATGGGCGAGGGAGGGCTGGCGGAGGTGACGAACCCGTCGGAGTTCTTCCTCGCCGAGCGGCCCGGCGACGCGCCGGGCTCGGTCATCGTCTCGAGCCTCGAAGGCACGCGCCCGCTGCTGCTCGAGCTCCAGGCGCTCGTCGCGCGCGCGTCCTTCGGCACGCCGCGGCGGACGGTGCTCGGCGCCGACTACAACCGGGTCTGCCTTCTGCTCGCGGTGCTCGAGAAGCGTGTCGGCATGCCGCTCGCGAGCCAGGACGTGTTCGTCAACGTCGCGGGCGGCGGCCGCGTGACGGAGCCGGCGGCGGATCTCGGCATCGTCCTGGCCGCCGCGTCGAGCTACCTCGACCGGCCGGTGCCGGGCGACGTCGTCGTGCTGGGCGAGGTCGGGCTCACGGGCGAGGTGCGCGCGGTGACGGGGCTCGACATCAGGCTGAAGGAAGCGGCCGCGCTCGGCTTCCGGCGCTGCGTCGTGCCGAAGAGCGGCGTTGGTGCCGGCGCGAAGTTTCCCCTCGAGGTCCGCGGTGTGGCCACAGTCAACGGCGCGCTCGAGGCGCTCCTCGGCTGATGGCGGGTCAACCGTCCTGACCAGGAACGTCGTCCGGCTGCTCGTGCTGGTGGTCTCGGCCGCGGCCGGTGGGGCGGCGGCCCGCGTGCTGGGGGCGCCCGTCGCGGCCGGCGTCGCCGTCGGCGCGCTCGCCGGTGGCGTCGCGGCCCTGCTCGAGGTGCTCGCCGCGTCGCTCCCGATCGAGCGCCTGTTTTGGGGCGTCGCGGGCGGGCTCACCGGCCTCGGGGCCGGGCTGGTCCTGGGCCTCGTCGCGGCTCTTCTGATGGAGCGCGGGCACGCCGCCGTCGTCGGGCTGGCGGCGGCGCTCGGCGCGTACGTCGGCGCCGCGGTGGCGCTCGGGCGGCTCGCCGATCTGTCGGCGATCTCGGGGCGGCTCTTCCCCGTGGCCGGCCGGCTCCGCGGGCTCGACAAGATCCTCGACACCTCGGCGATCATCGACGGCCGGCTCGCCGACGTCTGCGGGGCGGGATTCCTCGATGGCACCCTGGTCGTCCCCGGCTTCGTGCTGCGCGAGCTCCGGCGCATCGCCGACTCGCCGGACGTGCTGAAGCGCAACCGGGGCAAGCGCGGGTTCGAGGTGCTCGGGCGGCTCCAGCGGATGCCCGGCCTCCGGGTCGAGATCGCGGAGGTGGATTTCGCCGGCGTCGCGGAGGTAGACGAGAAGCTCCTCGAGTTGGCGCGGACGCGCGGGGGCAAGGTCGTCACGAACGACTACAACCTGAACAAGCTGGCGGAGTTGAGCGGCGTGGCCGTGCTGAACGTCAACGAGCTGGCGAACGCGGTGAAGCCGATGGTGATCCCCGGCGAGGCGATGACCGTCCAGGTGCTGCGGGAGGGGAAGGAGCCGGGTCAGGGCGTCGCGTACCTCGACGACGGCACGATGGTCGTCATCGAGCAGGGTAAGCGCTCCATCGGCCAGGCGCTCGAGGTGGTCGTGACAAGCGTGTTGCAGACGCCGGCGGGCCGGATGATCTTCACGCGCACGCGCGACGACGCGCCGTCGGCCGCCGCGGCCCGGGAGCGCGGCGATGCCTAAGGTGGCCGCGCTCGTCCCCGCGGGCGGTGTCGGCACGCGCTTCGGCGCCCGTACGCCCAAGCAGTTCCTGCGCCTGGGGACGATGCCGATCCTGGCCGCGACCGTGCACCACTTCGCCCACCACCCGGCGGTGCGCGCCGTCGTCGTCGCCGTGCCCGAGCCCTGGGCGGCGCGCGCGCGGCGGATCCTCGGGCCCGTGGCGAAGCACACGCGCCTCACCGTCGTCGTCGGCGGGCGCACGCGCCAGGACTCGGTGTGGCTTGCGCTGCAGGCCGCGCCCGAGGACGTGGAGATCGTCGTGGTGCACGACGCGGTCCGCCCGCTGATCACGCGGCGCCTCATCGACGCCGCCGTGCGCGCTGCCGTCGAGGAGGGCGCGGCGATCTGCGCGCTGCCGATCACGGAGACGGTCAAGCGGGTGCGTGCCGAGCGGGTGGAGGCGACGCTCGACCGCTCGGAGCTCTGGGCGGTGCAGACGCCGCAGGCGTTCCGCGTCGATCTCCTGCGCGAGGCGCACGAGAAGGCGCGGCGCGACGGCGTCGTCGGCACCGACGACGCGATGCTCGTCGAGCGCCTCGGCCACCCGGTACGGGTGGTGCGCGGGCTCGCGGAGAACGTCAAAATCACCACGCCCGAGGATCTCCGGCGGGCGCGCGCCCTGGCGGGCCGGTGACGCGCGTCGGCCTGGGGTTCGATCTCCATCCGCTCGTGGACGGCCGGCCGCTCGTCCTCGGCGGTGTGACGGTGCCGAGCGCTCGGGGCCTCGGCGGCCATTCCGACGCCGACGTGCTGGCGCACGCGATCGCGGAGGCGCTTCTGGGGGCGCTCGCGCTTGGCGACCTCGGCCGCCACTTTCCCGACAGCGACTCCCGCTACCGCGGGATCTCGAGCCTGGCGCTGCTCCAGCACGTCGTCGCGTTCGTGACGTCGCGCGGCGGGCGACTCGTCAACGTGGACGCGACGGTGCTCGCCGAGGCGCCGCGGCTCGCGCCGCACCTCGACGAGATGGCCAAGCGGCTGGCCGAGACGCTGGGGCTCGACGCGGACCGTGTGAGCGTGAAGGCCAAGAGCCCCGAGGGCCTCGGGCTCCTCGGACGGCGCGAGGGCATCGCCGCGATGGCGGTCGCGAGCGTGGAAGTCGCCGCGTGAGCGTGAGGGTCTACAACACGCTGACGCGGAAGAAGGAGGAGTTCGTTCCCCTCACCCCCGGCCACGTGCGCATTTACGCGTGCGGCGTGACGGTGTACGACCTCTCCCACGTGGGCCACGCGCGCAGCGCGATGGTCTTCGACGTCATCCAGCGCTACTTCCGCTTCAAGGGCTACCGCGTCACGTTCGTCCGGAACTTCACCGACGTCGAGGACAAGATCATCCGGCGGGCCAACGCCGAGGGCGTTCTGGCCGCCGAGCTCTCCGAGCGCTACGTCCAGGCCTTTCGCGAGGACATGGCGGCGATCGGGGTCGCGCCAGCCGACGTCGAGCCGAAGGCCACCGAGCACATCCCCGAGATGGTCGCGCTGATCGAGCGCCTCGTCACCAAAGGGTTCGCTTACACCGTGGACGGCGACGTGTACTTCGAGATCCGGCGCTTCCCACCGTACGGACGGCTCTCGGGCAAGAACCTCGACGAGCTCCTCGCCGGCGCCCGGGTGGAGGTCGACGAGCGCAAGCGCGATCCCCGCGACTTCGCCCTCTGGAAATCGTCGAAGCCCGGGGAGCCGGCCTGGCCGAGCCCGTGGGGACCCGGCCGCCCCGGCTGGCACATCGAGTGCTCCGCGATGGCGATGAAGTATCTCGGGGAATCCTTCGACATCCACGGCGGCGGTGAGGACTTGATCTTCCCCCACCACGAGTGCGAGATCGCCCAGTCCGAGGCCGACACCGGGCGCCCGCTGGCACGCTACTGGCTCCACAACGGGATGGTGACCTTCCGGGCCGAGAAGATGTCGAAGTCGCTAGGCAACATCCTCTCCATTCGGGAGTTCGTCAAGCGTCACGACCCCGACGCCTTTAGGCTCTTCGTGCTCGGCACGCATTACCGCCACCCGATCGAGTGGTCAGAAGAGCGTGTGCAGGAGTCGGCGCGCGCCGTCGAGCGGCTCACCCGGTTGATCCACGACGTTCAGACGTTCTGGTCGGGCGCGGGGGGCGATTCGACGCTGCCCGACGAGCTCCGTACGTTCCGCACGCGGTTCGTGGCGGCGCTGGACGACGACTTCAATACGCCCCAGGCCCTCGGGGTGCTCTTCGAGCTGAGCCACGTGCTGTACGAGTATGCCGAGCACGCGTCCGTCGACGCCGGCGCACGCGCCGCCGTCATTGTGGGTGTTCAGGAGATGACGAACCTGATGCGCGTGCTTGGGTTCCTCGAGCGCGGTTATGAGCCCTCTGGCGCCCCGCCTGAGATCGAGCGGCTCGTGCAGGAGCGAGGCCAGGCGCGCGCGCGCCACGACTGGAGGCACGCCGACCAGCTCCGCGACGAAATCCAGGGGCGCGGCTTCAGTGTTGAGGACACCCCGAGCGGGCCGCGCGTCACCCGGAGGAGCGCGTGACGGAAGAGCGCGTGACGGAAGACCGCGTCTGGGGGCGGAACCCGGTCCGCGAGCTGCTCCGCCGCGGCGGGCGGCGCGTGGACGAGATTGCGGTGCTCGCGGGCGGGCGGGGCCCGCTCGCCGAGGTTGTCGCGCTGGCGCGCCGCGCCGGCGTCAAGGTCTCCTACCGCACGCGTGAGCAGCTCACGGCGATTGCCGGCACGGACCGCCACCAGGGCGTCGTGGCGCGGGTCGCGTCGGGTGAGTACGTCGAGCTCGATGCGCTCCTCGGGATCTCCGGCGAGCGCGGCGAGCCGCCCTTTTTCCTGGCGCTCGACCGGATCCAGGACCCCCGGAACTTCGGGGCGATCCTGAGAACGGCCGGGGCCTTCGGCGCCCACGGCGTGATCGTCGGCAAGCACCACCAAGTCGGCCTTACGGGCGCTGCAGCTCGGGTGGCGATGGGGGCCCTGGAGTACGTCCCGGTCGCTCGCGAGACGAACCTCGTGGGTGCCCTGGAAGCCATGAAAAAATCAGGGATTTGGATCTATGGGAGCTCTGTCTCGAATGGGGTCTCCCCTTGGGCTGCGGATCTCACCGGCCCCTTGTGCCTCGTGCTGGGGAGCGAGGGGGAGGGCGTGAGACCCCTGGTGGCGCGCACCTGCGACGTCCTGCTCACGATTCCGATGACGGGGACGATCGGTTCGCTCAACGTCGCCGCTGCGGCGGCAGTCCTCTGCTACGAGGTGGCCCGTCAGAGGCGGCCAAAGGCCGAAACTCCTTGACTCAACGAAGCTTCGCAATTAGAGTGAAATTTTGTCTGTGCTGGCGTAGCTCAGGGGCAGAGCAACTGCCTTGTAAGCAGTGGGTCGGGGGTTCAAATCCTCCCGCCAGCGCCATGGCAGTGCGAGGCGCAGCCACTAGGCGAGCCGAGCCATGCACTCGAGATTCGAGGGGTTCTCATCGCGTGCCGGCGGATTCGGGGAGGTACCCAAGTGGCCAAAGGGGGCAGACTGTAAATCTGCTGGCGTACGCCTTCGGGGGTTCAAATCCTCCCCTCCCCACCATCTCGGTTGACGCACACGTGACTCGGAGGGGCGGGAATAGCTCAGCGGCAGAGCGCCAGCCTTCCAAGCTGGGGGTCGCGGGTTCGAATCCCGTTTCCCGCTCCAGGAATTTTGGGCCCGCGAGTTTTTCGTTCGCCCATGTAGCTCAGTCGGCAGAGCGCGTCCTTGGTAAGGACGAGGTCTCCGGTTCAATCCCGGACATGGGCTCCACTTCGACTGTCGCAATCGTGACTGCCAACGGGAGGAAGTGAGGGATGGCGAAGGCGAAGTACGAGCGGACGAAGCCGCACGTGAACGTGGGGACGATCGGGCACATCGACCACGGCAAGACGACGCTGACCTCGGCGATCACGAAGGTATTGCACACGAAGATCAGTGCGGTGGCGGTGCGGGAGTTTGGGTCGATCGACAACGCGCCGGAGGAGCGGGAGCGGGGGATCACGATTGCGGTGGCGCACGTGGAGTACGAGACGGCGAAGCGGCACTACGCGCACATCGATTGTCCGGGGCACGCGGACTACATCAAGAACATGATCACGGGGGCGGCGCAGATGGATGGGGCGATTTTGGTGGTGGCGGCCAATGACGGGCCGATGCCGCAGACGCGGGAGCACGTGCTGTTGGCGCGGCAGGTGAACGTGCCGTACCTGGTGGTGTTCATGAACAAGGTGGACATGGTGGACGACCCGGAGCTGCTGGACCTGGTGGAGCTGGAGGTGCGGGAGCTGTTGAAGAAGTACCAGTTTCCGGGGGACGCGATTCCGGTGGTGCGGGGGTCGGCGCTGGGGGCGATGGAGCGGCCGGAGGACCCGAAGGCGAGCGGGTGCATATGGGAGCTGATGGCGGCGGTGGACAGCTACATTCCGACGCCGGTGCGGGCGATCGACAAGCCGTTTTTGATGCCGATCGAGGACATCTTTTCGATCACGGGGCGGGGGACGGTGGTGACGGGGCGGGTGGAGCGGGGGGTGGTGAAGGTGGGGGAAGAGGTGGAGATCGTGGGGTTTCGGGAGACGCGCAAGACGGTGGTGACGGGGGTGGAGATGTTTCGGAAGCTGCTGGACGAGGGGCAGGCGGGGGACAATGTGGGGTGTCTGCTGCGGGGGGTGGACAAGGAGGAAGTGGAGCGGGGGCAAGTGCTGGCGAAGCCGGGGTCGATCACGCCGCACAAGCGGTGCAAGGCGGAGGTATACGTGCTGACGAAGGAGGAGGGGGGGCGGCACACGCCGTTTTTCAACGGGTACCGGCCGCAATTTTATCTCCGGACGACGGACGTGACGGGGGTGGTGACGCTGCCGGCGGGGGTGGAGATGGTGATGCCGGGGGACAACGTGACGATGGCGATCGAGCTGATCACGCCGGTGGCGATGGAGAAGGAGCTGCGGTTTGCGATCCGGGAGGGGGGGCGGACGGTGGGGGCCGGCGTCGTCACGGAGATCACGGAGTAGCGCATGGCGACCTTGACCACCGATCAGAAAATCCGCATCCGCCTGAAGGCCTACGATCATCAGCTGCTTGATCGGTCGGTCAAGGAGATCGTGGAGACGGTACGCCGGACGGGCGCCCGCGTCTCGGGGCCGGTGCTGCTGCCGACGATCATCAACCGCTGGACCGTGCTGCGGAGCCCACACGTCGACAAGACCTCGCGCGAGCAGTTCGAGATGCGCACCCACAAGCGACTCCTCGACATTGTCGATCCCACGCCTCAGACCGTGGACTCGCTGATGAAGCTCGACCTGCCCGCCGGCGTCGACGTCGAGATCAAGCTCTGATGCGAGTCCAACTGGCGTCGCCTCGCTTCGTTCTCGGTCGTCGCCGATCCTCACGTACAACCGCGTACGCTCCGGTCGGCTCCTCCCTCGGGCCTCGCGATGCTCGCCATTTGGACTCGCGGCCCCTCGCCGACTCGTATCTGGGCCGTGTTGATCGTCCTGCGGCCGGGCCTTCGAGCGGCGGCTTTGCCGCCGCCTCCCCCAGTGGTGGAGAAGGTCGGGGCCGTCGAGGCCCCCTCCGAATAAGCTGATGGCGCGCAAGGAGGGGCTCATCGGCCGCAAGATCGGTATGACCCAGGTCTTCGGCGACGACGGCAACCAGGTGCCCGTGACCGTCATCGAGGCGGGGCCATGCACGATCGTGGGGATCCGGGCCAAGGACACCCATGGCTACGACGCGCTCCAGCTCGGCTTTGGCGCCAAGAAGAAGCACGTGTCCAAGCCCGAGGCGGGCCTCTTCAAGAAGGCGAACGTTGCCCCGATGCGGGTCGTCCGCGAGATCCGGCTCGAGAAGGCCGAGAAGCTCCAGGGCTACCAGGTGGGACAGGCGCTCACGGTGGAGGTGTTCCAACCGGGCGAGCTCGTGGATGTCGTCGGCGTCTCGAAGGGCAAGGGCTTCCAGGGCGGCGTCAAGCGCTACGGCTGGTACGGCGGCGACGCGACCCACGGCTCGATGTTCCACCGGGCGCCCGGCTCGATCGGCGCCTCGTCGGACCCGTCGCGCGTCTGGCCCGGCCATCACCTGCCGGGACGCATGGGGGGCCAGCGCCGCACCGTGCTAAACCTCAGCGTCGTGCGTGTGATGCCCGAGCAGAACCTCGTCCTCGTCCGCGGCGCGATCCCAGGGGCGAACGGCTCCGTGGTGATGATCCGCAAGAGCGTGAAGCTGACCCGAGCCCAGCAGAAGGCCGCGGAGAAGAAGTAGCCATGCCGACCGTACCGGTCCTAGACGCGACGGGCAAGCAGGCGGGGACGATGGAGCTCAAGGGCGACGTCTTCAGCGTCGAGATCCGCGTGCCGCTGCTCCATCAGGCGGTCACGCGCGAGCTGGCCGACCGGCGCGCGGGCACTCACGCCACCCGCGGCCGCAGCGAGGTCTCGGGCGGCGGCAGGAAGCCCTGGAAACAGAAGGGGACCGGTCGCGCGCGTCAGGGCTCGATCCGCGCGCCCCAGTGGAAGGGCGGCGGGAAGCCCTTCGGTCCGAAGCCGCGCAGCTACGAGCAGGACCTGCCGCGCGCGATGCGCCGAGAGGCGCTGCGAGCCGCGGTCGCGGCGCGGATCGCCGACGGCGGACTCGCCGTGATCGAGGCGCTCGACGTCGCCGACGGCAAGACCAAGTCCCTCGTGGCGCAGCTCGGTGCGCTCGGGCTCAAGGGCGAGCCGACGCTCCTGGTCGTTCACGAGCTCGACGGGCACCTGGCGCGCGCGTCGCGCAATGTGCCGTGGCTGATCGTCGAGACGCCGGCGCATGTCTCGGTCTACCAATTACTGAGGGCGCGGCGCGTGGTGTGCGATCGCGCCGCGCTCCAGGCGCTGGAACAGGCGTTGGCGGGATGAAGCTGCGCGTGCCGACGGCAGGCCACCCACCGATGGTTCCGGCCTCGCGGGGGTCCGATGGAATGGAGAGCGGCAAGCGGAACGGAGCCGGAGCGCGCCGCCTCTCGGGCCACCCACCGATGGTTCCGGCCTCGCGGGGGTCCGATGGAATGGAGAGCGGCAAGCGGAACGGAGCCGGAGCGCGCCGCCTCTCGGGCCACCCACCGATGGTTCCGGCCTCGCGGGGCCCGCTACAATGACCCGCGCGGCCCGCGAGATCCTGATCCGCCCACTCATGACCGAGAAGAGCATGCGCCAGAAGGAAGAGCAGAACACCGTCGCGTTCAAGGTGCGGCCGGATGCGAACAAGGTCGAGATCCGCGTCGCTGTCGAGGCGGTGTTCAACGTCAAGGTCGCGTCGGTCCGGACCGCGTCGTTCGAGGGGAAGCTCAAGCGGATGGGGCGCTTCGAGGGCCGGCGAGCGAACTGGAAGAAGGCGATCGTGAAGCTCCAGCCGGGTCACAAGATCGAGTTGGTCGAGGGAGCCTGAGCGCCGTGGGAATCCGCACCCTCAAGCCGACCTCGCCGGCCCGCCGGTACCTCACGTACGTCACGAACGAGGAGATCACCAAGAAGGAGCCGGAGAAGAGCCTGCTCGAGCCGAAGCGGCGGACGAGCGCGCGCAACACGTACGGGCGGATCACCGTCCGCCACCGCGGCGGCGGGGCGAAACGGATGCTGCGGACGGTGGACTTCCGGCGCGAGAAGTTCGGGGTCCCGGCCCGCGTGGCGGCGATCGAGTACGATCCCAACCGCTCCGCCCGGCTCGCGCTGCTCCACTACCGCGACGGCGAGAAGCGCTACATCATCGCGCCCCTCGCGCTCAAGGTGGGTGACACGGTCATGTCCGGGCCGCAGGCCGACATCCTGCCTGGTAACGCGCTGCCGCTCCGCAACATCCCGGTCGGCACGCTTGTCCACAACGTCGAGCTCCAGCCGGGCCGCGGCGCGCAGATGTGCCGGAGCGCTGGCGCTCAGGCGCAGCTCCTGGCGAAGGAGGGCGAGCGGGCGACCCTCAAGCTCCCGTCGGGCGAGGTGCGGATGGTGTCGGTCGCCTGCATGGCGACGATCGGCCAGGTGGGCAATCTCGATCATGAGAACGTGTCGATCGGCAAGGCGGGCCGGGTGCGGTGGCTCGGCTTCCGCCCGACAGTGCGCGGTACGGTGATGAACCCTGTCGACCACCCGATGGGCGGCGGCGAGGGCAAAGGCAAGGGCAACCACCCGATGACCCCGTGGGGCAAGCCCACCAAGGGCTACAAGACCCGCCGCGGGGCGAGGCCCTCGGACCGCGACATCGTGACGCGGCGGAGGAAATAGGAACCGGCCATGGGGCGTTCGCTCAAAAAGGGGCCGTACATCGACGAGACCCTCCTGGCGCGGGTGGAGGAGCTGAACCGGAGCCGCCAGAAGAAGGTGCTGAAGACCTGGTCGCGCCGCACGACGATCGCGCCGGAGTTCGTGGGCCATACGCTCGCCGTCCACAACGGCAAGAAGTTCATCCCGGTCTACGTCACCGAGAACATGGTCGGCCACCGGCTGGGCGAGTTCGCGATGACCCGCACGTTCAAGGCGCACGGCGCGGCCGAGAAGGCCGCGACCTCGCCCACGGGGAAGACGTAGCGCCATGCGTACGCTCGCGAGGGCCCGCTTCGTCCGCGTGTCCGCTCGTAAGGCGCGGCTCGTGCTCGACCAGATTCGCGGGAAGTCGGTCGGCGAGGCGCTGGCGACGCTCCAGTACACGCCGCGCGCCGCGGCCCGGATCGTCGAGAAGGTCCTCCGGTCGGCGATCGCCAACGCCGAGCACAACCACCAGGTGCGCAACCTCGACGACCTCCGCGTCGTCCACGCGGTGGCCGACGGGGGACCCTCGATGAAGCGCGTGCAGCCGCGCGCGATGGGGCGCGCCTTTTTCATCCGGCACCGGTCCAGCCATCTCACGATCGGGGTGAGTGACGAGACCAACGGCGCCGCGCGGCCCGTCCCGCCGCCCCGCGAGAGCGCGCCGGCCGCACGGCAGGCCGGGCCGGCTGGCGCGCCGGCGGCTTCGGGTGCGTCGGCCGCCACGAAGGAGCGCGCCGCGGCCCGGCCGAGGACCACGGCGGCGGCCAAGGGCGCCGGGAAGTCCAAGCGTCCCAAGTCCAAGGAGAAGAGATAGAGATGGGCCAGAAGACGCATCCGATCGGCTTCCGCCTCGGCGCGACGCGGACCTGGAGCTCCCGCTGGTTCGCGACGAAGGGCTACGCGGGCCTGCTGCACGAGGACGTGAAGATCCGGCGCTACATCAAGGACCAGCTCTACCACGCGGGCATCTCCAAGATCGACATCGAGCGCTCGGCCAACCGGGCGCGGATCACGATCTCGACCGCTCGGCCGGGCATCATCATCGGACGGAAGGGCTCGGAGGTGGAGAAGCTGAAGAACGAGCTGCAGGCGCGGACGGCCAAGGAGATCTACCTCAACATCGAGGAGGTCATCCACCCCGAGCTCGACGCCCAGCTTGTGGCGGAGAACGTCGCGCTCCAGCTCCAGAAGCGTGTCGCGTTCCGCCGCGCCATGAAGAAGGCGGTCACGTCCGCGCTGCGCCTTGGCGCCGACGGCATCCGGATCGCATGCGCGGGGCGGCTGGGCGGCGGCGAGATCGCGCGCAAGGAGTGGTACCGCGACGGCCGCGTGCCGCTCCACACGATCCGCGCGGACATCGACTACGGGCTCGCGACCGCCCACACGACCTACGGGACGATCGGTGTGAAGGTCTGGATCTTCAAGGGCGAAGTGCTGCGCGCCGCGCCGGCGGAAGCGTGAGGGAGCTCTCGCGTGCTGATGCCCAAGCGCGTCAAGTACCGGAAGGCCCAGCGGGGGCGGATGAAGGGGACCGCGCAGCGTGGCGCGACGCTCGCGTTCGGCGCGTATGGACTGAAGGCGCTCGAGCCGGGCTGGGTGACGAACCGGCAGATCGAGGCGGCGCGCGTCGCGCTCTCGCGGAGCCTCAAGCGCGGCGGCAAGATCTGGATCCGGATCTTCCCCGACAAGCCCGTGACGAAGAAGCCGGCCGAGACCCGGATGGGCAAGGGCAAGGGCAACCCGGAGGAGTGGGTGGCCGTCGTGAAACCCGGGCGGATCATCTACGAGATGCAGGGCGTGCCGGAGGACGTGGCGCGCGCGGCGTTCCGGACGGCCGCGCAGAAGATGGCCATCGCGACGAAGTTCGTGATGCGCACCCGGACGCTCTGATGGCGGCCCGAGCCGGGACGGCGCCTCTGGCGCGGCACGCGGGGCGCGCGTTCGAGGAGCGTCGGCGATGAAGGCGAGCAAGTGGCGCGATCTCTCCGACGAGGAGCTCACGCAGAAGGCGCGCGAGCTCGGCGAGGAGATCTTTACGCTGCGGTTCCAGCTCTCGATGGGCGTGGCCAAGAACCCGTCGCGGCTGGGCCAGGCCCGGAGGAATCTCGCGCGCGTCTACACGGTGCTCCGCGAGAGGAAGGGGTAGCCGCGTGGGCGAGCGCAAGACCCGGCAAGGCGTGGTGGTGAGCGACGCGATGCAGAAGACGCGCGTCGTACGGATCGAGCGCGTGTACCGCCATCCGCAGTACGAGCGTGTCGTCCGGGCGTCGAAGCGGCTGAAGGCACACGACGAGGCCAACGAGAGCCGGGTCGGGGACCGCGTCCTGATCGAGGAGACCCGGCCCCTGTCGAAGGAGAAGCGCTGGCGGATCCGCAAGATCCTGAGCCGCGCATCCTGAGTCCATGATCCAACCGCGCTCGATGCTCGACGTGGCGGACAACTCGGGGGCCAAGCGGGTGCAGTGCATCCGCGTGATGGGTGGCTCCAACAAGCGCTACGCGTCCCTGGGGGACACCGTGATCGTGGCCGTGAAGGAAGCGGCGCCCGACGGGACCGTGAAGAAGGGCGAGGTCGCCCGCGCGGTGGTGGTCCGGACGGTGAAGGAGGTCCGACGCAAGGACGGCTCGTACATCCGCTTCGACCGCAACGCGGTCGTGCTCCTCAAGCCGGACGAGAATCCGGTCGGCACGCGCATCTTCGGCCCGGTCGCGCGCGAGCTCCGCGAGCGGCAGTTCGCGAAGATCATCTCGCTCGCGCCGGAGGTCATCTGATGGCGTCCACGAGCCACGTCCGTCGGGGCGACACGGTCGCCGTCATCGCGGGCAAGGAGCGCGGCAAGCGAGGCAAGGTGCTGCGCGTCCTCCTCGGTGACGGGCGGGTGCTGGTCGAGAAGATCAACATGGTCAAGAAGCACCAGCGTCCCACGCAGCGGCTGCGTCAGGGCGGCATCATCGAGCGCGAGGGCGCGCTCCACCTCTCGAACGTGTTGCTCGTGTGCGGCCGCTGCGACCGGCCGGTCCGGATCGGGATCAAGGTGCTCGCCGACGACCGCAAGGTCCGCATCTGCAAGCGGTGCGGCGAGCCGATCGACAAGGGGTAGGGGTCATGGCCAAGGATGCGCCGAAGCCAGCGCCGAAGCCGCAGACCGACAAACCCGCCGCCGCGGCGAAGGCTCAGCCGAAGAAGGGCGCGGGCGCGCCGCAGGGCGCGGCCGTCGCGAAGGGGCGTCCGAAGGGCGCGGGCGAGGTCCCGCCGCGGATCAAGGTGGCGTTCCAGCAGACGGTGATCCCGGCGCTGATGAAGGAGCGCGGGTACGCGAACCCGTGGCAGGTGCCGCGCCTCGAGAAGGTCGTGATCAACATGGGTGTGGGCGAGGGGCGGGAGAACGCCAAGGTGCTCGACTTCGCGACGGCCGATCTGCAATCGATCAGCGGGCAGAAGCCGATCGTCACGCGCGCGAAGAAGTCGATCGCGAACTTCAAGCTGCGCGAGGGCGTGCCGATCGGCGCGAAGGTGACGCTCCGTGGTGCGCGGATGTACGAGTTTCTCGATCGGCTCATCAACGTCGCGCTGCCGCGCGTGCGCGACTTCAAGGGCGTGCCGGGGAAGGGATTCGACGGCCGAGGGAACTACGCGCTCGGGCTCCGGGAGCAGGTGATCTTCCCCGAGATCGTCTACGACAAGGTCGACAAGATCCGCGGCATGGACATCAACATCGTCACGACGGCGCGGACCGATGAGGACGCGAAAGCGCTCCTCGCGCACCTCGGCATGCCGTTCAGGGAGTAGCAGGCGTATGGCCAAGACGGCGCTCATCATGAAATCGCAGCGGAAACCGAAATTCCCGTCCCGCGCCCACCACCGGTGCAAGCTCTGCGGCCGCCCGCGCGGCTATCTCCGGAAGTTCGAGATGTGTCGTCTGTGCTTCCGCGAGCTGGCGCTCAAGGGCGAGGTGCCCGGCATCGTGAAGGCGAGCTGGTAAGCCCATGCGAAGCGACCCGATCGCCGACATGCTGACGCGCATCCGCAACGCGAGCCGCGCCGAGCACGAGAAGGTCGACATCCCGGCGTCGAGGCTCAAGGTGCGGGTCGCCGAGATCCTGAAGGACGAGGGCTTCATCAAGAACTTCCGGCTGCTCGAGGACGCGACGCAGGGGACGCTGCGCGTGTACCTCAAGTACGGCGGGGCAAACGAGAGGATGATCTCCGGGCTCGTGCGCGTGTCCACGCCGGGGCGGCGCGTGTACGTCACCCGCGACCGGATCCCGTCGATCCTCGGCGGCATGGGCGTCGCGCTCATGTCGACGTCGAGGGGCGTCTTTACCGACCGCGACGCGCGCAAGCAGGGTGTGGGCGGGGAAGTCCTCGCCTACGTGTGGTGAGGCGCGATGTCACGCATCGGCAACAAGCCCGTCGTGATCCCGCAGGGCGTGAAAGTCCAGGTGGTCGATCGAGGGGTGAGCGCCGAGGGCCCGAAGGGCAAGCTGGTCCAGCCGTTGCCGCCGGGGCTCAGCGCGAAGGTCGAGGACAGCCGGGTGATCATCTCCCGCGCGGGCGAGGACCGAAAGGTCCGCGCCCTGCACGGGCTGGCGCGGTCGCTGGTCCAGAACATGGTCGCGGGCGTGAAGGAGCCCTTCGAGAGGAAGCTCGAGATCGTCGGCATCGGCTACCGCGCCCAGGTCCAGGGGCGCGCGATCCAGCTCGCGCTCGGGTACTCGCATCCCGTGATCTTCCCGCTCCCGGACGGCATCACGGCGGAGATCGACAAGCAGACGCTGATCACGCTGCGCGGCGCGGACAAGGCCCTGCTGGGCGAGACCGCCGCGAAGCTCCGCATGCTGCGCAAGCCGGACCCGTACAAGGGCAAGGGCATCAAGTACTCGGACGAGGTGGTCCGCCGCAAGGTCGGCAAGAAGGCGGGGGCCGGCGCGAAATGATCACGAAGGAGCGGCGGGCGGCGCGCGACCTGCGGCACCGGCGGGTTCGGCGTTACGTGCGCGGGTCCGCGACGCGGCCCCGCCTCGCCGTGTTCCGGAGCCTCAACCATATCTATGCGCAGCTCATCGACGACGACGCGGGGCGGACGCTCCTCGCCGCCGACAGCCGCAGCAAGACATTCCGGGCCCAGCACACGACCGGCGGCAACGTTGCCGCGGCGAAGGCGGTCGGCGAGCTCCTCGCCCAGCAGGCCAAGGCCCGCGGGATCGACCGGGTGGTGTTCGACCGCGGAGGCTACAGGTACCATGGGCGGGTGAAGGCGCTTGCCGACGCGGCCCGCGCTGGCGGACTGGGATTTTAGAGACAGGAGATAGTGAGTGGCGGAAGCGAAGATTGATCCGAGCGTGCTCGAGCTGACCGACCGGGTGGTGTCCATCAACCGGGTGGCCAAGGTGGTCAAGGGTGGTCGCCGGTTCTCGTTCACGGCGCTCGTCGTCGTCGGCGACGGCCGGGGCCATGTGGGGATGGGCCTTGGAAAGGCTCATGAAGTGCCGGAAGCGATACGAAAAGCAGTCGAGCACGCGAAGAAGGAACTTATTTTCGTGCCGCTCAAGGACACGACGATCCCGTGCGAGATCACGGGTCACTTCGGCGCCGGGCGCGTGTTCCTGAAGCCGGCGGTCGCGGGCACCGGCGTCATCGCCGGCGGCGCCGTGCGACCGATCCTCGAGGCGGCGGGCGTCCAGGACATCCTCACGAAGACCCTCGGCTCGAACAACCCCCACAATGTCCTGAAGGCGACCCTCGACGCGCTCCGCCAGATCAAGCGCCTGCTGGACCTGCACGCCGCGCGGCGGCGGGGCGGGGACGGGACCCCGGTGGAGGAGGCGGCTGGTGGCAAGCACGAAGCTTAGGATCACGCTGACGCGCTCGCTCATCGGCCTCTCCCCGAAGCAAGAGGCGACGGTCAGGGCGTTGGGGCTCCGCCGCATCCGGCAGCAGGTGACCCACGAGGACACGCCGACCGTGCGCGGCATGATCGCGAAGGCCCCGCACGTCCTCGAGGTGACCCGTGAGGCTTGACGAGCTGCGTCCGGCCCCGGGCGCCACGCACCGGCGCAAGATCGTCGGGCGAGGCCCCGGCTCGGGCCACGGCAAGACGGCGGGCAAGGGCAACAAAGGCCAACACGCGCGCTCCGGCGGCGGCAAGGGCGGCGGCTTCGAGGGCGGCCAGATGCCGCTCTACCGGCGGCTGCCCAAGCGCGGGTTCGTCCCCTACGGCGGCAAGACCGAGTACGCCGTCGTGAATCTCAAGGCTCTCGACCGCTTCGCCGCGGACGCGGTGGTCGATCCCGCCGCCCTGGCCCTGGCCGGGCTCATCAAGGGGCGCGACCGCTCACGCGTGAAGATTCTCGGCGCGGGCGACGTCGCGCACGCCCTGACCGTGAAGGCGCACGCCGTCAGCGCGTCCGCGCGGGCGAAGATCGAGGCGAAGGGCGGTCGCGTCGAAGTGCTCGGGGCGCAGGTGTCGGCTCCGTGATCGAAGGCCTCCAGAGCTTCCAGAACGTCTTCAAGATCCCCGAGCTGAAGCGCCGCGTCCTGTTCTCGGCGGGGATGCTGGTCGCCTACCGCATCGGCGCCCACGTCCCGACGCCGGGCATCGACGGCCACGCCCTCGCCCAGTTCTTCGACCAGGCGCAGGGCACGCTGCTCGGTATGGTCGACCTCTTCTCGGGCGGCAACCTGAGAAGGCTCTCCATCTTCGCGCTCGGGATCATGCCGTACATCTCCGCCTCGATCATCCTGCAGCTCCTCACCGTCGTCATCCCGGCACTCGAGCGGCTGGCCAAGGAGGGCGAGGCGGGACGGAAGAAGATCACGCAGTACACGCGCTACGGGACGATCGTCCTGAGCGCCGTCCAGTCTCTGGGAATCGCCTACGGCCTAGAGCGGATGCCGACGCCCACCGGCGCCACGATCGTTCCCCATCCGGGCTGGGGTTTCCGGCTCCTGACGATGGTCACGCTGACGGCGGGGACGGCGCTCATCATGTGGATGGGCGAGCAGATCTCGGAGAAGGGCATCGGCAACGGGATCTCGCTGATCATCTTCGCCGGCATCGTCGTCCGCCTGCCGTCGGCCGTCATGGCCTCCTACACCCTGATCTCGACGGGCGAGCTGAAGCCCGTCGTCTTCGCCGTGATCGTGCTGCTCATGGTCGCGGTGACTGCGTCCGTCGTGCTCATGCAGGAGGGGCAGCGGAAGATTCCGGTGCAGTACGCCAAGCGCGTCGTCGGGCGGCGCGTCTACGGCGGGCAGTCCACCCACATCCCGCTCCGCATCAACACGGCGGGCGTCATCCCGGTCATCTTCGCCTCCTCGCTGATCCTGTTCCCGGCCACGCTGGCCAACTTCATGCCCCATCCCTGGATGAAGGCCATCGCCGACGCGATGAGCCCGGGGCGGTTCACCTACACGTTGCTCTACATGGGCCTGATCGTCTTCTTCGCGTACTTCTACACGGCGATCGTGTTCAACCCGATCGACCTGGCGGACAACATGAAGAAGTACGGCGGCTTCGTCCCGGGCGTGCGGCCGGGCAAGAAGACGGCAGAGTACATCGACCGGACGCTCACTCGGATCACGCTGCCAGGCGCTCTGTCCCTGGCCCTGATCTCCGTGCTCCCCGACTACCTGATCAGGTGGTTCAACGTGCCCTTCTATTTCGGGGGCACGAGCCTGCTGATCGTCGTCGGCGTGGCGCTCGACACCGTGCGCCAGATGGAGTCGCACCTGCTGATGCGCAACTACGAGGGCTTCCTCAAGCGGTCCAAGTCGCGCTCGAGCGGGGCGTTCGCGCGCAGCTAGGTATGCGGCTCGTCTTTCTCGGACCTCCCGGCGCCGGCAAGGGCACCCAGGCGCGCGAGCTCGCGCGCGAGTGGGGCGTGGTGCACCTGGCCACCGGCGACATGCTCCGCGAGGCGCTGGCTGCTGGAACGGGACTGGGTCTCGAGGCCAAGCGGTACATGGACCGGGGAGCGCTCGTGCCCGACGAGGTGATCATCGACCTGATGCGCGAGCGCCTGGCCCGGCCCGACGCCGCGAGGGGCTTCATCGTCGACGGCTTCCCGCGGACGATCGCCCAGGCCGAGGCGCTGGCCAGCCTCCTGAAGGACTCGGGGCAGGCGCTCGACCGCGTGATCTACTTCGAAATTTCCGAGCCGGAGCTGCTGCGGCGGCTCACCGGGCGGCGCATCTGCCGCCGGTGCCAGACGGTCTACCACCTCATCTCGGCGCCGCCGAGGAGGCCGGACGTGTGCGACAAGTGTGGCGGCGAGCTCTACCAGCGCGAGGACGACAGCGAGGCGACTGTGCGGCACCGGCTCGAGGTCTACGCGCAACAGACGGCGCCGCTGCTCGCCTATTACAGTGAGCGCGGCCTGCTGGTACCCGTGGCGGGCGAAGGGTCGATCGAGGCGGTCCGCCGCGCGATCCGCGCCGTGGTGGGGGCGTGAGCCCGTGATCGTACTGAAATCCGAGCGCGAGATCGCGCTGATGCGCCAGGCGGGTCACATCCTGGCTGACGTCGCAACGCACCTCCGCGCCTCGGTGAGGGCCGGCCGGTCCACGCTCGAGATCGACGAGGACGTCGAGGCGTTCATCCGCGGCCGGGGCGCCACGCCCGCCTTCAAGGGCTACCGTGGGTTCCCGGCGACCGTGTGCGTTTCAGTCAACGAGGAGGTCGTCCACGGCATCCCCTCGCCGCACCGGCGCATCGCGGAGGGGGACATCGTGGGACTGGACCTCGGGTGTATCGTGGACGGGTACTATGCCGACTGCGCGCTCACGCTGGCGGTCGGCGTCGTTCCTCCGAACGTCCAGAAGCTGCTCGACGTCACTCGCGAGAGTCTTGAGCTGGCCATCAAGGAGTGCTGGCCTGGCCGGCGGCTCTCCGACGTGTCCCACGCCGTCCAGTCGCACGTCGAGGCGCACGGCCTGTCGGTCGTGCGCGCGTTCGTCGGGCACGGCATCGGCCGGGCGCTCCACGAAGAGCCCCAGGTGCCGAACTTCGGCGATCCCGGGCGGGGCCCACAGCTGCGGCCGGGCATGGTGCTCGCGATCGAGCCGATGGTCACGATGGGGAGCTGGGAGGTCAAGATCCTCGACGACGGGTGGACGGCAGTCACGAAGGACGGGAGCCTCGCGGCCCACTTCGAGCACACCGTGGCAGTGACCGAGGGCGAGCCCGAGGTGTTGACGCGAAAATGACGAAAGAAGACGCGATCGAGGTCGAAGGGACCGTGGTGGAGCCGCTGCCGAACGCGATGTTCCGAGTGGAGCTGGACAACGGCCACCGGGTGCTCGCGCACGTGAGCGGCAAGATGCGGATGAACTTCATCCGGATCCTCCCGGGCGACCGCGTGAAGGTCGAGTTGTCGCCGTACGACCTCACGCGCGGCCGGATCACGTATCGATTCAAATAGGACGGCGAGCAAGGACCGACGAGCGATGAAGGTCAGACCGTCGATCAAGGCGCGGTGCGAGCACTGCAAGATCATCAAGCGCCGGGGCGTGACGCGCATCATCTGCAAGAACCCCCGGCACAAGGCACGACAGGGGTAGCGTCGGAGGGGGCCTCGACGGCCCCCTCCGAGGCCTCCCCCAGGAGGGGTTGCGCGGGCAAAGCCCGCGCTCGAACAGGGTTGCGCCGGTGAAGCCGGCGCTCGAACAGGGGTTGCGGCGGCAAAGCTGCCGCTCGAGAGACAGGAGAGGAAAGATGGCGAGAGTGGCGGGAGTGGACCTACCCCGGGACAAGCGGGGCGAGGTCGCGATCACCTACATCTACGGCATCGGACGCCCGACGGCGCGCCGGATCCTGCTTCGGGCCAACGTGGATCCGAACAAGCGGGTGAAGGCGTGGACCGAGGATGAGGTCGGCCGCATCCGCGACATCATCGAGCGCGAGCTCAAGGTCGAGGGCGACCTGCGCCGCGAGGTGTCGATGAACGTGAAGCGACTCATGGACATCGGGTGCTACCGCGGGATCCGCCACCGGCGCGGTCTGCCGGTGCGCGGCCAGCGGACGCACACGAACGCGCGGACGCGGAAGGGGCCCCGCCGCGGCGTGATGGTGAAGAAGAAACCGGCGGCCGCGGCACCCGCAGCGCCCGCGCCGAAGAAGGCAGGAGCGTAAGGCATGGCCGAAGAGCAGAAGCCGACACCGCGGAGGAAGGGCGGCAAGAAGCGCGAGCGGCGCGAGGTCCGCACGGGCATCGCGCACATCCAGGCGACCTTCAATAACACGATCGTCACGCTCACCGACCGGATGGGCAACGTCGTCGCCTGGTCGAGCTCCGGGAGCGCCGGCTTCCGGGGCTCTCGCAAGAGCACGCCGTTCGCCGCGCAGACGGCCGCCGAGGTCGCCGCGCGCAAGGCGATGGAGTACGGGCTCAAGCAGGTCGAGGTCTTCGTGCGCGGGCCCGGGGCTGGCCGCGAGGCCGCCATCCGCTCGCTCCAGGCCGTGGGCCTCGAGATCACCGCGATCCGCGACGTGACGCCGATTCCGCACGACGGGTGCCGCCCGCCGAAGCGGCGGCGGGTGTAGGAGGCGGGCCATGGCGCGGTACCGCGACGCGAAGTGCCGGCTCTGTCGCCGTGAGGGGATGAAGCTCTTCCTCAAGGGCGCCCGCTGCTTCACCGACAAGTGCGCCATCGAGCGACGCAACTATCCGCCGGGCCAGCACGGCCTCAACCGCGGCAAGCTCACGCCCTTCGGCGTGCAGCTCCGTGAGAAGCAGAAGGCCAAGCGGATCTACGGCGTGCTCGAGAGTCAGTTCCGCAAGTACTTCGAGTGGGCCGAGGCGCAGAAAGGCGTGACGGGGGAGAACCTGCTCCGGCTGCTCGAGCTCCGGCTCGACAATGTGGTGCACCGGCTTGGGTTCGCGGCCTCGCGCCGCGAGGGGCGGCAGATGGTCGCGCACGGCCACTTCCAGGTGAACGGCCGGAAGGTCTCGGTGCCGTCGTACCTGGTGAAGGTGGGGGATGTGGTCCAGCTTCGGCCGACCTCGAAGCTCGTGCCGCGCCTGGACGACAACCTGAACGCGGGCCGCGGCCAGGTGCCCCAGTGGCTGGAGGTCGACCCCAACGAGAAGAAGGGGACCGTGCGCAGCCTGCCGCTCCGCGACGACATCCAGATCCCCGTGGCCGAGCAGCTCATCGTCGAGCTGTACAGCAAGTAGGGAAGAGACAGGCGGACCCATGCCACGCATTCCGTTCCAGAAGCCGAAGAAGGTCGAGTGGGAGATCCTGAGCGACCAGTACGGCCGGCTCGTCGCCGAGCCGTTCGAGAAGGGCTACGCGCTCACCGTGGGGAACTCCCTCCGGCGCACGCTGCTCTCGATCGTGCCGGGCGCGGCGGTCTCCTGGGTGAAGATCGAGGGGGTGCGGAGCGTCGACGCCAAGATCCCCGGCGTCAAGGAGAGCACCGTCGACGTCCTGCTGAACGTCAAGAAGCTCGCGATCCAGGTGCCGTCCGGTGAGCCGAAGGTGCTGCGGCTCGAGGTCACGGGCCCCAAGACGGTCACGGGCGCGGACGTGCCCGAAACCGAGGTCGAGATCGTGAACTCGGAGATCCCCCTCTTCACCCTCGAGACCGCCACGAAAGTCGTGATGGAGCTCGGCGTCGGCATCGGGCGCGGCTACGAGGCGTCGGACCGGCAGACGGTGCCGTTGCCCGCGGGTGCCCTACCGCTCGACGCGGCGTACTCGCCGATCACGAAAGTGACGTACAACGTCGAGATGTCGCGGCTCGGGAAGATCACGGACTACGAGAAGCTCCTGCTCGAGGTGTGGACGAACGGCGGCGTGAGCCCCGACGACGCGCTGGCGCGCGCGGCGACGTACCTGAAGGGGCACTTCACCCCGCTCGCCGCCGGCGCCCCGGAGGAGGTCGTCGACACCGAGGGGGCGGGCGGCGAGGCCTTCCTGCGGGACGCGCTCGCCAAGACGCTCGAGGAGCTGGCGCTGCCGGCGCGGGCGATCAACGCGCTCAAGAACGCCGACATCAATCTGGTCGTGGACCTCGTCCAGAAGAGCGAGGGTGACCTCGAGCACGTGAAGAATCTCGGCGAGAAGTCCATTGACGAGATCAAGACGGCGCTGGCCGCCCTCGGGCTCTCGCTCGGCATGCGCATCGACCCGAACGTCCTCGGCGCGCTCGGGCGTGGCGGAGTGGCACGATGAGGCATCGCAAGGACGGCTTCAAGCTCGGGCGTGTCACCGCCCATCGCTGGGCGCTCTTCCGCAACCTGCTCGTCGCGCTCTTCCGTCACGAGCGCATCCAGACGACCGAGGCGAAAGCCAAGGCCGTGCGCGGGCTCGCCGAGCACATGATCACGCTCGCCAAGCGCGACACCCTCCACGCCCGGCGCCAGGTCCTGGCCATGGTGCCGGACACGGGGGTCGTGGGCCAGCTCTTTGGCACGATCGCCCCGCGCTTCGGCGACCGCAACGGCGGCTACACGCGCCTGATCAAATCGGGCCGCCGCCCGGGCGACAACGCCCCGCTGGTCCTGCTCGAGTTGATGGACCGCCCCGAGACGCCGAAGGACAAGGAGAAGAAGGGCGAGCAGGCGGAGAAGGCGCCGCGCGGCGAGGCGGGTGCGACCGGGAAGCGGAAGAAGAAGGAGAAGGCCGCCGCGGCGTCCGCCTAGCTCTCTGAGTCGTGGTGGGGAGGGGAGGCCCTCCTCGACCACGCTAGCACTCGTTACGTCAGCTCGGTCCGTCCAGCCTGCGCCGAAGCGATCCCCAGAAGCTACGGGTCTCGGAGGGCCTCCCCTCCCCGCCCCTCGTCTTCGCACCGCCGACGCCCGACAACCCCCCTCCTGCGCAACTTCTTCGTGCGCCGTCAGGCCGGCCTCGCGGCCGGCTACTTCAGGTGCTGGCGGAAGAAGGCGAGCGTCCGCTTCCAGGCGTCGGCGGCGGCGGCCTTGTTGTAGGCGTCGGGCCGCTCGTCGTTGAAGAACGCGTGGTCCACGCCCGGATAGATGTGGATCTCCGACTGTTTGCCCGCCTTCTTGACCGCCGCGTCCGTCTCCTTCGCGACCTGCGGCGTCACGAAGCCGTCCTTCTCGGCGAAGAGGCCGAGGACCGGGCCCGAGAGCTTCGAGTAGTCGGGCTTCACGTTCGGGTGGATCCCGTAGAAGTTCACGCACGCCCCGATCGACGGGTTCAGCGTCGCCGCGAAGAGCGCGAGCTGGCCCCCCATGCAGAAGCCGACGGCGCCGAGCTTCTTCGTGGAGGACTGACCCGCGAGATACTGCGCGGCGCCGCGAAGGTCCTTCTCGGCCTGGGCGATGTTGAGCGCCATGAAGAGCTTGGTCGCACCGTCGGGCTCGCTCGCGGTCTTGCCGTGGTACATGTCGGGCGCGAGCGCCGTGAACCCCTCGGTCGCGAACCGGTCGCAGACGTTCTTGATGTGCCGGACGAGGCCCCACCACTCCTGGATCACGAGGACGCCGGGCCCCTTGCCGGACGCGGGGGTCGCGAGGTACGCGGACGTCTTGGTGCCGTTCGCGGAGAACTCCACCATCTTGCCTGGCATGCTCAGGAACCTCCTTTGGGCTCGGGGGTCGGGGTGATCTTCACGGCGGTCACGCGCCGGGTGTCGGCCTCCAGCACCGTGAGCGTGTAGCCCGGGATCTGGAACATCTCGCCCGCGCGCGGGACGCGGCCGAGCGTCGCGAGGACGAGTCCGGCGACGGTCTCGTAGTCCTGCTTGGGCAGGGTCCAGTCAAAGGCCTCGTTCAGCTCATCGATGTTCGTTCGCGCCGCCACGCGATAGCTGCCGTCGGGCAGCCGCTCCGCCGATGCGGGCGCGCGTTCGTGCTCGTCGTGGATCTCGCCGACGATCTGCTCGAGGATGTCCTCGAGCGTGACCACTCCGGTCGAGCCGCCATACTCGTCCACGACCACCGCCATGTGCGCGCGGGAGCGCTGCATCTCGCGGAGCAGGTCGTCGATCCGCTTCGTCTCCGGCACATAATAGGGCGGCCGCTTCAGCTCGTCCAGGGTCGCCGCCTCGGCGCCGCGGCTCAGCAGGTCCATCGCGGCGACGATGCCGACAATGTTGGTCTCGCGCTGCCGGTAGATCGGGAGGCGCGAGAAGCCGCGCTCCTGGATGAGCGCGATCGCGTCTTGCGGCGAGGCGCTGTCGGGCAGCATCGCGACCTCGACGAGCGGCACCATCACCTCGCGGACGGTCGTGTCGCCGAGGTCGAAGATGTTGTCGATCAGCTCGGCCTCCTGCGTCGTCACCTCGGCCTCGCCGGGCTCCATCTGGAGCAGCGCCTTCAGCTCCTCGCGCGAGACGAAGGCGCGCGTGTCCGCCTGGCGTACGCCGTACAGACGGAGCGTCAAGCCGACCACGAGGTTGGCAAAGGCGACGAAGGGCATGAGCACGACCGACGTCCAGATGAGGGGACGGTAGAGCCGGAGGATGAGGCTCGTCGCCCATGCGCGCGCGACGGCCTTCGGGATGATTTCGCCGAACACGAGCATGACCGGGGTGAGGACCAGGGTGACGACGACGGGCGCCAGGCCGCCGAGCGTCGGCAGGAGACTCCACGTCGTCGCGGACGCGGCGACGATGTGCGCCACCGTGACGCCCATCATCGCGGTCGAGAGCACGCGCTCGGGGTGGCGGAAGGCTTCGAGGTACGCCGCCGCCGTGGCGCTCCCCTGCTCGGCCAGGTGCCGGAGCCGGGGGCGGTTCGCCGCGATGAACGCCATCTCGGCAGCCGAGAAGAACATCGTCGCCACGAGGCACAGTGTCGCGAGCCAGAGCATGGTCACGCCGCTACCTCGTGCGACGCGGGCTTCTTGAGCGAGACGAGCACCTCGACGATGCGTGTGCGCTCGACCTTCTCGACCGTCACGCTGAGTTCCGAAGTCTCGGCGCGCTCGGCCCGGCGCGGCACGCGCCCGAAGAGGTCGAGCACCCACCCGCCGACCGTTTCGTACGACTCGCTCGAGATGCGGAGCCCGGTGGCCGCGTTGAGATCGTCGATCGGGAGCTTGCCGGCGACGCGGAAGGTGGTGGCGTCCACGCGCTGGATGAGCCGCTCGGGCTCGTCGAACTCGTCGGCGATCTCGCCGACCAGCTCCTCCAGAAGGTCCTCGAGCGTGACGAGCCCCGCGGTCCCGCCGTACTCGTCCACGACGATCGCCACGTGGAGCTTCTTCGCCTGGAACTCCTGCAGAAGCGCGTCGGCACGCTTGGACTCGGGGACGAAGTACGGCGGGTGCAGCCGCGCGCGCAGGTCGAAGTCGGACGGGAGGCCCTCGCGTGCGTAGGGCAGGAGGTCCTTGGTGTAGAGGATGCCCACGATGACGTCGATCGTCCCCTCGTACACGGGGACGCGGGAGTGCAGGTGCTCGCGCAACGCCGGCAGGATCCGGTCCCCGGGCGTCGCGACGTCGAGGCAGAACATGTCGGGCCGCGGCACCATGACGGACCGCACGAGCGTGTCCTCGAGCTCGAAGACCTTGTGGATCATCTCGCGCTCCTCGCGCTCGACGACGCCCTCGCGCTCGCCGACGTCCACGAGGGTCCGCAGCTCCTCCTCGGACAGCTCCGGCTCAGCCGCCCGCTCGCTGCCGATGAGCCGCACGGTGAGCGCGGTCAACCCGCCCAGGAGCACGCGCAGCGGCCTGAGCAGCGCCCCGAGCCAGCCCACGGGGCGGTGGACCTGGGCCAGGAACCGCTCGGGGTACTTCACTGCCAGCGTCATCGGCAGGACCTCGCCGAAGGTCGTGAGGACGAGGATCGTGCCGAGGATCTGGATGACGAGGCCGTACCGGTCACCGAAGAGCTGGTCGGCGGTGAGGGCCGCGAGCGCCGCGGCGGCGATGTTGATCAGCGTGACCCCGACGAGCAGCGTCACGAGGAGCTCGTGCGGTCGCTCGATGAGCGGCTTCATCGCCTCGGCCTCGGTCGCCTCGGCCGCCGCGCGCTTGAGCCGCGCGCGGCCGAGCGAGAAGTAGGCGGCCTCCGCGCCCGTGAAGAGGGCGGAGCACGCGACGAGCACGAGGAGGCCCAGGAGCTTCGCGATCAGGCCGTCGCTCACGCGCGCCCCGTGACGAAGTGCTCGAACCCCGGAGCGACCGCGACCTCGCGGCCGGCGGCGTCGCGGTAGCGGACGCCCTCGCCGGCGGGGGCGATTTCGCCGATCGCCGTGAGCCGCGTGCCCGTCGCGGCGGCGAGGCCATCGGCGAGGCGGGCGAACGCGCCCGGAGTGCAGGTCACCAGGAGCTCGTAGTCCTCGCCGCCGCCGGTCGCCCAGGCGAGTGGATCTGCGCCGAGCGCGTCGGCGACCAGGCGCGCGATGGCGTCCACCGGGAGCCGCCCGAGGTCGATGCGTGAGCCGACACGGCTCTCTTCAGAGATGTGGCCGAGGTCCGTGGCGAGGCCGTCGGAGAGGTCGATCATGGCCGTCACACCGCCCGCGGCGGCGAGCCACTGCCCCTCGCGCACGCGTGGCCGCGGACGCAGGTGTGCCGCCTTCACCTCTTCGACGGCCGCCGGCGCCACGCCCGCGGGCGCAGTCCCGCGCTCGAGCACGGCGAGACCGGCGGCGGCGCGGCCGAGCGCGCCGGTCACGGCGACAACGTCGCCGGGCGTCGCGGTGGATCGCAGCACGGAGGCCGGAGCCGCCTCGCCCAGGAGCGTCACGTTCACGATCCAGCCCCGGGGCGAGGCGGAGGTGTCGCCGCCGACGACCGCGACGTCGTGCGCCCCGGCGAGCTCGAGCATCCCGGCGTAGAACGCCTCCGCCTCCTCGACCGTCACGCCCTCGGGGCAGGCGAGCGCGACCAGCGCCCAGCGCGGGCGGCCCCCCATCGACGCGATATCCGAGAGATTCACCGCGAGCGCCTTCCACCCCAGGTCGGCGGCGGTCGCGTAGCGGCGGCGGAAGTGGACGTCCTCGACGAGGAGATCGGTGGTCGCGAGCAGCAGACGCCCGGCGCCCAGCTCCAAGACGGCGCAGTCGTCGCCGATCCCGACGCGGACTCCCGGCCCTCGCGTGGACGCGCGGCGGATGATCCCGATCAGCCGTCGCTCTGTAGCGCGCGTGGTCACGGGCGCGGGGTCGTCAGGAAATTCTTCAGGAGCTGCTTGCCCTCGACCGTGAGGATCGACTCGGGGTGGAACTGCACGCCCTCGACCGGAAGGCGGCGGTGGCGGAGGCCCATGATCTCGCCGTCCTCCGCCACGGCCGTGACATCGAGCGCCTCAGGGACGGTGTCGCGCAGGACCGCGAGCGAGTGATAGCGGGTCGCGACGAAGGGGTTGGGGAGGCCCGCGAAGACGCCCCGCCCGTCGTGGCGGATCATCGAAATCTTGCCATGCATCTGTGTCTTCGCGCGCGCCACGGTCCCGCCGTAGGCCTGTCCGATCGCCTGGTGGCCGAGGCAGACGCCGAGGACGGGCGTCGTCGGCCCGAGGCGGCGGATCACCTCGAGGGAAACGCCCGCCTGGTCCGGGGTGCCGGGTCCGGGCGAGATCACGATGCGCTCAGGCGTCATCGCCACGATCCGCTCGACGTCCACCGCGTCGTTGCGCACGACCTCAAGCTCGGCGCCGAGCTCGCCCAGGTACTGGACGAGGTTGTAGGTGAACGAGTCGTAGTTGTCGATGACGAGGATCATCGCCGCGCCACCCCCGCCGCCATCCGGAGCGCCAGCAGCATCCCCTGGGCCTTCGAGCACGTCTCGAGCCACTCGGTCTTCGGATCGGAGTCCGCGACGATGCCGGCGCCGACCTGGACCGACGCGCGCGGGCCGTGGCAGACGATCGTCCGGATCGTGATGCACGAGTCGAGGTTGCCCGAGTACGACACGTAACCCACGGCGCCGCCGTACGGGCCGCGCTGGGTCGGCTCGAGGTCATCGATGATTTCCATCGCGCGGATCTTCGGCGCGCCGGTGAGCGTGCCGGCGGGAAAGCACGCCTGGAGCACGCCGAGCGCGTCGGTCCCCCGGCGGAGCCGTCCCGTCACGTGGCTCACCAGGTGCATGACGTGGGAGTAGCGCTCGACCGCCATGAACTCGGTGACCTTCACGGAGCCGAGCTCGGAGACGCGCCCGACGTCGTTGCGTCCGAGGTCCACCAGCATGACGTGCTCGGCGCGCTCCTTCGGGTCCGCCTTCAGCTCCTCCTCGATCTGGTGGTCCTTCGCTTCCGTCGCTCCGCGCGGCCGCGTGCCGGCGATCGGGCGCAGGGCCACCGCCCCGCCCTCGACGCGCACCAGGACCTCGGGCGAGGAGCCGACGATCGTCACCTTGCCGAGGCGCAGGAAGAAGAGGTACGGGGACGGGTTGATCGTCCTGAGCGCCCGGTACACGGTGAAGGGGTCGCCGGTGAGGTGGCAGTCGAGCCGCCGCGAGAGGACGATCTGATAGGCGTCGCCTGCGGCGATGTACTCCTTGGCGCGCCGGACTGCGTCGGTGAACTGCTGCTCGTTCATCGTCGAGGTGAACCCCTCCTCGCCCAGCGCCTGCAGGGGGCCCGGGGCCGCGAGCGTGAGCGGGGCCGGAGCGCGCGTGGGGCGCGCGAGCTTCGCGAGCGTCATGCCGATGCGCACGGCCGCGCGGTCGTAGGCGCGGTCGAGGGACGCGGGATCCCGCTTGTCCACGACCGCGTTCGCGATGACGAGCAGGCGGTGGCGCAGGTTGTCAAAGACCAGGAGCGTGTCGGTGAAGAGGAAGACCGCGTCCGGGAGGCCGAGATCGTCCTCGGTCGTCCGCGGCAGCCGCTCCATGTGGTGGACCATGTCGTATGCGAGGTAGCCCACCGCGCCGCCCTGAAACCTCGGGAGCCCGGGCACCGCTACCGGCTGGAACTGCCCGAGCAGGTCGCGTACGGCCTGTAGCGGGTTGCCGTCGGGCAGCCGCTCAAGGCGGGAACCGCGCTTGAGCGTGAGGCGCCCGTTCTTCGCCGTGAGGACCATAAGCGGGTCGGCGCTGAGGAACGAGTAGCGCGCCCAGACCTCCCCGCCCTCCACCGACTCGAGCAGGAACGCGTAGGGCCCGGGGCGGAGCCTCAAGTAGGCGGAGAGCGGGGTGTCGAGATCGGCCGGCAGCTCGGCGAACACCGGCACAAGGTTCCCCTCTGCCGCGAGAGCGCGAAACTCGTCACGGGTGGGGGAGAGTGACGGGATCCCTATGCCGGAGGTACTGATGCGGTCCCCGCCCCGGGGCGTATCAGGCGAGAGCGTCCAGCTTCTCTCTGAGTTTGGCCTTCGGAACCGCCCCGATGACCTGGTCGGCGACGACTTTGCCCTGCTTGACGAACAGGATCGTCGGGATCGAACGGATCCCGTAGCGGGCGGCAAGGCCCGGGTTCTCGTCCACGTTGACCTTGGCGAGTGTTACCCGCCCGGCCGACTCGCTCGCCAGCTCTTCCAAAACGGGGGACAGGGCCCGGCAGGGCCCGCACCATTCGGCCCAGAAGTCCACCATCATGAGCCCGCTGTGCTGGCTCAAGGCTTCGTCGAAGGTCTGCTCGGTCAGGTGGACGGTCGCGGTGTCAGCCATCAACAGTCTCCTCAATAAAAAGTCAACGTCAACGCTAACATGCTGCCCCCGATGGCGCAAGACAGGGGTCTCACGAGAAGCTTGTCAGTCTGACACCTCGTCGTGTAAAGTCTGAATCTGTCAAGCGATGGAACCTGCAAAGATCCTGGTAGTTGACGACGAGTCCGCGATCCTCAGGCTCCTCCGGGAAGCCCTCACACAGTGGGGCTATCAGGTGACGTCTGCATCGAGCGCCGCCGAGGCGCTCCAGGCGCTCCGCGGCGACATGTTCGACGCAGTCATCACCGACATCCGCATGCCCGACATGAACGGCCTCGAGCTCCTCAAAGAGATCAAGCGTCACGACGAGTCGGTCGAGGTCGTCGTGATGACGGGCTACCCGACGATCGCCTCGGCGGTGGAGGCGCTCAAGGTCGGCGCGTTCGACTACCTCTCCAAGCCCCTCCTCCTCGACGAGCTGCGCCACCTGATGGCCCGGATGACGGAGCGGCGCTTCCTGCGCGGCGAAGTCCACTCGCTTCGCGCGCGCCTGGGCGAGGAGCTGACGGTCAATGAGCTCGTCGGCAACTCGCCGCCCATGCAGCGCGTCAAGGAGATCATCGGGAGGGTCGCGCCGACCGACTCGCCCGTGCTCATCGAGGGCGAGAGCGGCACCGGCAAGGAGCTCGTCGCCGCGGCGATCCACCGCCTCTCGCCGCGCGCCAGGGGGCCATTCATCCCCGTGAACTGCAGCGCGATCCCGGAGGACCTCCTGGAATCCGAGTTCTTCGGTCACGTCCGCGGCGCCTTCTCGGGCGCCGTCTCTGACACGCTCGGGCTCTTCCGCGGCGCCAACGACGGGACGATCTTCCTCGACGAGGTCGCCGAGCTCTCGCCGGGATTGCAAGTGAAGCTCCTGCGCGTCCTGCAGGAGATGCTCGTGCGCCCCGTCGGCTCGACCAAGGCGCACGCGGTGGATGTGCGCGTGATCGCCGCGAGCAACCGCGACCTCGACCGGTCGATCGCCGAGGGCCGCTTGCGCCAGGACCTCTACTACCGGCTCAACGTGGTGCGCGTGAGCCTGCCGCCGCTCCGCGCGCGACGCGAGGACATCCCGGCACTCGTGAACCACTTCATCCGCCGCTTTAGCCGCCGCTTCCGCCGGGAGATCCGCGGCATCGCGCCTGAGGCGCTCGTCGCGCTCCAGGCCTACGATTTTCCCGGCAACGTGCGCGAGCTCGAGAATCTCATAGAGCGAGCCTTCGCCATGGGCGCGCGGGAGCAGATCACACTCGCCGACCTGCCGAGCCTTGCCGCCGGCCACGCGGCGCCGGTCACCGTCACCAGCGGCGCCATCCCGCAGCTCGCCGACGTCGAGAAGGAGCTGATCCTGAGGGCCTTGGCCTTTTACAAGGACGACAAGGAGGCGGCCGCAACGGCGCTCGGCATCTCGCGACGGACGATCTACCGACGCCTGAAGGAGTACGGGATGCTCTAAAGAGTCACGGTCTTGAGTCACCGTGTTGACGAAGTGACACCGCCCGATCACCCGCCCCCACCCGAGTTTCCTTATCTTCCGCGACTTTGCGGTTGGCATCCGCCCTGCAGTTTCCGGAAGGCATGCTCGGGACCGCGCCCGTTGAGACCGGAACAAAGACGCTCCAGGTGGGCGTGGGATTCGCCACCCACCCGGACGCGATCTGGGCAGCCGTCCGCGCCACGGCGATGGCGCGCACAGGGCTTCAGGGGGCGGCCGCTGAGATGGTCCTGCTCATCACCGCCGGAGTCCCGAGCCAGGATACGATGCCGATGATCCGGTCCGTGCTCGGGCCCGTGGGCATCGCGGGCGGCGCGACGGCAGCGATCCTCACGCACAACGGCGCCGTCGGCAGCGGCGCGCTCGTCGTGTGCCTCGCGAACAGCGAGGGTGCGGTCAGCGGCGTCGCGGCGTCGGCGGGGCGCGACCTCGTAGACGCCGCCCAGGGCGCAGCGCGGCTGATCCTCGCGGGTTGGCCGTTCAGGATGCGCTACCCGCGCGGCCTCGGGCTCGCGTTCTGCCGCCCGGGCATCGGCGCCCCGGCCGAGTCCTTCCTCGCGTCCTGGCGCCTCTTGATGGGGCCCAAGATG